>JBEKIV010000164.1:0-8904 GCA_050011595.1 Tepidisphaeraceae bacterium
TAAACTTACGATTCATCTCCCATGTCCACGAAAACGCCGTGGCTTCGGACGAGATTACACAAGATAAGTGTGGCTGGCTCAAGCCATTGCCAGTTCTGGGCTTCCCCGCCACCGGCCGCCAATGGGAGATGAGGCAAAGAACGCTCCGTCGCACGGCTGTCCACGACTTGGTTCAGCAGCGCAAGTTGTCGTTGAATCCGCCTTTGCCTTCTCTACTTTCCACTTACTACTCTCTCCTGCTCTATTCGCCCTTCGGGCGAATCGGGGTGACTAGATTTGAACTAGCGACCTCTTGGTCCCGAACCAAGCGCTCTAAACCAAGCTGAGCTACACCCCGGACATCGGCACAATAGCAGCATCGGCCGAAAGATCAAATCGGCCGATGCTGCCTTCCGCGCGATCTTATAAACCCGAATGCTGCGTGACGGTTTTCTCGCGATTGCTGAGGCTGCGCAAACGATTGACCGCGGCGACGTAGGCGAGTGCGCTGGCTTCGAGAATGTCGGTGCTCAGGCCGCGGCCGCGGATTTTGCGGCCGCTGTGTTCCAGTTCCACGTGGGCTTCGCCCAACGCTTCCTTGCCCTTGGTCACCGAGCGGATGCGGTAATCGGTCAATGCCATCCTGATCCCGGTCAAGCGCTGGATGGCGGAATAGATGGCATCGACGGGTCCGTCGCCGACGCTGGCGTCCTGGACTGTCTGTCCGTTGGAGTCGCGCAGAGTGACGGTTGCGGTGGGGATGGTGTTGCTGCCGGCCGTGACCTGCAATCCGACCAGTTCCCACAGTCCGTTCTTCAATTCCAATTGTGTATCGACCAAGGCTTCCAGGTCCTCGTCGAAGACTTCCTTTTTCTTGTCGGCCAGGGCTTTGAATTTCTCGAACGCGAATTCGAGTTGTTCGTCAGTCAGGTTGTAGCCCAGGAAAATGATCCGCTCGCGGAAAGCGTGCCGGCCGGAATGTTTGCCCAGGACCAGGGAAGTCGCGGGGATTCCGATCGTGGCCGGGTCCATGATTTCGTAGGTCTCGCGCTTTTTCAGAATGCCGTCCTGGTGAATTCCGGCTTCGTGGGCGAAGGCGTTTTCGCCGACGATCGCCTTGTTGCGCTGCACGACCAGTCCGGTGAGGGTGCTGACCATGCGGCTGGCGGAATAGATCTTGGCGGCGTCGATGCGCGTGTCGATCTTGAAATAGTCTTTGCGCGTGCGGAGGGTCATGACGATCTCCTCCAGGGCCGCATTGCCGGCGCGTTCGCCGATGCCGTTGATGGTGCACTCGGCCTGGCGGGCGCCGTTTTCGATGGCGGCCAGGGAATTGGCGACAGCTAATCCCAGGTCGTCGTGGCAATGGCAGGAGAGAATGACGTTCCTCTGTTTCAGGATCGGCAGTTTGGAAAACAGGTGGGAGAAGATTTGGCCGTAGGTCCGGGGCGTGGCGTAACCGACGGTGTCGGGAAGATTCACCGTCGTCGCGCCGGCCTCGACGGCGGCGTGGACGATCTCCACCAGAAAATCCAGTTCGGTGCGGCTGGCGTCCTCGGGCGAAAATTCGACGTCATCGGTGTACTGCCGGGCTTGCTTCACCGATTCCACGCTGATCTGGATTATCTGCTCTTTTCCCTTCTTGAGCTTGTGTTCGCGATGGATTTTGCTGGTGGCGCAGAAGACGTGGATGCGTTTGCGGGCGGCGGGACGCACGGCTTCGCCGGCGCGATCGATGTCGGCCGGCACGCAACGCGCCAGGCCGCAGACCACGCTCTTGCCGATCTCCGAGGCGATGGCGTGAACGGCTTCGAAGTCGCCGTTGGAGCTGATGGGAAATCCCGCTTCGATGACGTCGACGCCCATGGATTCAAGGAGCCTGGCGATCTCGAGCTTTTCGGGCCGGGTGAGGGTCGCGCCGGGCGATTGCTCGCCGTCGCGCAGGGTGGTGTCGAAAACTCGCACGGTATCCATGGTTTCCATGGCTAAACTCCTTGATACAAATACAATCGAACAAACCAACAAAAAAACCCCACGATTTTTGATCGCAGGGCCTTGAAATCACGCTGATATATCAGGCGTCCTACGATCGCGCGCAAGCAAGGCCCGGAAGGGCCAGGGCAAGTCGAGTCGAAAGGAGGATCGCCGGATGCATAGAAAGAGCATTAGACCATGGGAGAGCGAAAATGTCAAGAATCGTGACATGGTTTTTGCAGGCCATACAAGCGGGACTGCAGAATCCTGTAATTCCCGGCGAGGGACTGCGACAATGAATTCAGGGCGAGCGCTTGCGGAGGCTGAATGGATGAGTGTGACAGCGTGGTTGCGCAACACGGTCCGGCCGTGTGGCGGACAATCTGCCGGCTTTTGAAAAAGCAGGAAGATGCGGCCGATTGTTTTCAGGAGACATTCGTCCAGTACGTTCAATTGGCGGCCAGAACAAAGGTGGATTATCCGTTGGCATTGCTGAAGCGCATCGCCACCCGGCGGGCGATTGATTGGATTCGCAGAAGAGCGGCGGCTCGCCGGAAACAAGTGCCGCTTGACGAACAATATCCCAGCCGGGACGGGGAGGCATGGAGCGCGATGGCGGCAGAGGAATTTGGCGACGTTCTGCTCGACGCGCTGAAAGACATTCCGCCGGACCAAGCGACGGCATTCTGCATGACGCAGTTGGAACAGATGGACCCAGGCGAAGTCGGCGCGGCGATGGGAATCGATGTGGGGTACGTGGCGGTCTTGCTCCATCGAGCACGCGCGACATTGCAGGGCCGACTGGCGAAACATTTGCCGCCGATTCGGAGACGACCATGAACATCAGCGACAAGAGCGGGGATGGCGACATTCTGGAAATCGCGGCCCGGCAACTGCGCCAGTCGCGGGCGATCGCCGGGCCGTCGGCGGAACTGATTGAGCGAACGATCGCGGCGATGCGGTTGGCGCCTCGGCGAAGAGCGCCGTGGACGAAGGTCGCGCTGATGGCCGCGTCTGTGCTGCTGGCGATTATCGCCGCAAGCTGGTTGGTCTACCGGGGCGGCGGGGAGATCACGTTTGCGGATGTGATGCAGCAGGTGATGCAGACGAAATCATTTCAGGCGACGATCATTCAGGAGGCCAATAACCATGAGCCACAAAAATCGGCCCGGCTTTCCGTCAAGGGCTCTCGCGGGCGATTTGATACGGATGATGGATTGATCATCATCGACGACATCGACTCCGGTAATTCAATTACGCTGGATACCAAGGCCCACGTAGCCGCTCGGGCTTTCGGTCCATTTGCCGGCAACTGCGACATCTACGCCCAACTGCGGGAAATCGGCTCGCAGGTTCCCAAGTCGATCGGGAAAAGAGAATTCAGCGGTCAAATGCTCGACGGATTTTCCGGAACTGTCACCCTCATGAAAGAGCGTGTTTTCGCGACCGTTTGGGTTAATCCGAAAACCAGGCTGCCGGCACGCATCGAATTGAGTCCGAAGCCCGATGGACAGCCCGAGAGTGTGATCGATGACCTGAAATTTGATGTCCCGTTGGATGATTCGCTGTTCGACATGAGCGTGCCGAAGGGATATGAACTCCGCTCGTCTTTGCCCGTGCGCGGCGCGAGCCTGGCAAGCGCCACGATAACAATCCAATCGACGACTTCGACCAAGCCGACGGTGGAAATTCCCTTGCCCCAAACGCCTGGGCCCGCGCCGACGGGCCGGGAATTGGAAAAGCTGGTGCTCAAGCCGGGCATCGGAATCGGCGAATTGAAATTCGGGGCCACGAGACAGCGGATCGTAGCAGTTCTCGGCGAACCGCAGGGAGTTCTGCGAGGGGGAGCCGTGGAGATACTGGAATACTCTGGAAAGGGTTTGATTCTTCCCGTCGATGCTAAAGCCGGCCTTCAGCAAATCATGGCCGAGGGACCAAGCGCCTCCAGCAAGCCTCGGATGCGCCCCTTCGCCGGTTCGACGGACAAAGGAATTCATATCGGATCAACGCGAACCGAAATCGAGGCGGCTTACGGAAAAGATTGCGCCGTGGTTCCGGTCATAGTAGAGAACCATCCGGAGATTCACCAGATTCAGTTGACTTATCCATTGGGTCTATTGGCGGTAATCAATACTCAGACAAATCGGTGCGCCGAACTAATCCTCCTACCGCCCTTTGCAACCCGGCCATCGAGCCGGCCGTCACCGTGAAGTTGGTGTTGCCAATGCTTCGGCCGGGCGCGAAGCGGTGGTCGGAGTAACGACAGGCCCGGCGTATTTGCGGACGATTAACAGGGACGTCGCGGCTTCGCGGGCGATGCGCTCGGGGCGGAAGCCGAAAAGCTGGGATTGCATCCCCCATTGCTCTTCGACGCCGATGACGAGCAGGTCGTGTTGGCTGGCCGAGCGGATCACGGCATCGACGGGGGATTCGTCTTCGATGACCTGAAAATGAATGGGGGTCGGCTGGGTGGGATCGGCAAATGTCCGGTCGACGATGGAGCGGGCGTGGAGGACGGCGTCGGTTACGGACCGGCGGGGGGGAATAACGTGCAAAACGGTCAGCGATGCGCGGGCATTGCGGGCGATTCGGCCGGCCAGATCGAGAGCCAGAAGGTCGTGCTTGCCGCCGAGGTAGGGAACGAGGACCGTTCTGATCTCGTGGTCGATGCCATGATCGACGAAGACGGCGACGTCGTTATCGCTGGCGGTCATGACGCGGTGGACGGTTCCGCCGAGAATCGCCTGGCCGAAGACGGGTTTGTGGAAGCCCATGAGAATGAGGTCGGCGGCGCGGAGGCGGGCGATGCGGGCGATGTCGCTGGGAATGTCGCGGCTGACGAAGGCGATCGGCTCGGCGGGGATGTCCAGTTCGCGGGCTGTGGCGAGGAGCGGCTGGAGCGCCTCGGTGGGCTGACTGGAGGCGTCGGACATGCGGACGGAATACGGGTCGCGGTCGGCAAGACGCTGGAGATGAAGGGCGATGATTCGGCGTCCGGTTTCGAGGGCGGGCGAGAGCATGGCGGCCATTCTGGCCAGCGGTCCGCCGCTGGCGGGGAGGGAGATGGGAATGAGCACGGTGAAGAGCTTTTGGGCGGCCTTTTCGCGCGCGGCGGCTGCTTCGGCTTCGACGATGGCTCTGGGATAGAACCACTGAAGCATGGGGGTGGTCAGGGCGGTGGTGACGATGGCCATAATGACCATCATGGCGAAGACGGCCTCGGTGATGACGCCGAGATTGCGGCCGATGTTGAGGATGACCAGTTCCATCAGCCCACGGGTATTCATGAGGATTCCGATGGCGGAGGCTTCGCGCCAGGAGAGTCCGCAGGCGCGTGCGGCGACGGCGGAGCCGCCGAATTTCCCGGCGCTGGCGGCCAGAATTATCAAGCCGGTGTAGAACCAAAGCGAGGCGTGATCGAGCAGGCCGATCTGGGTGCGCAGGCCGATGTATGCGAAGAAAATAGGCAACAGAAAGACGACGGTGTAATCCTGAAGCTTCTCGGTGAGAGTTTGGACGAAGGCGGTGCCCTTGGGCATGATGGCGCCCATCAGAAACGCGCCGAAGAGGGCGTGGATGCCTATCCACTGGGTCACAAACGACGAGGCCAGGACCAGAATGAGGATGACGGCCAGGAGATCTTGGCTAAGTCCGCCGCGGCGTTCGAAGACGAGTTCGAGTCGGCGAAGGAACGGGCGGACGAGGATGAACATGAGGAAGATGTAGAGGACGGCCTTGGCGGCGGTGAGGAGTCCGGGTCCGACCCCGGTGGCGCGGGCGATGGCGATGACGACGGCGAGCATGCACCAGGCGGTGACGTCATTGACGGCGGCGCAGGTGATGGCGATCGCGCCGACCTGGGTTTTGTGAAGGTTTCGCTCGGTGAGGATTCTGGCCAGGACGGGGAATGCGGTGACGCTCATGGCCGCGCCCAGGAACAGGGCGACGGACGTGATTGGTATGGCTGGGACGCGGTTGAAGAGCCTGGGATAGAGAAACACGGCCAGGCAAGCTCCGGCGAGAAAGGGGGCGATTATGCTGGCATTGCTGATGACGATGGCCGCACGGCCGCGGTTGCGGAGGAGCTTGGGGTCCAGTTCAAGGCCAATGAGGAAGAGGAAGAAGATCACTCCGACCTGGCTGAGGGCGTTGAGGTACTGAATGCTCTGTTCGGGGAAAACGCTGCTGAAGGCGGCGGGCATCAGCCAGCCGAAGAGGCTTGGGCCGAGCATGATCCCGGCGATCATTTCGCCCATGACCTGGGGCTGTCGGAAGCGTACGAACAGGAAGCCCATGATCCGGCTGAGGCCAAGGATCAGGCCGATCTGGACGACCAGTAAGAGAATGAAATCAGAGGCCTGCATTAGGTGCTGGCGGGCGGTTGGGCGATTGTAAAGGCGGCAAAGATGCGGAAGTAAACCGAGATTGCACGGTTCAAGCCGATGTTCATGGACGGACTCCTGACGGTCCAAAAATAGGCTAACAAAGGTAGGGCGAGGGGGATACCATAATTCCATCCCAAACCGAATCTTTTGTGGTGCGCGGTTTGCGTGCATCCGCACGGAGAGTGTTGGGTATAATCGGCATGAAGGAGCCGGCCGATGGAATACCGCCTGATCGAGAAACAGGTCATGTACAAGGGGAAGAAGGTGCGGCTGGAAGTGGATCGGCTGGAGGATGAGGCGACGGGGCGGGAATTTAGTCGGGAAATTGTGGTTCATCCCGGGGCGGTGGTGGTGTTGCCAGTGATGAATGACGGTCGGGTTTTGATGATCCGCAACCACCGGTATTCGGTGCATCAGGTATTGATCGAATTGCCAGCTGGGACGCTGGAAAAAGGGGAAGACCCGATGAACTGCGCAGGCAGGGAACTGTTGGAAGAGACGGGATACCTGGCGGGCCGGCTGAAGCGGATCGGGGCTTTTTTTTCGTCCCCGGGGATTCTGACCGAGAAGTTGTACGCCTTCGCGGCCTACGATCTGGAAAAGAAGGTGGCGGCTTTGGAGGAGGGCGAGGAGATCGAGACAATGCCGGTGCTGTTCGACGATGCGCTGAAGATGATCGACAACGCCGAGATCGTGGACGGCAAGACCATCGCGACGCTGCTGATGTATGAAAGATTCCACCGCGGAGCGGACGTGAAGGGACCCACGCATGGCCTGGGATGAGCGACCTCATTACCGCGATCGCAGCGGGGCTTTGACGAATCCACTTCTGTGGCTGGTGAACGGCTCGGTACGAATCGTCAGCGCGCTGGGCGTTGAAGTGCGCGCGCATTCGTCGCTGATCGTTTTTGTCCTGGCGATATTGCTGCTGGATTGGAACTATCGGTTCCCGGTGCGCGTTTTCAGCATGGCGCTGTGGACGGGGCTGGTGATGGTACATGAGTTTGCGCATTGCTTGACGGCGCGGCGGTTGGGTGGAGACGGGGATGAGGCGTTGCTTTGGCCGGCGGGGGGATTGACGCCGGCACAGCCGCCGCAACGCGCGGGGGCGACGTTCGTAACCGCGGCGGCGGGACCGATGCTGAACCTCCTGTTGTGCGTGGCTTCGGCCATCGCGGTTTACGAACTGACGCCGACGGCCGGAATTCATAGGGCATCGTCTGCCGCGGGGCACGTGATGGTTTCGTTCAATCCGTTCCATGGTCCGTCGCCGGATTTCTCCTGGTCTGACCCGGCGTTTTACTGCGCGTGGACGTTTGTGATCAATTACAGGCTGCTGCTGCTGAATCTGTTGCCGATCTTCCCGTTGGACGGCGGGCGGATGTTGCAGGCGATGCTCTGGCCGATGGCGGGAAATTTCCAGTCGATGCTGATCGAGGCGAACGTGGGCATGGTGGGGGCCGTGGTGGTGGGATTGGTGGCACTGGTGGCGCTGGCGGTTCAGGGATGGTTGCTGGCGGCATGCATGGCGTTCTGCTGCTATGAGTCTTATCAGCGGCGGATGGCGCTTCACGAAGGTGGGGGAGAAGATTGGCGGGAAACGGTTGATTTCAGCGGCAGCTTGTTCACGGAGGAGAAGCCGCGGCGTCGCCGGCTGAGCCGGCGCGTGATCCGCCGGGCGCGTAAAATCGCGCGGGCGGAGAAAGCGGCGCGGGACCGGATCGACGCCATTCTGGCGAAGGTCTCGGCGCGGGGGATGGCGTCGCTGACGTGGCTGGAGCGCCGGACGCTTCGCAAAGCCACTCTGCAACACCGGCGAAGCGAGACGGAAATTTCGCGGATTCAATGAATAGTCCGCATGCTTGGCTTTGCCTGTTGAATACCTCTTACCGCGAAGGCGCGAAGGACTCGAAGTTGCGCGAAGGAATGCTGTCGAATTGAAATGGGAGCATTCTTCGCGCCCCTTCGCGTTCTTCGCGTCTTCGCGGTATATCTTCATCGGCCGGCGCGAACATGAGCGTTATCTATCTGGACAACAATGCCACGACGCGCCCGGACCCCGCGGTCGTGGAGGCGATGGGTCCGTATTTCAACGAATATTACGGCAATGCGTCGAGCGTCCATCGGTTTGGGCAACTGGCCCGCAAGGCGATCGACGACGCGCGGGCCTCGGTGGCGGAATTGATCGGCGCCCGGGAATCGGAATTGATCTTCACCGGATCGGGGACCGAATCGGTGAACGCCGCGATCCGCGGGCTGCTGCCCGCGCGGACGCCGCGGCGGCAAATCGTCACCAGCGCGGTCGAGCACTCGGCCACCGGCGAGCTTTGCCGGCAACTGGCCGGCGAGGGATTCGAGATTTGCACGATCGACGTGGACGACAAGGGGCGGCTGAACCTCCAGGCCCTGGCGACGGCGATCGGGGACCAAACCGCGCTGGTCACGCTCCTCTGGGCGAACAACGAAACGGGGGTGATTTTTCCCATCCCCGCCATCGGCGAAATGTGCAAGAAGGCCGGGACGCCGCTCCACGTGGACGGGACACAGGCCGTCGGCAAGATCGGCG
>JBEKIV010000165.1:0-8897 GCA_050011595.1 Tepidisphaeraceae bacterium
CAACCATTTCCGCCAGCGGCCGCCGGACCTGGTCATCTGCATCGATTCCTGGGCGATGAACTGGCATTGGGCGAGGTTGGCGCATGGGATGAACGTTCCGGTGATGTACTACGTCGCGCCGCAGATGTGGGCCAGCCGGCCCGGCCGCATCAAGCGCCTCCGGCGCTACGTGGACCGAGTCGCCTGCATCCTGCCGTTCGAGGAAAAATTCTTCCTCGACCGGGGCGTGCAAGCGACGTTTGTCGGTCATCCGCTGTTCGACGAACTTCCCGCCCATCCGCCGGTCGATCCGGCCAAGCGTTTCCCGAGCCGTCCGCCGGTCGTCGGCGTCATTCCCGGCTCCCGCGCCGCCGTCGCCAGGGAAAATTTCGGCAATCTCCTGGAGGTCTGCGACCGAATCATCGAATCTTTCCCCAAGGCCACGTTCCTGGTCCCCACGATGCCGGCCACGCACGGCGTGGTGACGCGGCTTCTCGAAGCCAAATACGCCGCGTCCGGGCGGGAGATTTCGGAAGGTTTGCAGGCGATTGGGCCATTTTCACTTGGGATGAATAAATTCAACCAGCTTATTCCCCAATGCGATTTGTGCCTGACGGTTTCCGGCACCGCGACGCTCCACGCCGCCGGTCACGGCGCGCCGCAGATCGTCGTCTACCGCCTGAACCCGATCATCTGGCACCTGGCGGCCCGCTGGATCGTCAAGGCCCGCGTCTTTTCCCTGGTGAACCTCCTGAACGATGGCCGGCAGGCGATCGTGCCCGAATTCGTTCCCTGGTACGGCTCCAACCAGCCGGTGGCGGACAAGGCGTTGGAATACCTTCACAATCCCCAGCTTTTGGCGGAGCAGCGCGACCGGCTACAGAACCTGATCCGCACACTCAACCGCCCCGGCGCCAGCCGCAATGCGGCCCGGCTGGCGCTCGATCTCATGGTCGGAAGGGAAACAACCGTCAGCGGCCGGCCGCCCGTCGCCTGATCGAACGGATCTATCCAGGTCGTTTGTCCCCAATGGAAACAATCCGCCTCGGAGTCAGAAACACCAGGTAAACCGCGGCGATTTTCCCCCCGGCCACTTTGCGGATCGCCTCGGCGTAAAGCTGCATCTGCCGGCCGTAGGCTTGGGCGCGCTGCTCCAATTCCGGCTCGCTCACTCGGTCCGTCTTGTAATCGACGATGGCTAATCCCGATTCCGTGGGGACGAGCAGATCGATCCGGCCGCGGATCATGATCTGGTCCGACGCATCCTCGCTGGGCGGACTATCCTGGGCGGGCCTCATCAAGGCGAAGGGAACTTCCCGCATCAGGCGGGCGTGGCCGGCGCGGATCAATTTTCCCACCTCGCTTTCCAGGAGCCACAGGACCGCGGCGCGATCGACCAGACCGGCATCCTGGGCTGACAACAATTTCCGATCCACCAGTTCCGCGATCTGCCGCTCGATCCGGGGCAACGTCGCGGCGCCGGAAAAATCGAAGTATTGCAGCAGCGCATGCGTCGCGTTGCCGATGTCCGTGGCTCTGGGCGTCGCTTCCTTCTGGAAAAACCGAGGCAAATCCAGTTTGCGCCCAAGCGGCAACGATTCGCGCGCCTGCGCGGCGATTCCCTTTGCCAACGACGTCACCGAAGCCGTCGCCGGGACGCGCGTGTAGGCGTCGAAGGGATAGACCGTCTGAAATCTTTGGATCAATTGCCGCGCCGCATCGTTCATGGGCGGATCGCCCGGCAGCGGCTCGAGGCGGACCATCCCCTTCTGCCGCGCGGAGAATTCCGGGCGCTGATGGCGGGGATTTTTCCAGGTCCGCACGTCGGCGGCGTCGTACTCGTGAAGCTCGAAAATGGGATGCGATGCCCCGGCGGTGATGGCCGCGACGGGGCCGAGCCAGTCGATCACTCGTTTGGCGCCTTGGACCGCATCCGGCGGCAGCGGGCCGTCATGGCCGGACCATTGGCTCTGCCATCTCTGCCGGTCCTCCACGCCGCACGTTGCCACCAGGATCAGATGTTCCTTGGCCCGGGTCATGGCGACGTACAGCAGGCGCAATTCCTCCGCCATCGTTTGCCGAAGCAGGTTCTGCCGCACCAGCGTCGAGGCCAGCGAGGGGTATCGAATCAACCGCTCCTGATCCACTACCGCCATTCCCAACCCCATTTGCCGATCCACCAAAATCGCGCCGCGCGTGTCTGAGAGGTTGAATTGCTTGCCCAGGTCCGGCAGCAGAACGACCGGGAATTCCAGGCCTTTGGAGCGGTGGATGCTCATAATCCGCACCGCCTGCTCGGCCTGCCCCGCCGGCGAAGGACGCTTCAGGTCCGTCTCCTCCTTCAGGTTCTCCAGGAACCGCAGGAAGCGGTAGAGTCCCTGGCGCAAAAACGTGCCGAACTGGCCGGCGCGGCGGTGCAACTCCAGCAAGTTCGCCGTGCGCTGCCTACCGTCGTCTAATCCGCCGCAGAACGCCAGGTATCCCGTCTGGTCGTAAAGCCGCCAAAGCAGCTCCGCCACCGGACGCTTGTTGGCCTGGTCGCGCCACTCGGCCAGGCGATTCAAAAAATCCTTGAGATGCGCCGCCAGTTCATCGTCTTTCTCCCCCGCGTACCGCCGTACCGCTTCGTGGAACGGGACGGGATCGGCCTCGTCGCGGTAGGCAAGGCGAATCCGCGCCAGCGCGTCATCGGCATCGGGTAACCCGGCCAGCGGGCTCCGCAAAACCGTCGCCAGCGGAATGTCCTGCCGCTGATTATCCAGGATTTGCAGCAGGCTGAGGATGTCTCGCACCTCCGTCGCTTCAAACAATCCGCCGCCGGCCTCGTTGTACACCTCGATTCCGTGGGCGCGGATGACCTCGGCAAAGCGGTCGGCCTTGTGCTGCATCGCCCGCAAAAGCACGACGATATCGCCCGGTTCGATGGGTTTCAGAACGTCGCGGCCGGAATCATCCGGCTTGCAGACGTTCATGCGCGGCAAGCTGTCCTTGCCCAGCAATTGCCGGATTCGCCGGGCCACCAGGATCGCCTCGTAATCGACGCGTTCCAACTCTTCCGACCTCGGCATCGGGTCCAGCCCCTCGGCGCCTCCCGGTTCCTCCGGCAACAGGTGCAACTCCAGCGGCGCGCCGACGAAATCCGAAACGCCGTCCCCCGGCGGAAAACTGCGCCCCGCGGCCAGCCGATGCGACTGGTCATATTCGATCTCCGCCGCCTCCTGTGTCATCAGCCGCTCGAAAACGCCGTTGATCGCCTCCAGCAGCGGGGCACGGCTGCGGAAATTCTCACGCAGATCGATCACTTCCCCCAGGCGCTTGTCGGTTGCCGCGGAGAAACGCCGGCGCCGATCCAGGAATCTTTTCGGCTCGGCCAGGCGGAAACGGAAAATGCTCTGCTTCACGTCGCCGACGCAGAACAGGTTGGCGTTTTGCTTGCTGAGGCACTCCCGGCTCACGAGCGAAAGGATCGCATCCTGAATCGGATTGATGTCCTGATATTCGTCCACCAGAACGTGCCGGAACTGCTCGTGCAGCGACCTTGCCAGGGCCGATGGACGCATCGGATCGGCGTCGCCCTCGCCCAGTACGTTCAGGCTGAGCCGTTCCAGATCGGCGAAATCAAGGGCGCGCTGGGCTGACTTGGCCGCGGAATACTCCCTCCCGAAATCCAGCACCAGGGCCAGATAAGCCTGGGCGTGCGGCGCGACACTGGTCATTCCCACGCGCCACTGCCGGCTGTTAGCCGCCAGCAATTCCCCCAGCGGATTTTCATCCACCGCATTTTTGACGCCATCCACGATCGACTTGGCCAAATCCTTGGCCGCCGGCTGTCCGCGCACGGCAGGAATCCGAGGCCGGGCGGCGCGGAAGTCCGCCACCTCGCCGACGAGCATGTCCAGCCCCTGTTCGCTCAGCACCCGCTTCCAATGGGCGAAGAAAGGGGACAATTCCGTTAAATATTGCGAGTACGGCTCAAACTCCCGCCCCAGGGCGGCGACCGTCCGCCGGGCGTCGTCGCAGCGGCGCACCAGCGCCGACAGCCCCGCGTCGATCTGCCCGATCAGGTCCCGCCCCAGCGTCGATTCCTCCAGCGGCTTCTCGGCCGACTCGCGCATGACGCGGGCGCTGGTTTCGATCCAGCCCCGCGGATCGGTCAGGCTGGCCAGCAACTCGTGCGTGGCGACGACCTGGCGAATCAGCGATTCGTCGTCGCCGTCGCCGTAGGCATCGATGAGCCGATGAAAATCTCCGGTCTGGTCGTCCTCATAGCGGCGGTGAAACAGATCGGTGGCGATTTCGCGGCGGAGCAGGGCGGCCTCGTCGGCATCGAGGATTTCGAATTCCGGATCGATCCCGGCCAGCGTGAAATTCTGCTTCAGGAGCCGGAAACAAAAACCATGGACGGTGCTGACGTGGGCGTGTTCGGCCAATCCCACCTGCCGCGCCAGACGCTCTGAAGGATTGCGCGCCAATCGCTGGCGAAGCGCCAGTTGGATTCGCGCCTTCATTTGGGCCGCGGCGGATTCCGTGAACGTGACCACCAGCAACTGATCGACGTCGCAGGGGTTTTCGGCATCGCAAACCAGATGGGCGCATCGCTCGGCCAGGACCGCCGTCTTGCCCGACCCGGCAGCGGCGCTGACGAGCAGGCTGTGGCCGAGGGTTTCGATGCCGGCACGTTGGCGCGGGGTCCAGATGGGAGTCCGAGTCGTCATTGCGTCGAATCCCCCGCGAAAATCCGAAATCCGAAATCCGAATGACGAATCAAATCCGAAACCCGAATGACGAAACGAAAACCACTTCGGATTTCGTCATTCGGGCTTGATTCGTCATTCGGATTTCGGATTTCGGATTTCATCTCAACTTCTCCTCTGTAACTCTCCGAAGCATCTCCTCCCTGTTCATTGCCTCCAGGTCGTCATAGCATCCCGGGCTCGGCTCCAGGCGGCATAAGGAACGAAACTCGCATCTCGGGCACGGGGTCTGTGTTCCCATCCGATATGGACGGACGTCGATCCGGCCGGCCATGATCTGGTCGGCGAGTTCGCCGATTCGCCGTTCGATGTGGCGGAGCAGGGCGGCGAATTGGGCGCTGCCGGCCGCGTCGGATTGGTTCACGCGTCCCACCGTGCCGTCTTTCTTGAGAAAGAGCTGCACCACCTCGGAATTTCCCTCGGTCAGGGATCGGTCCAATTCCCCGGCCACGCGCAGGTCGAAGATTCCGCGCGGCTTGACGAGCAGGTGAAAGCGCGGATCGTCGGGCGCGGGGGCGTTTTGGGGATCGGCCGGCCGCACCGGGCGAAGGAGTTTGATGAAAAATGCCGCGGCGGGGGCGAGCTTGACTTCTTCCGTCAAATGCCGGCCATGCTGCTCCAACACCAGAAGATAGCTCGGCAATTGCAGGCTCAGGCCGTGATACGCGCTACCCGCGTCCGGCGGGTCGGCGGACAGGCGATAGTCCAGGGCGCAGGCCGATCCATCGGCAAGGAGATCGACCCGGTCGATCTTCCCGTGGATCAGGGTTTGGTTTCCCGCCGGCGTGCGGATCGCCAGCGGCGGCAGCGAGTCGGTCTGATCCGATCCGAAGCGAACGTTGATGAAAGCGGGCCGGAATCCACCGCGCTGGGCCGAGGCTTTCTGCGCCGCGGCGATCAAACCAAGCGTTTTCTCGATGTGTCCCAGCAGGTAACGGTTGCGCGCTTTGGAGAGCATCAGATCGTCGCGAAGCTGCTGGCTGAGTTGCCCCGTCAACCGCGAGAGCCGCTGATTCGCCTGGGCGTCATCCAGGTCCTGCCAGGTCTGCCGGGACGCGATCAGCTCTTTCACCAGCCGCTGTAAAACCTCGTGAAATACGCGGGAAAGATCGCCCCGGTCGATTTGCCGATGCTGGCGCTGCTCCAGCCCCAGCCCGTATCGCGCAAAGTGTTGATAGGGGCACATGCGGAACGATTCCAGTTGAAATATGCTGGCGGGCAGCGGCGAAGGGAACATTCGGGCGGCGCGGCCGGCGTCAAGCGTGGCTTCGTTGCCGTAGCTCAGCGCTTTCCACGCGCGAAAGCGGGCCACGTCGATCGCATCATCGCACGGTGAATGCGTCGCCAGCCATTGATACACCGGCTCCCACTGCGCCTCGGCGGCGCCCTGGCGCACCCAGCGCATCAGCGATCCGACCAATTGCCGGGGCGTCGCGACGAGGCGCAGCGGCAACATTTCCTCCTGGGGCAGCCTCGCAAACGGCACGTCCGGCATGATCTCGACCACGCGCTGCCACAGCGGCGAGGCGCCGACGGGCCTGCCGGCTTCGTCGCCGGCGCTGCGCGTCAGCAGCAGCCGTTCTGACGCGCGCGTCAGGGCGACGTAGCCGAGGAAATGCTCGTCGAGAAGCCGGCGTGAAGTGTCGGGATCGAGGTCGATGTTGTGCCTGCCCAGGGTGCGGCGATCGGCATCGGTGAAGATCGAATCCTCCCGGCTGGCCCGCGGAAACTGCCCCTCGGCAAGACCCAGCACCGCGCACGCCTTCACGGCCGGAGCGCGCGTCCGGTCAACCACGCCCACCAAAACCTGATCCACCGTCGGAGGCGTCAGCGCCAGATCGAACCCCTCCAGCGCCGAATCCACCAGGGCCGAGAAATCCTTCAGTGAAATCGCTTCATCGCCGAAGAGATCGACCAGTTCGTCGAACAGCTTGACCAGTTCGTCCCAGACCCGTTCGTGCTCGCCGCGCTCTTCCAGTGCGGAAGGCAAAGCCTCCGCTTCGCCCGCTTGGGCGGCACGGTCCATCCATTGCACGATCTGATCGCGGCAGTGGAAATCCTCCAAAAGACGGAAGATCGCCGAGGCCAGCGATGCCACCGATACCTCGTGCGGTCCCGCGGCCGCTTGGACAAACCGCCCAAGCCGGTCCACCAAGCCGCGGCGCAGGGCATCCATTGGCGGGGCCACGTCAACCCAGAGGGGGTCCGATTCCTCGCCGCGGGACCGCCGGCCGGTCCAGGGCTGCGGCGAGATCCACGTTGCGTGATCGATCCCATGGAGCAGGACGTAATTCTCCAGCGCATCGGCGTCGGATTCAGTCAATCCAACCAGCCCCGTCTTGATGACGGCCATCATCGAGTCGTGCGACCAGTTGCTCGTTGCCACGGCAAGCACGGCCCGGATCAGCCGGAGCAGCGGATGATGCGACGCCGACCGGCGACGATCCACGAAGAATGGAACGTTGTGCTCGTGGAAGGAAGCTTCCAGAAAATGCTGGTAATCCTGCTGGCTCCGCATGAGCACGACGACGTCGCGGTAGCGCATGCCGCCGGCGACGAGCATGCGAATCCATCGGGCGACGGCATCCACCTCCGCCTGGTAATCCGGGGCCTCGACGAGTTGAATGGCGCGGTCCGCAGGCTCGCCGGGGCCTTTGGCCTCAAGGCCGGGCGAGGGGAAGAAGAGGCGCTCGAGCATGGCCAGCCGCCGGCCCTTGAACCTTCGCGGTTCGTTCAGCAGCGCCGGCTCCAGCACTTGCACGCCTTCCTCCTGGAGCGTGAACCACAATTTCCGATACGCCTGCTCGCAACGGTGGAACGGGCTCATCTCGTCGGGAACATGGTGCGGATTGGCGATGCACGGGGTGCTCGGATCGAGCATCAGCGTGATGGACGCCGATTTGCAAGCTTTGCCGAGGGCCGCGATCACCTTCCGCTCCGAGCCGGTGAAATCGTAGAAGGAATCGATGAAGACCTCGGCTTGGGGCAACGACCGGCATCGGCCGATCGCCGCCAGCGCTTCGGCCAGCCGGCGATTGGGATCGATCCGATCCTGACCGAGAAACTTCACGTAATGCGAATAGATCAGCGCCAGGTCGTGAATCTTGGCCTTCAGGGCGGGGCTGGCGGCAGCGTCGGTCAGTTGCCCCTCGATGCCGACGGCTTGGTGGCCGGCACGTTCCAGTTCGGCGAACGTCCCATCGAGTTCGGCGGCGACGCCGGGGTGATGGGCAACCGAGCGGAAGAAGCGAAGCTGCTCGTGCAATCGGCGAAGAAGATGGCCGAGGATCATCCGGCGGCCGCGATCGGTAATCTCCGGCACCGCCGCGCCGCCGCATTCGGCCAGGATTTCGGCGCCCAAATCCTCGAAGGAAAGGACGCGGGCGCGGAAATATCCTCCCAATCCCCCGCCGCAAGCCAGCGCGCGCTCCGCAACGAACGTGGCCTGACGCGGAAGAATCCAATAGATCGGCGCGCCCAGCGGCTGCTGGCGAATCGACTGGACAATCCGCTCAAAACACCACGCCGTCTTGCCCGTGCCGGCCCGACCGATGACGAATTTCACGGCCATCTGATGGCAAACAATAGCCTAACAAGGGGCATTTGTCATTGGTCATTTGTCAGGCGCGGTACAATCTGCGCGAATGAACCGTTTCTGGCACCGGCTATCTATATGGCTCGCCACGTTGTCGTTGACACTCGGAATACTGTTTTTTGCGCTCGCCTCTCCCGGCAAAAAGCAAACGGACACCTTCTTTCACCGCACAGGCACGGGCACATATTATGTGCTGGAATTTGTACCGGGATGGGTTTATGTCAAGCGGTCATCCTACATCGAACCCATGGTCTCGCATGAACCTTTAAACTTCCGTTTTTGGGGGCATGATAGAAGCCCCGCCTTCGACGGCGAAATCTTTTCTCCGGAAGATCTATCCCATTCCACTTGGAATCATCTGGGTTTCGGGGAATGCGATGGCATAGGTGACCTTGAAAAAAATTGGGAGGAGTACCAATACCACAACTGGATTTTTCCGGTATGGTTCCCGGTCGGCATCCTCGCAATTCTGCCCGCTATTGTGATGGCTTCAATGTTGCACCGAAAGATCCGAATGATGCGTCAAAGGGTGCGGCGATCCAAGGGTGCCTGTCCAATTTGCGGGTACG
>JBEKIV010000166.1:0-8865 GCA_050011595.1 Tepidisphaeraceae bacterium
AAAACCGATGTCCTTCAACGATACCGAAACGGCGGCAGGTTGGACATCCGCTCCATCGCGAGCGTTGAAAACCGCCAGATATTTGTCGCTCGAACCGTCCGCATCGGCGGTCCAGGCAATCAAATCGCCATCTCGAAACAATTGCCTTCCCCCGCTGCTGTGCTGGTCAACGGCCAGCACGTCGTCATTGGTAAGCAGCGACAGGGTGAACGCATCGGTCTGGGGCAAATCTCCGCCGAAAATCAGCGGCGAGCGGCAAATCGACCAGAGCGTCATCACCGTGTATTGCTCCTCTTTCGTCAACCGCGTGTGGGAATGTTTGGATGCCCGGATCGCGCCCAGCGGCAACATGTCCGCATCGGGGTAATGACCGCCGCCACTGTAGCGGGCCCAGTCGGCGCAGCGCTGAAACTGGGCTTTCAACAGCTTCCAGTTGTCCCAGAAATCATCGGAAATCCTCCAGATATTGGCATGGTCGGCGATGTCGGCGGCCCGGTCCAGCGGAGTCGGGCCAGGCGACGTGCTGAAAACAATCGCCCGCCCGCTTTTGTCGATCGCCCGGCGAATCGCCGCGATCTCCGCCTGGTGATAGGGCCTGGAAAGATCGTCCACCTTCACAAAATCGATGCCCCACCCGGCGAATTGGGCGAAGATCGAATCGTAGTATTCCTGCCCGCCCGGTTTGCTCACGTCCACGCCGTACATATCCGAATTCCAACGGCAGGTGCTGGACGTGTCGGCGATATCCGCCGCGCCAACCTTCGTGCCCAGGATCGGCACATTGGCGGCTACCGCCTGCCGGGGAATCCCCCGCAGAATATGGACTCCAAATTTCAGCCCTTTGGCATGTACGTAATCGGCAAGCAATTTGAAACCGCCCGCATCGGCGGCGGATGGGAACCGATTGACCGCCGGCAAGAGCCGGCCGTTGCCGTCCATTTCAAGCTTCGCGCCCGGACGATATTCCCACCCTTTGGCATCCGGTTCATACCATTGGATGTCCACGACAACGTATTGCCAGCCGTGTTTGGCCAGGTTTTCAGCCATGTAGTCGGCATTGGCTTTGGTTTGCGCCTCGGTGATCGCGGTGCCGTAGCAATCCCAACTGTTCCAGCCCATGGGAGGCGTCGGCGTCCAGTTCAGGAAACTCTTCACGTCGTCTCCCTTCGCCGATCCGGACAGAAACAGGCAAACGCAAACAAAGATGGCGATCGTTTTCGGAGACCGCTTTTGATCCACGGTGATCTCTCGCCGCTTTCTATTTCGCCGCGCGCCCTTCCGCCCATCGGACCAGGGTCCGCACGCCCCAGCCGGTTGCGCCGGCGGAATAATAGGGCAATTCCTTTTCCGTATCCGCCACCCCGGCGATGTCCAGGTGCGCCCAGGGTATGGAGTTGTCATCGGGGACAAAATAACTCAAAAACGCCCCGCCTTGCAGGGGATGTCCTTCCCGACCGGCGGAGTTCACGATGTCGGCCGATTCGGACTTGATGAACTCGCGATGCTCCTGATTGAGGGGCAATCGCCAGATTTGTTCACCCTCCGTTTGTCCGGCGTCGGTCAATTCTTTGACAAGCGGATCGTTGTTGCCCATGACGCCGGCCATGGAGCGGCCCAGGGCGACGATCACGCCGCCGGTGAGGGTCGCCAGATCGACGACGGCGGCCGGCTTGTAGGTCTCGATTCCCCACGCCAAGGCGTCGCCGAGGACCAGCCGGCCCTCGGCATCGGTGTTGGTGACCTCCACGGTTACGCCGTTGTACATGCGAAGGATGTCGCCGGGGCGATACGCCCTGGAACTGAGCACGTTTTCGGCGCTGGCCAGAAGGCCGACAATGCGCACGGGCAATTTCAGCTTGGCGGCCGCGTACATCAAACCCAGGACGGCCATCGCGCCGCATTTGTCGAAAATCATTTTCCCCATTTTGTCGGCCGGCTTGATGGAAATCCCGCCGCTGTCGAACGTGATGGCCTTGCCGACGACCAGCAGCGTTTGGACCCTACGTTTGCGGAGGGCGAAGCCCTGACCGCGGGCCGGGCGATGATCCAGAACGATCAATCGCGGCGGGCTGTGAATGCTGCCGCCGCCGACGGCCAGGATGCCGCCCATTCCCAGCCGGGCCAATTGTTTTTCATCCATGACCGTGCAGCGCAGCCCGGCCGCACGAGCCATGGCCTGAGCTTGCTTTGCCAGGGTCGGCGGGTTGACGTCGTTGCCCGGCCGAGACGCGATGGTCCGCGCGAAATTCTGTCCGGTGCAGACGATCCCGGCTCGCTCCACGGCCGACCGGGCGATCGACAATCCATCGGCAACGATCCAAATCGCGATGGATTTGTCGCTCTGCTCGTCGCCGTTGTCGCCCTGTTTTGAAGCGGTTCCCTTGTATTGGCGATAGTCGAAGGCGGCGAGAAAGATGCCGGTGGCAACCGCGTCGGCGGCGGCATCGGTCGAAATCGCCTTGATATCCGGCAGAACGACCGCCGCACGGCCAATGCGCTGCTTTCGCAGCGCCCGCAGCGCGGCGCCGGCGGATTGACGAATCGTCTCGGTGCTAATCTTGTCGGCTTTGCCCAAACCGGCGACAAATACGCGCCGCGCCGAACGGCCCTTGCCCACAAGATCGAAGACGATTTCCTTGGCCTTTCCACGGGCGACGCCGGCGGAAAGGAGCCGATCGACGCTGGCGGCAATCTCTTTGCCGGCTCGCCTGGCGGCCGGCGGCGCGGATGATTCATTTTGTGCGACAAACACCACGACCGCCGGCGCTTTTCCGGGCAGCCGATCGGTTACCGAAATCTCCACGGGGGCGCTGGTGACAATCATCATCGCCGCAAAGTAGCCCAAATGCCCCGCCGCTTCAATCCGCAGGGGCGATTTCAATTGTGCGGGTCGTCGGCGGCAAACATGCGCCGGCGTCGCAGGCCTGATAGGAGAGGTTCAGCTTCAACGCTCCCGGAGCGGCCGATTTGAACCGCACTGAAATCTCAAATTTATTCCGCAACTCGCCGGGCGGATATTCAATCGCCTCCACCGCCCCGCCGGTGACGGTCAGGCGGGTTGGCTCGACGGCGGCATCGTGAGCGTTGAGATTATATCCCGGCGCCACGCGGCATGTGACGCGAAGAAGCGGCCCATCCCATTGGGCGTCCATGTCGGTGACATAAGCCGCCAACTCGGCCGGGGACCGGGGGAGATCCGGCTGGGATTCGCCGGCAACCATGAATTCACCTCGTTCTCGGACGTAGAGCATCGTCGCCTGCACCAGGGCGCTCATCCCCTCGCCGGCGCCTTCCATCTGGCCGGCAAATGCCGAAATCGTCGCCTGGGCGGCATTCCAATCGCCCAGTTCCATTAGAGCCATGGCGGCCACGCCGTTGCCGCTGGGAAGCGGGCTGTCGCTGCCGACCATTTGGCGGACGATCAAATCCGTGGCTTGCTCGTCGGTGTAGAAAAATCCCCCGTCCGCACCGGCGGAAAAACGATCTCGCATGATCTTGGCCAGTTCAATCGCCTTGGCGCGATATTCGGCGCCGGGCAGCGCAAGCAACGCGGAAATCAAAAACGCGTAATCGTCGAGGAACGCCGGCTGTTTCGCCGCTCCGCCAACGCTGACGCGAAGCAGCCCGCCCTCGGCATCGCGATGGGCCCCCAGCAAGTATTCCGCGCACGCCTGCGCGGCCTTCAGATACCGCTGATCATTCTGGACGGTCCCGGCATGGGCCAAGCCCCGGATCATCAGCGCGTTCCAACTGGTGAGAACCTTTCGATCCAGGATCGGCTGTTTGCGCGCCCGCCGAATCTCGTACAAAATCTGCCGCGCTTGATCCAGATCGGGATCGGTCAACGCCGATCCGTTGTCGGGTTCGGCAAGAAACAGCACGTTTCTCTCCGGCACTCCATCGCCATGATGGGGATCGCTGAAGTTGGGGCCATCGTTTAATCCATAGACCCTGCAAAATCTTTCCGCGTCCGATTTTCCGGCCAGCGCATCGGACACTTGGCGGCGGGTCCAGAGATAGTTGTCCCCTTCCTTGCCATCCACCTCGGCGTCGAAGGCGGTGAGAAAGGCGCCAGTGTCGGCGGCCATCTCCCTGAGCACGAAATCCGCGATCCTCCGCGCAATCGCCGCGTAGCGCGGCTCGCCGGTCTGGCGATGGGCCTCGGCATAAACCCAGAGGAGCATCGCGTTGTCATAGAGCATGATCTCAAAGTGCGGCACGAGCCAGCGGGCGTCGGTGCTGTAGCGATGGAACCCCCCGCCCAGATGGTCGCGAATCCCGCCGTAGGCCATTGCGTCCAAAGACCGCGTCAGCATCCGCATCAGTTCGCGATCGGGGTTCTCGCGGACATTGACGAGCAAAAGTTCCAGGAGCGTCTGGCGGGGAAACTTGGGCGCCGTTCCGAATCCGCCGTATTCTTCGTCGAAATCCGAGATGCTGCGATCGATCAATTCCTTCACCCAGGCTTGGTCGATTTGGGTGCTGGCCTTGGGCCGGCGGGGCCGGGATATCTGGCGAAGAATCCTGGTAATTTGCTCGGCGGATGCATTCACGTCATGACGGCGGCGGACAAAGGCATCCTCGACGGCCGCCAGGATTTTTGGAAATCCCGGCCGGCCTTGGGAATCGGCGGCTGGGAAATATGTCCCGGCGAAAAACGGCCTCAGATCGGGGGTGAGGAAAACGCTCATCGGCCATCCCCCCTGCTGGGTGATGACCTGGACGGCCGTCATGTAAAGCTGATCGACGTCCGGGCGCTCCTCGCGATCCACTTTGATGTTGACGAATGCCCGGTTCATCTGCTCGGCAATCGCGTGGTTTTCGAAGCATTCGCGTTCCATGACGTGGCACCAGTAGCAGGTGCTGTATCCGACGGACAGAAAAATCGGCCGATCCTCCCGCCGGGCACGCTGCAACGCTTCATCGCCCCAGGGATTCCAATCCACCGGATTGTGCGCGTGCTGGAGGAGATAAGGCGATGTTTCGGATTGAAGACGATTCGAATTCGACAAGGCAACTCCTGCGTCTAATCTTCCGCCCGGCCGCCCTCGGCCATTTTGACGATTCTAGGATCGAACCGGCCGATGACGTCCACCAAATCCTTCTGTGCGGCCATGACGCGGTGAATGTCCTTGTAGACGCCGGGAACCTCATCGATTCCAGCCGAGAGCAATCGAACCCCCGCGGCGGCCAGGGCCGGGCGGACGTGCGACCAGCGGAATTTGGCCTTGGCGGCCCGTCGGCTCATGACCCGGCCGGCGCCGTGGCTGGCGGAATTGAGGGAGCTTTCCTCGCCGCGCCCGCGAACCACAAACCCCGGCGACGCCATCGAGCCGGGGATCACGCCGAGCACGCCTTTGCCCGCCGGGGTGGCGCCCTTGCGATGGACGATCACCTCCCGCCCGCCGTGCGTTTCCTTCCACGCGAAATTGTGATGGTTCTCCACTCCCGCCAGAACGCCGGCCCCCAGGGCGCGGGCGATTTTCTGGTGAATCATCGCGTGATTGGCCGAGGCATATTGGCCCATCAGGTTCATCGCAAACCAATATTCACGGCCCGGATCGCTGTCCAAATCCAGCCAGGCCAGGCGTTTCAATTCCGGGGGCAATTCCGGATGAAGGGACATGGCAAGCCGGGAATAGTGGTCGGCGATGGCCGCGCCGGCGCCGCGGCTGCCGCTGTGGCTGAGCAGCGCCAGGTACGACCCGGCCGGCAGGTCCAATTCCGGACAGTCGAGGCGAAGAATTCCGAATTCGACGAAATGGTTTCCGCTGCCGCTGGTTCCCAATTGCGCCCGCGCTTTCTCGAAGAGTTTGGCGGTGAGGGGCAGCGCGTTCCAATCGGCTTGCAAGACCTCGTGTTCCAGCGGATGGGGCTGCTCCCCGCCGACGCCGAAGACCGTTTCCCGCTCCAAAACCTTGGCGAATAGATCGCCCTCACGATCCAACCGCTCCGGCGGAATATCCAGGATGGAGAGCTTCATCCGGCAGGCGATGTCCACGCCGACGGCATAGGGGATTACCGCCGCATCCGTCGCCAGGACGCCGCCGATGGGAAGGCCGTATCCAAGGTGTGCATCGGCCATGAGCGCTCCGGACACTGCGATGGGCAGGCGGGCGGCGCTTTGCATCTGCTCCAGGGCCTGCGGGTCGGCGTCGTCGCCCCAGATGCGGAAGGAAGCGGGATGGGGAGGATCGTAGGCTTGCATGACAAATCCGAAATCCGAAATCCGAATGACGAATCAAGCGGTAGGGCTTCGCCCTCCGCACCGAATGACGAAATCCGAAACAGTCTTCATTCGGTCATTCGGATTTCGGGCTTGATTCGTCATTCGGATTTCGGGTTTCGGATTTCTTTCACACTATGTTCAATTCCGGCGCGCTCTCCCCAAGATTATGCCGGCTGATCTGCCCCGCCAGGTTCTCGACGACGCGCAACAGCGCATTCGTCAGGCCCGGGTTGGTTTCAAAATTCTTCTCCGGCGTTCCCGCGTCGCTGTTGACGCGAAGTTCGGTGTAAATCGGGATGGAGCCAAGAAACGGCAGGCCGAGACGTTTGGCGGCGGCTTCGGCGCCGCCGCGGCCAAACCAATCGTGTTCCGATCCGTCGGGCGCGACGAAATAACTCATGTTCTCGACGATGCCCAGAACGGAAGTTTGCAATTGCTCGAACATCCGCACGGCCCGGACGGCGTCATCCAGGGCGACCTGCTGCGGCGTGGCGACGACCACCGCGCCGGTCAGGGGAAGAAGCTGGCACAGGGTCAGCGGCACGTCGCCCGTTCCCGGCGGCAGATCGACGATCAGGTAATCCAACTCCGGCCATTCCGTATTGTCCAGAAGCAATTGCTTGAACGCCCCGTGGGCCATGGGGCCGCGCCAGATCAGCGGCTTGTCCTGCTCGACCAGCGATCCCATGGTGACGGCATGAATGCCATGAACGAAATGGGGAATGATCCGCGAGCCGTTGAGCTTGGGCGCTTGGCCCTTGATGCCGAGCATGGTCGGCATGGAGGGGCCGTAGATGTCGCCGTCCATGAGTCCGACCGCCGCGCCGGCGCGGCGCAGGCCGACGGCCAGATTGACCGCGACGGTGGATTTTCCCACGCCCCCCTTGCCCGCCCCCACCGCCACGACGTTCTTCACCTGCGGCAGCACGTCCTTGCGCCCCCCGGCGGCGCCGCGCGTGTTGGCCGTCAATTCCAAGGTGACTTCCTTCGCCCCGGCCGACTTCAACGCGGCCGTCACGTCCTTTTCAATTCGCTCCTTCAACGGACAGGCCGGCGTGGTTAACTCGACGTTCACGAAAACGCTGTCGCCGTCGAGGCGGACATCCTTCACCATGTTCAGGGAAACGATGTCCTTGAACAGTTCCGGGTCCTTGACGGTCCGAAGCGCATTGAGGACTTGTTCACGGGAGATTGCCATCGGGGGATTATAGCCGGTTCTGTCATTTGTGGTTGGTCATTGGTCATTTGTCATTTGTCATTGGTCATTGGTCAATTGTCCTTTCCCCCTTGGCGTCTTGGCGTCATGGCGGTTCAATCGTCTTTGTTCCATTCGCCGGAAAACACCTCGACGGCCGGGCCGGTCATGTAAACGCAGTTGTCTCTCTCTCGCCAATCCAGGGTTAAATCTCCGCCGGGAAGATGGGCGCGGATTATTCGGTCCGTTCGGCCGGTCAGGGCGCCGGCCACGCAGACGGCGCAGGCGCCGGTTCCGCAGGCGAGGGTAATTCCACTGCCGCGCTCCCAGGTGCGCATAGTGACCTCGCCGCGAGAATTGACCTGCACCCAATGGACGTTGATCCGCCGCGGGAACGCTTGATGTCGTTCGACGAGCGGACCGACCCGCGCCACGTCGATCTGGCTCACGTCCTCCACGAATATCACCACGTGCGGATTGCCCATCGAGACGAATGCCGCGTTGGAAATATTGCTTCCCTCGATCGAGAACGAATATTCGTTCGATTTGGATGATGTTTTGAGGAATCTGGATTCGACGGGAATCTTCGCCAGCTCCAGGATCGGCTGGCCCATGTTGACGGTGACATTGCGAACCTCGCCATCCTCGAGTTGCAATTCGAGGTTGAGGATGTCCCGCCCGGTTTCCACTTTCATGGGATTGCGCTTGGAGATTCCATGCTCGAAGGCGTATTTGGCCACGCAGCGGACGCCGTTGCCGCACATCTCCGCTTCGCTGCCGTCGGCATTGAACATTCGCATCCGAACGTCGGCCAGTTTAGAGGGCAGAATCAGAATCAACCCATCCGACCCGACGCCAAAATGCCGGTCGGAAATTTCCCTGGCCAGGCGCGCGGGATCGGCGACCGTCTCGGCGAAGGCGTTGACGTAAACGTAATCGTTGCCGATGCCCTGCATCTTGGTGAATTTCATGGCCGGGGAGATTCTAGCACCCCGCGGCAAAATTCGCGCGGCCGATACGGATGGATACCGTAGTGGGGACTCGGGTGATAGCGAAATCGGTGATCCCCCGTCGGTCGCAAGAACGCAGAAACGACGGAAACACACGGAAAACCGCGGCAACAGACGCTTTCGGATTTCGTCATTCGAGCTTGATTCGTCATTCGGATTTCGGATTTCAGATTTATCCACCGCTCTGGCCAAACATCTCCGCAATCTTTTCCGCAACGTTCCCGCTGCGCATCAATTCTTCCCCGATCAGCACCGCCGCCACCCCCGCGTCGGCCAGCTTGCGGATGTCCTGGGCCGTTTTGATCCCGCTCTCGCTGACCAGAACGCGCCGGTCGGCAACCAATTCGCACATCCTCAACGTCGTGCCCAGGTCCGTCCCAAACGTCCGCAGATCGCGGTTGTTGATCCCCAGCAGGCTGTAGCTCCGATGC
>JBEKIV010000167.1:0-8809 GCA_050011595.1 Tepidisphaeraceae bacterium
CCGGCTGAATCGACGCCGACGCCCATCGGCTCATCTTGTCGTAATTCCCCGCCAGGTCCAGCACGGGCATCTTGTTGTTCCCCAGCGCATCGGCAAACCGCGAAACGACCATCTCCCGCAACTGCTGCTCGATTTCGTCGGTGGTGAAGCGAGCTTCGGTCCCCGCGATGTTCTTGATGAGGGCGCCGGCGTCCTTGACCTTGATGGCGAACACGCCGAACGCCCGCACGCGCACGGGGCCGAATTCGGGATCGCGCATCATGATCGGGTTCTGCGTTCCCCACTTCTTGTCCGTGAACGTGCGCGTGGAGACGAAATACACCTCGGCCTTGAACGGGCTTTCAAACCCGTACTTCCAACCGGCCAGAGTCGAGAGAATCGGGAGGTTCCGCGTTGCCAGGGTGTATGTTCCCGGCTGAAAGACGTCGGCAAGCTTGCCTTGGAGAACGAACGCCGCCACCTGCGACTCGCGGACGATGAGCTGCGCTCCGTTCTTGATTTCGTTTTCGTAACGGGGGAATCGCCAGACCAGCGTGTCCTGGGTGTCGTCGGTCCACTGAATGATGTCGATCAGCTCGTTGCGGAGTTTGTTGAAAATGCCCATGGCTCTCTCCTGGGGTGGTTGGGGATCGACAGATTTATACCAGACCCGTTTGAGGCGGACAAAAGACCAGGCGATATAAACGCGGGGGATTCCTCCAATCCAATTGAACCGCCAAGACGCCGAGGACGCCAAGAAGATAAGGACAATGGGTTGGGATTGGCGTGCGGAGCCAGTCCGAAGGACCTGGGCTGTGAATCATCTCTGAGCATTAGCATTCTTGGCTTCATCTGTCCATTTTTCTGTCGCAAAAGCGGGGCGATTTTTCTGGTTTTGCGTCTGAAAATGTCCCACTCGTGCCCGAAATGTCCCATCCACTCCCCCCCCTCCCCCCTCGCGGAGCGAGAAAGTAGAGCAGGGGAGCAGGAGAACAGTAGATGGGGAGGTGGAAGAGGCGAAATTGGCCTACTGAACGACATTTATTCCGAACAATAACCTAACTTCCGCTGGCTCGCAAGGTAAAAATTTGAGGCTGGTTTGTTTTGGCATTTATATACTTGGCTATCGGTTGGCTAATTCGCGATCTCATCGCCGCAATTTGGCGGCGACGGGGCTCTTGGCATCGATGAAACGCAGAAGGCGGTGTTGCCAGTGCTTGGCGTAGGCCACGCCGATCCGCTTGGTTTTCAAGGTTCGCGGGCGGTAATCGGGATCCGATTGGAAAAAGATTTCGTCTCCGGTCAGGTCCGAAGCGTTGTGGGCGCGGGTGATCCGAAACGCGCGGGCGAGTTTTCCCGGGCCGGAGAGATCGGCTTGCCAGCCGTCGAGGGGTTCGGCAGCTCGGAAGAGCACCGCCTCGGCTTCGCCGGGGACTCCGACGATCACGTTGAACATGTCGTACATGCCGTAGATGAAATAGACATAGGCGCGCCCGGGCGGGCCGAACATGACTTCCGTGCGGGGGGTGCGGCCTTTGGAGGAATGGGACGCCAAGTCTTTCGGACCGAGATAGGCTTCGGTTTCGATGATTCGCGCCCGGAGAATTTGGCCGCCGAGCCGGCGGTTCATGATGACGCCGAGCAACTGTTTCGCGACGTCCACCGCCGGCTGTTCGAAGAAACTCACTCCTAGCCGCGTTTCGGACAAATCGGGAGATGAAAGGCTTTGCGGCATTGGCGTTGGCGATCCTCGCTCGACCTGCAAGACAGTAGAAGCGCAAATGGGTTATAGCAAACTTGGCCTTGAAAAAGGGGGCAGCCTTGAAAAAGGGGACATTCATCTTTTCCTTAATCTGCACCCCTGATTTCGCTATGACCCCAGCAGATGGCGCGGGGCGCCTTTGCGTGAGACCTCATTTATGCCAGACCCCCGGCAGACCGCCGGCCCCGCGAGGGGAAACCGACACGATTGAAGGGTGAGCAAGAATTATTCTGAAAATCTTCCTGACCCGTTATCATTGCTCGACGGATTACCTTCGCACGCCCCTCCGCCTGACCAACATCCCTGTGCCAGCAAGCGCGAGAAATCCTAAGGACGCTGGCTCAGGAACCTGGGAAACGCGAAACCCGACTTCGTCGCTGCCGAACCCCGTGGATTCGGGGACGGTTCCGCCGCCGGCCTGCAAAGAGGAGACGGACGAGTCGAACGCCCCGCCCCGCAGCACACAACCGTAAAAAATGTTAGGAAAAAGAGTAGGATCGTCCATCCATTGCCAAACGTTGCCGGCCTGATCGTAGGTGCCATAGTAGCTTGGATACGGATAGGAGCCCACGGGCGTCGTGTCGTTGATGCCGCTGTCGTAATAGTTGGCCTGTGTTGGCGAAATCGTTTGGCTCTGCGTTGGGTACTTCCAGTAATTTGAGGTGCCGTTGTTCCCGGCATCGCCCAGAGGGGTGTAGTACGCTGCTTTGACCCATTCACTAAGGCTGGTCACCGCCCACGTGTAATTCGCGTTCCGAGGCACCGGTTCGCCCCCGATCCCGGGAATGGTATAGGTTCCCGTTTCAGTCGTCCCCGGCCCCTCCGCCCCCGTCGGCTGGCCGTTGTCCAGCCAGTTGGCAAAGCGGCAGGCATCCCAGAACGTCACATCCGTCACCGGATTATTGTCCCGGCCCGCAGCGACGCTGTAGGTAAAGCTGCCCGACGAACCGCTCTGGATGATTCCGGGATTGCCGCTGGTCGTGCCGGCCATATTTGAGTTGTAGACGCCATAGGTGTCATTCGCTGCCACGGCATTCAGAAACGCCGTGTACTGGCTGGAAGTCACATCGTACTGGCCGATGTTGTAAGTGTAATCTACTTCGCTAGGGCTGCCGGGATTGCCCACCGGCACGGTCGCAATGGTGATTTGTGCCGAAGCCGCACCGGCGAGCAACGCCAGGGCAACAGCCGCAAACAGGCCGCACATTATGTTATAAGATCGCATTTTGAATCCTTTTCCTATTGATGGAGATCAGATTGATTCCTGCGGAGGCAGAAAATGTGGCCGGCGCCGGCGGGCGAGCAGCCCTACCATGCCAAAGCCGAGAATTCCTAATGACGCTGGCTCAGGAACCTGGGAGACACGAAACCCGATGATGTTGGTATAGTCCGCCGGGCCGCCGTCGGCGAGGTAGATGTCGCCGGACTGCAAGCCGTAGCCGAGTTCGAACGACCCGCCCCGCGCCCCACGATAAGAACCGTAATATATAGATTCGTTCCACTGGAAAACATCGCCGCATTGATCGTATGTGCCGTAATAGCTCGGATAGGCGTACGATCCAACGGGGGTCGTATCCCCCACCGCCTGGTCATAGTTGGCTTGCGAGGTGGTGATCGTGTTGCTCTGCGTTGCGTACAACCAGTAATTTGGGTTGCTGTTCCCGGTACCGCCCAGAGGGGTGTAGTACGCGGCTTTATACCACTCATTCTCGCTGGTTACCGCCCATGTGGAATTCGCGTTCCGAGTCACCGTGTTGTTCGCGATGCCGGTCGGTGTAAGGGTATAGGTTCCCGTTTCAGTCGTCCCCGCGCCCTCAGAACCCGTCGGCTGCCCGTTGTCCAGCCAGTTGGCAAAGCGGCAGGCGTCCCAGAAGGTCACATCCGTCACCGGGTAATTCCCCCGGCCCGCCGCCACGCTGTAGGTGTAGCTGCCTGACGAACCGCTCTGGATGATTCCGGGATCGCCGTTGTAGGCATTGACGGGGGCCGCATAGGCCATGGATGAGTTGTAGACACCGTAGGTGTCCGTAGCAGCCACGGCATTCAGAAACGCCGTGTACTGGCTGGCGGTCACATCGTACTCGCCCATGTTGTAGGTGTAATCTACTTCGCCAAAGCCGGTGGTGTCTGGCGCGTTGCCGGGGTTGCCCACGGGCACGGTCGCAATGGTGATTTGTGCCGAAGCCGCACCGGCGAGCAACGCCAGCGCAACAGCCGCAAACAGGCCGTACATTTTGTTACAAGATCGCATTTTGAATCCCTTTCGATTGTTCGAGATCAGATTGATTCCTGCGGCCGCAGTAAATGTGGCCCGCGACGACGCAGAAGTCCCAAGCCGCCGATGCAAACCAAGCTGAGCGAGGCGGGCTCGGGTACGGTCGCCTCAAATCCGTTAATGTTGCCTTCGGCGTCGTAGTAGTACCCGACGATGGTGTTGCCGGAGATGCCCTGTACGGACGTGCCGTACACACCCAGCGGGTCGTCCAGCGTGGTGTAAGTGCTGCCGTTGTAAATGAAGCCATGTACGTCGCCGCTGGCGTCGTCGTAGTCCCCGACGATGGTGTTGCCGGAGATACCGTTTGCGGACGTGGTGCCTTCCACGCCCAGCGGGTCGTCCAGGGTGGTGTAGGTGCTGCCGTTGTAGATGAAGCCGTGGGAGTTGAAGCTGGCGTCCACGTACTGCCCGACGACGTTATCGCCGGAGATGCCGGCTGCGTACGTGGCGATCCCCAGCGGGTCGTCCAGGGTGGTATAGGAGCTGCCGTTGTAGATGAAGCCGTGGTCGTTGTTGCTGGCGTCTTGGTAGGACCCGACGACGTTGCTGCCGGAGATCCCATCTGCGAAGCTGTACACAGCCAGCGGGTCGTCCAGCGTGGTGTAGGTGCTGCCGTTGTAAATGAAGCCGTGGGAGTAGCCGCTGGCGTCATGGTAGCTGCCGACGATGTTGCTGCCGGAGATGCCGGCTGCGAACGTGCCCCCCACAGCCAGCGGGTCGGCCAGCGTGGTGTAGGTGCTGCCGTTGTAAATGAAGCCCTGGTAGCCGCTGGCGTAGTAGACACCGACGACGTTATTGCCGGAGATGCCGTATGCGTCCGTTTCTTCCACGCCCAGCGGGTCGTCCAGCGTGGTGTAGGTGTAGTCGGCCCAAGCGGTCGTGGCGAAGAACAAACCGCCCGCCACGCCGAGGGCCAGGAGCCACAACGGCCGCGCGGATCGAAACAAGCGCATTGTTAGGCACTTTCTCATTGTCAAGACCTCCGAGTTGCGGCCTTCGGAGAAGGCCTGCGTAATTCCGAAATAGGTACTCACCGGGAAGCAAGCCGCCCGCGGCGGCGGAGAAACACCAAGCCGCCGAGGCAAACCAAGCTGAGCGAGGCGGGCTCGGGCACGGTCGCCTCGAATCCGTGGCCGTAGCCGTCGGCGTCGACATACCAGCCGACGACGGTGTTTCCGGAGATGCCCTGTACCCATGTGCCCTCCACGCCCAGGGGGTCGTCCAGCGTGGTGTAGGTGCTGCCGTTGTAGATGAAGCCGTTTTCGTTTCCGCTGGCGTCGTAGTAGCCGCCGACGACGTTGCTGCCGGAGATACCATTTGCTTGCGTGCCACCCTCGGCCAAACTGGCCGACGGGTCGTCCAGCGTGGTAAAGGTGCTGCCGTTGTAGATGAAGCCGTTTTCGTTTCCGCTGGCGTCTACGTACTGCCCGACGACGTTATCGCCGGAGATACCGTTTGCGGACGTGGTGCCTTCCACGCCCAGCGGGTCGTCCAGGGTGGTGTAGGTGCTGCCGTTGTAGATGAAGCCGTGGGCGCCGCTGGCGTCGCCGTAGGATCCGACGATGTTGCTGCCGGAGATCCCGTTCGGTATCGTAGCGTATAAAGCCAGCGGGTCGACGAGGTTGGTATAGGTGCTGCCGTTGTAAACAAAGCCGTGGTAACCGCTGGCGTCGAAGTAGTACCCGACGATGTTGCTGCCGGAGATGCCGTTTGCAAATGTGGCGTACGTACCGAGCGGGTCGTCCAGGGTCGTATAGGTGCTGCCGTTGTAAATGAAGCCGGGGGAGTGGCCGCTGCCATCGTTATAGGTCCCGACGATGTTGCTGCCGTCGATGCCGTATGCGAACGTGCCGGCCACACCCAGCGGGTCGTCCAGGGTGGTGTAGGTGAAGTCGGCCCAAGCGGTCGTGGCGAAGAACAAACCGCCGGCCAGCCCGAGGCCCAGCGGCAGAATGGCTTTGCGATTCATTCGATTATTTCTCCACATAAGAACCTCCTTCAGAAAGGTCGATTTACGAATGCCCGACGCCGCACGGCGTTGGGGTTCTGCTTATCAATGCGAGAGATCGCCCGGTTGAGGACCAAGATTTTTTGGGCGGAGGAGAATCGGTGGCTAGTTGAAAGCGGATCGGCCGTTGGAATTGCCGCAAACAGACCGCACATCACCTTAAAAGACCGCATTTTGAATCCCTAACCTATTAGAGCTAGCAGACTGGAATTGCCTAAAAAGCGCGCACAATCGGACGCACCGGCGCGGCAACACACCGGGCCGGGCTTTTGAACCACCCCCCTGCCAAATTCCGCTATAACCCCAGTTCGCACCGCAGCATCCATCCACATCCGCCCGCATACAGCCTAATCTCCAACAAGCGGCCAATGGTCGCATTTTGACAGTTTGTCGACAGAGTGAGCACTCTCATCCATGCGACATATCGCATTGGATGCTCGCGCAATGGTAAGAATCTGTGGTGATGGAGGCGGGGCTTCTTTCACATTCGGATTTCGTCATTTGAATTTACCCCCTATCCCTTCACCGCTCCGGACGACAGGCCGCTGATGAAGTCTCGTTGCAGGGCGAAGAACAGGGCGATCACGGGCAGGATGCTCATCAAGGTCGCGGCCATCACGATGCCGTAGTAGTGTTGGTATTCCGGCAATCCGGTCAGGCCGTTCAGGCCGATCGGCAGTGTGTATTTCGATTCGGTCTGCAAGACGATTTGTGGCCAGAGAAAGCTGTTCCATTCGGTGAGGAAGCTCAGGAGGGTGTACGCCCCGATCATGGGTCGGACCACGGGCAGGGCGATGTCCCACCAGAGCCGCAGTTCGCTGCAACCGTCCAGGCGGCCGCAGTGCAGCAATTCGTCGGGAACGCCGAGCATGGCCTGGCGGAACAGGAAGATTCCAAACACGCTGACCGCCCCGGGCACGATGATCGCCAGATAGGAATCGAGCCAATGCAGGCGATCCATCAGTTCATAACTTCCCGGCAGAAGCACCTGCGGGGGCATGAGCAGGGTGGCGAGCATGATGAGAGTGATAGGCCCTTTGCCGGCGAATTGGTATTTCGCCAGCGCGAATCCGCCCAGGCTGCCGAGGGTCACGACCAGCACCGTGTGCGCCGAAGCCAGGAAGATGGAATTGACCAGCCAGCGTCCGAACGGCCGATCGCCGAGCAGGCGGAAGTTGTTGAGCGTGAGTCGATCCAGATGATGCCAGGGAAGCAGGGTGCTATTGAGGAGATCGGCCGGGGATTTGAAGGCCGCGCAGATGAGCCAGAGGAACGGCAGGATCGCCGCGGCCGCCAGGCAGATTAGCAGAAGATGCAGTCCGATCCGCCGGGTCATGGGCCGATCTCCCGGTGAAAGAATCGGAACCGCGCCAGCGACACGATCAGGAGGATGGCCACCAGGATCCATCCGATGGCCGAGGCATAGCCCAGGTCTCCAACTCCGAATCCCATGATGAACAGGTACATGACGATGGTCAGGCCGCGTCCATCGGGTCCGGCCCCCTGGAGCAGGACGAAGGGAAGCTCGAAGAGTTGGAATCCGCCGATGGTTCCGATGAGGAGCATGTAAAGCAGCATGGGCCGGATGTCGGGAAGGGTGACGTGGAAGAATTTGGCCCAGGCTCCGGCGCCGTCGATCTCGGCCGCCTCGTACAGTTCGGGATCGACCGCCTGGAGCGCCGCCAGGAAATAGACCATGCCGCATCCGGTGGCCAGCCACAGGCTGGCGATGAGGATGGACGGCATGGCCATCGCCGGGCTGCTCAGCCAGGGGATGACGATGCGATGGCCGAGGATTGTGGTGAGGAATTGGTTGACCATTCCATCCGGGCTGAAGAGTTGGAAGAAAATCACGCCGGCGAAGACCTGCCCGACGAGATAGCTGGAAAAGAAGCTGAATCGGAAGAGGTTTCGCAGGCGCACGGTCCGGCTGTTGAGCAGCACGGCCAGAGCGAGTGAAAGCGGAATCTCGATGGCCACGAACGCGACCGTGTAGACGGCCGTATTCATCACCGCCAGGCCGAACAGAACATCATGACCGAGCAGGAAGCGATAGTTGCTCCATCCGGTGTAGACCGTGTGTCGCGGCCCGAAGGTTTTGTGAAAGCTCAGGTCAAGGCTTCGCGCCAGCGGATAGAGCAGAAACGCGCAGAAGAGGATGAGAAACGGAGAAACGAACAGGTACGGGGCCGCACGAGATTGGAGTTTCCACCATCGGTCGCGGTTCATGGTTCGAAGTTCCCGAAGTCGATTCGGCGTTGAACGTCCTGTTGCGCCTACGCCAGCCAGGCGGCGCAAGCCTGATTCAATCCATCGATGCGCCGATCGGCCGCGACGTATTGTCCCGCCCGGTGCATCGCCGCCGCCAGGGCAAGCTCCGCCTGATAGGTGTACGGCGTCACGAAACGTTCGGGGATTTGCCCGGCAAGGGTGACGTACAGATCGCCGATGCCTTCGGCCTGTTTATGATCCCAGGTCAGTAGTGCCCACCGTGCTGAATCAGCAGTTTCGCCACTTCGCCGTTTTGCGTCGCCATCTGCAATGGGGTACGGCCGTCCTTGGCCTTGGCATTGACATCGGCTTTATACGCCATCAGCAGTTCCACCACGTCCTTATAGTTGTCCCTAAACCCCGCCGCGGCCGCATAGTGCAACGGCGTCCGCCCGTCATCGTCCTTGGCGTTGGCGTCGGCCTTATTGACCAGTAGTAACTTCACCACGTCGGTTTTCCCATTTGCCGCGGCGTCGTGCAACGGAGTCAGACCATTATTATCCTTAGCGTTGAC
>JBEKIV010000167.1:8814-15254 GCA_050011595.1 Tepidisphaeraceae bacterium
TAGGAATTCCACCAGGTCTTCTTGTGCAACTGACGGCTTGTACTGATAACGCGCCAAAGTGTTGTTGCAATCAATTGATGCCGCATAATGCAAAGGCGTCTGGCCGATGCTGTCCTTGCCAAACACCAGATCAGGATTGATCTTGAGGAATGCCCTGACCTTCTCCAAATCACCAAGCGCCGCCGCATCGTCAATAGTGAAATTCGCCTTATGCGACAACAGCAGTTCCACCACAGCCCTGTGGCCCCAGACTGCGGCTATGTCCAATGGGGTCCTTCCCAATTTGTCCTTGATATTGATGTCGGCCCCATGGGTGACGAGCAGTTCCACGCTGGCCGCTAGTCCATTGCTTGCCGCATCGTGCAGAGGAGTCCAACCGTACATGCCATCTTTGGAATTAACGTCCGCCTTGGCCGCCAGCAGCAACTCTACAATATCTACGGGTTCATCGTCCACGGCATCGTGCAAGGGCGTCCTGCCCATCATGTCCTTGCTATTGACATCGGCTTTGTTTGCTAATAACAGCTGCACCACATCCCCTTGCCGACTTCCCTTTACTAAAACCGCCAAGTCCAAAGGCGTCCAGCCTGTGCTATTCCGGGCATTCACGTCGGCGCCATGAGCCAGTAGCAGTTCTGCGACATCCTTCTGACCGTTAGCCACTGCACAATGCAACGGCGTTCCGCGCGAGAGATCCTCGGCGTTAACGTCGGCCTTGTTAGCCAGGAGTAATTCTGCAACGCTCTTCTGGCCGTATGTTGCTGCCCAATGCAAAGGAGTATCCTGTTTTTCACCCCGCCACGAAACGAAGTCAGGATATGCCTTAAGCAGCATTTTGACTTTTTCCAAGTCGCCAGTCGCAACCGCTTCATGCGCGTCCTGCAACTCGCGCAGCGCCTCCATCTCCCTATCGCCGCAACAGACCAGACCGATCCACACGAGCGCCAACAGCATTACAGCGGCGCTACCGCGAGATTGGCCGAGCCACCTGAAAAACATGTGAATATTGTTCATCTTTCTTCCGACGCTTGTTCACGATTTCACGGCTGCGGAATTGTTCCGCACTCCGGACAACGATCAGGGCTGGCGCGCAAGTCATACCCGCACTTTTGGCAATATCCTTCTTTGCGAGATAGCCGCCGGTAGATGGCCATCGCGGGTAATATTCCTGCCAGCATAACCGCTAGCGGTGCCGGAACAACAATATTAATAGTCCAGGAAATCGGGTCTCCAGGATCTCTGTCGCATTCATAGCTGAACCAGGGGTCATGCCCATATGGGACCGCCCAACAACCATCGAAGCCGTAGACCGCATGTCGGTGGGGACTTGAATCGCCGTTGTCAGCCGCAACCGATCGGAAACAGCCGAGAGTCCACCGGGCATTCCCCATCCCCATTGAGAAGCCCCAGTGATCGACCACCCAGGGCGGCGGCGCTCCCAAGTCTTGGCCAGGTAGATAAGCGAACCGATCAATGCTAAACGCCTCGTAACCGCGGAAACAGCTATAGACGCACAGCGCTGCAGTCGCCACAAAGAATAATGACGAGACCACCGCAGCAATAGAAAATAGTCGTCGTGCCATTTATTTCTTCGGATAAGGCCGATGTGTGACGGTCAAGTCCTCACCTCTGCAACAAAACCTGTCCTGCTCCATTCTTGGTCTGCACCCTGCCTTTATTTTGTTGACAAGGTCATTCTGGTAGCGCGGATTGCAAAATTGCGGTGTCTGCGACGTATACAGTGGCATGTTTTGGATGTCCGCAATTCCTGGCTGCCAGCACTGCAGGCCCGGATCAATAAACGGAAAATTCCGATACTGCAACGCGTAAGTATAAGTAATCCCATACGACGAGACGCTATATTCCTGTTTGACCGGATAGGCATTGTACATGGCCGCAGTCAGGGGCGATGGAGGCGTTTGATTTAGCGTTGCGTTCTGTTGATTCAAAGATGTTCGGCCGCTGTTGACGGCTTCGGCATTCATCCACGCCAGCGTAAGGGCGGTAAGTGGCACCGCACGGCGTTGGAGTTTCCACCAGCGGTCGCGGTTCATGGTTCGAAGTTCCCGAAGTCGATTCGGCGTTGAACGTCCTGTTGCGCCTCCGCCAGCCAGGCGGCGCAAGCCTGATTGAATCCATCCGCCCGCCGATCGGCCGCGACGTATTGTTCCGCCCGGTGCATCGCCGCCGCCAGGGCAAGCTCCGCCTCATAGGTATACGGCGTTACGAATCGTTCGGGGATTTTCCCGGCAAGGGTGACGTACAGACCGCCGATGTCCTGCCCGCCGGCGAAGAATGGATCGGGTTTGTGATACGCCGGGTCGGACCAGTATTCGGGGATCGCCGGCAGGACGTTGTCTCCCGCCGCCAGCCGGGCGCGGCTTGCCTCCGAACCCAGGTACAAAAACTCCAGCAATTCCCACGCCTGCTCTGGATGCGGGCACGAGCGGCAAATGCCGATCATCGTTCCGCCCAGCGTGCTGGTCGGTGCATCATCGGCGTCGAACCGGGGCAACGGCATCATCGCCACCTTGCCCGCCAGTTCGGGCGCGAATTCACGGAGGTCATCGGCCTTCCAATCCGGCGTGTAAACGGCGCACACGTTCCCTCGGGCAAAATCCTGGGTCCATCCCACCCCCGGCGAGACATCGGCGCCAATCGCCCGCCGGCCCGCAACCAGCCGCGCGTAAAAAACCACCGTGTCCAGCACCTTGGGATCGTTGAAATGAAGCCGGTTGGATCGATCGATCAGGTTCACGTGCCGTTGCAGCAGCATCTGGGCGATTTCGTCCGGTGAATCGGTTGAAAGGGCGATGGCGCGACGATCGGGCCGGCCGTGCGCCGCCCAATAATTCTGAAATGCCAGACAAAATCCCTGGAACTGCTGCCACGTCCCGGCTTGCCGCGGATCGATTCCCGCCTGGTCGAACAAGTCTTTGCGGTAGGTGAGGGCGACGGGATGCACGTCCAGCGGGATGCCGTAAACGATCCGGCGTCCCGTGCGCGGATCGGTTTTCGACCAGGGCGCCAGTCGGCTGGCGACGATCCGGCGATCCCAGCCGGATTGCTCCAGAAAATCGTTCAGCGGCAACAGTCCGACGTCGTCAACCGGGGGGCGCAAAAACTGGCCGATGGAATGGATTTCAATTTCGCACAGGTCGGGCGCCGAAGGTCCCGACGCGCCCGACATGAATGCCGATCCAAGCCGGACGTTTTCCCCCATCTGGCCCATGAGGCTGATGGCGGCGCTGAATCCGGTTTGCCGGCGGAATTGATCGAAAAGCGATGGGACGAGCCGGCCGTCGGGTCCGGGCAGGGGATCGCGGAACGTCCTGACGTGAGTCTGGGCGAATGACCAGACGATCAGATCGGCGCGGGGCGCCGGGGGCCGCCGCCAGACGGCGACGCCGCTAACGGCGGCGGCCAACAGCAGCGTGAGGATCGGTTTACCGAGTGAAAATCGCACGGTCTGCGGCGATTGTCGCGTGCCGGACGGAGGGTGGCAAATGGCGCGTGGCCAAAGCGCTGGGTGGAACGTAAACTGAAGAGATGGGTTCCGGCCCGCACATTCTGCCGAACGTTCCGCGAATCGCGGCGCAGCCGCAATCCCTGCCGTATGAGCCGGTATGTGCCATCTTCCGGCGATATCTGCGCGGGCAGAAGCTGAAGTTCACGCCGGAGCGGGCGATGATCCTTGATGCCGTGCTTCGCAAAACGGCGCTGTTCGAAGCCGAGCAATTGGCGGTGGATTTGCGCCAGCTCGGCCACCGGGTGAGCCGAGCCACGGTTTATCGCACCCTGGCGCACCTCCAGGATGCCGGGATTCTCAAACAGGTCTTTTTCGACAATAAACAGTCCTATTACGACGTGATCGTCGGCCGGCAGGTTTATGACTATCTGATCTGCGTGACGACCGGCAAGGTGATTGAATTCAACAGTGAGAAGCTGCGTAAGCTGCGCGACGAGATTTGCCGTCAGCACGGCTTTGAGCCGCTTTCGCATCAATTTCACATTTTTGGCTTAAGCCCCGAGGCCCAGGCCGAGGCGGAAAAGAGCGGTGGGGGGAAGAACGCTGCCATGCGCGGGCAAATCAGCACGTCGCGATGAAATCAGCACATGGCGATGAACGTCGCCAGGACAAGAATGCCAATCCGGATCTTCCTGTCCCAAAAGCCGGAACTGGTAAGTTGGTTTAGCATAGGGCGGATGGCAACCTTCTGATTCGGATCATACAAGCCCCATACCGGAAGCGGGAGTTTGACCGTTGCCCTCAACAGTTCGTTGCCGCAGGCGATGTGAACGCGTCGGCGTTGTTCGGTTTATTCCGCGCTGATTCCGCAAGACATCGCCACAAACAGCCGCGGATGCGCCCGCGCAACGCGGGACCAGAAAGACGCTCCGCATTCCGTTTTCCGACCGCAGTCGCTAAAAGCAGCAAGCTCAACAGCGAAAAAATGCAATTTTCCGAGCGCATCATATTTTTTTCGCCATTATTCCCGATTATTTCTTCACAAATCTTGCCTATTTGTGAAGCATCGCCTAAAGAGGGAAGAAAATTGCGCAGAAGAGCGAAAAAATGGTCAGGGCGGGAAATCGCTTTCTACGAGGAAAATGACTTTTAGTCATCTTTTGTAGAGCATATAATGGTAAACGGACTTTGTTTTTTTTTGGTGTGAGGAACCGTGTCATATAGACAAATATTCGACAGTCTTAGCAAGGTAGTGCGATATTCCGAGGCTTGGCTAGTCAGCACAGCGCCCCGGGGCGGTCTGCAGATCGTTCAGCCCTCGCATCTGGGCGAGAATTGGGTTAAGCCCTATTCCGCCGATTTCCAAACCGAAGATGCCGCGACGTGGCGCGCGATGATTGGTAATCGTACCGTTTGCGCCGAAGACGTCTGGCCCGGAGGCGTGGAGGCCTCGCGGTACTATCGGGATTTCCTGGATGGGGCGAAGTTGCGGCGTCTGGTGGCTGCGCCCGTCAAATCGCCGGTGTTTCCGGGGTACGACGGCGCGCTGCACGTTTATGGCACTGCCGAGACGGGCGGTTTCACCGATTCGGAAGTGAAGGCGATCACCGAGGCCGCCGCGCAGATCGGCCGCGATGCCGCCGCGTCGCGATCTTCACGCCTGCTGCACGGCGACTGCACCAACACGCCATCGTGGATGCCGCGGGCCGGCAACCGATTGATCGTGCTCAACGCCAGTTTCAAGTCCATTCTCGGCCAAGCGATTCCGGACCTGGACGAGCGCGTCTCGGATCAGTTGTATCAGGATGCCCGCCTACGGTTGCAGCGTCTCGGCGGCGAACCGATGAGCTCCGAACGCATCGCGGTACCCGACTCGCGCGGACAATTTTGGATTTTCCGAGCGGTGGCGTATCGCAGCTATCCCGCGCTGGGCGCAGGCCCCGTTCTGTTTTATTCCTTGCTCCCCAGTTATTGCGATTGGATTTCGCTGCGGGCCACGGATTTTTCCGCCGATGCCGAACTCAGCCGCCTCGTGCCCGCCATCCATTTCATGAGCGAGCATTTCCGCAGGGGGCCGGCGCTCGGCGAAATCGCCAGGCACGTCCATCTCAGCCCGTTCCATTTCCACCGCCGGTTCACCGAACTCCTGGGCATCACCCCCAAGCATTTCCTGCTGGAATGCCAGATCTATCATTCCAAGCGTCTGCTGTATGGGCGCGCCACGGAATTGGCCGAGATTTCCAAGATATGCGGCTTCGCCCACCAGAGCCATTTCACCAGCCGATTCAAACAGTATGTGGGCCTCACCCCGACGCGCTGGCGAAAACTGGCGACCAAGAACGACGAGCCGGCGCGCGGGCCGATCGAGGTCCATTGATCATCGCCGGCAAAACGGGTTTCAAAAACTTTGAAACCGCCGCTTCCCCCGTCGATGCGATATAACTTTCGCCATGAACCCGGCCATCGCAGCCCGGCCCGTCTCCTCAAGGTCGCGCACCCTCCGCGTCGGCAGCGTCAGCTATCTCAACGCCAAGCCCCTCATTCACGGCCTGGAAAATGATCCGGACGTCGATTTGCAATTGGCCGTGCCGGCGCAGCTTCTCGACGGCTTGAGGTCGCGGCAGTTCGACGTGGCCCTGCTTCCCGTGATTGATTACCAGCGCCTGCGGGATGCGCGGGTTGTGCCGAGCGGCGGCATCGGCTGCGACGGGCCGACCCTCACCGTCCGGATTTTCAGCCGCGTGCCCATCGAAAAAATCACCGCGTTGGCCTGCGACGTCGAGAGCCACACGTCCGTTGCCCTGGCTCGGATCGTATTGGCCGAGCGGTTTGACATCCGCCCGCGATTCGTCGATTTGCCCGGACCTTCCGCCGATGCACGGCAGGCTTCGCCTCCGTCCATGCTCCTCATCGGCGACAAAGTCGTCTCCCACGAGCCGGGCGGAATGCAACATCAGCTCGATCTCGGCGC
>JBEKIV010000168.1:0-8806 GCA_050011595.1 Tepidisphaeraceae bacterium
CCATTGTCGATCCGTCAGTTCTCTCTTGGTCATCGCGACTCCTTTCGCGTACCAAGGAGATGATAAAGGAAGTTTTTCGTTTAGGATGCATCAAACGAGGTTTTGAAACCGCTTCTAATGACAAATGACAATTGACCACCATGAAATACGCCATCATCATCCCCGACGGGGCGGCCGATGAGCCGCTGAAGGAACTTGGAGGGAAAACGCCATTGGAGGCGGCGGACATTCCGAACATGGATCGCATCGCCATGGATGGCCGGCAGGGGCTTGTCCGTACCGTTCCCGAAGGGTTCGAGAGCGGCAGCGATGTCGCGACCATGTGTTTGCTCGGATATGACCCCAAGGTCTATCACACCGGCCGGGCGCCGCTGGAGGCGGCGGCCCAGCGAATTCCGCTCACCGCCGAGGATTGGGTGTTTCGATGTAATCTTGTGACGGTCGTCAACGGCGTTATGAAGGATCACTCGGCGGGGGGGATCAGCGATGCCGAGGCGAAACGGCTGATCGGCGATTTGTCCCGGCAATTGAAATTGCCGGGCTTTGAGTTCTATACGGGTGTGAGTTATCGCAATCTGTTGGTGTATCGAGGGCGGGCGGAGTTTGAACTGAAAACCAGGCCGCCGCACGAGGTGCCGGAAGAACCGATCGCGGGCAATTTGCCGAAGGGCAAGGGGAGCGAGATTCTTCGGCGGATCATGGAAGAATCGGCACAATTTTTCGCGGATCACGAGATCAACCGTGCCCGCCGCGCGGCTGGGCGCAATCCGGCGACGCAGGTTTGGCTCTGGGGACAGGGGCATGCGCCGAATATGCCGAAGTTCAGGGAGAAATTCGGCGTCAGCGGCGGGTGCATGATTACGGGCGTCGATCTATTGCGCGGCTTGGCGGCGCTTCTGGGCTGGGACGTTCATGAAGTGGAGGGCATGACGAGCTTTCACGACACAAATTACGCCGGCCAGGGCGGGGAAACCGCGCGGATGCTGGACCAATACGATCTGGTGTTCAGCCACGTCGAGGCCCCGGACGAGGCCAGCCACCAAGCCGATTGGAAAACGAAGGTCGAAGCCATCGAGCACATCGACAAATTCGTGGTTGGTCCGGTGCTGGAAAAGCTGAAGGCGTTCAAGGATTGGCGCATCCTGGTCATGCCGGACCATCCCACGAACATCGCCACGCGTAAGCACGGATATGCTCCGACGCTTTTCGCGATGGCGGGGTCGAACGTGAAGCGACATGCGCCGGCGGCGTACAGCGAAAGGAACGCGGCGGCGGGGGGATTGTTCATCGAGCGGGGGCACGAGTTGATGGAGTATTTCCTGCGGGGTGGGAACGCGTGAATATTGAGTCTTTTCAGCCCGTCTCTATAATTCGCGCTCCCGTTCACAAGGCGAAGAAGCGGCGGATCGGACATGGCGTTGATCGTTCAAAAATTCGGCGGCAGCAGCGTCGCCGATGCGGAGAAAATCCACCGGGCGGCCCGACGCGTCATTGCCGCCAAGGAAAAGGGAAACCAGGTCTGCGTCGTCGTCTCGGCGATGGGGGAGACCACCGATCATTTGATCGAACTGGCCCGGAAGGTCTGCGAGAATCCGCCTAAGCGCGAGATGGATCAACTCCTGGCCACCGGGGAACAGGTGACGATCGCGTTGATGGCGATGGCCATCCACGCGCAGGGGCACGAGGCGATCAGCTTCACCGGCGGGCAGATCGGGCTGGTGACGGACAACTCGTTCAGCAAGGCGAGAATCCAATCGATCAACCAGAAACGGATATTCGATCAGCTATCGGCGGGTAAGATAGTCATCATCGCCGGCTTCCAGGGCGTGACGGCGGAAGGGGATTACACCACCCTGGGCCGCGGGGGAAGCAACGCGACGCTGGTGGCCATCGGCGCGGTGCTCAAGGCCGACGTGTGCGAAAACTATACCGACGTGGACGGCATCTTCACGGCCGACCCGCGGATCGTGAAAAATGCGCGGAAGATCGATCGAATCAGCTACGATGAGATGCTGGAATTGGCCGGCCTGGGCGCAAGCGTCATGCAAACCCGGGCGGTTGAGTTCGCCAAGAAATACAACGTACCGATCCACGTGCGCAACAGTCAGAACGAGAACGAAGGCACCTGGATCGTCGCGGAGACCTCCCACATGATGGAACACATCGTCGTATCGGGCGCCGCCCTGAAAAAGGAACTCGTGCGCGTCACGGTCAAAAACGTCCCCGACCATCCGGGCGTCGCCGCCAAAATCTTCGGCGACATCGCCGCCGCCAACATCGTGGTGGATGACATCATCCAGAACGTCATGGACGACAACACCGCCAACATCAGCTTCACCGTCGAGCACGGCGATTTGCACGAAATCAAGCCGGTCGTGGATCGCCTGGTCAGGGAACTGGGCGGTAAAACAGCCCCCATTTACCAGGACGGCCTGGCCAAGGTCAGCGCGGTCGGGGTTGGCATGAAAGTGCACACCGGAGTTGCCCAGCGGATGTTCAAGGCCCTGGCCGACGGCAAGATCAACATTCAGAACATCACCACCAGCGAGATCAAGATCAGTTGCATCATCAGCAAGGAAGACGCCAATCGGGCGCTACAGATCGTGCACGATGCGTTTGATTTGGGTGGGACGAAATAAGGGTCAATACGGATCGGAATTGAATTTGGACGTTGAGCGTTGAGCGTGGGCGGCCGCTAGGCGGCGCCGTCTGGATTGAGAAGGTTGCGTCCCGCCTGGACTTGGAGCAAACGATGCGCGACGAAGGACGGCCGAAGAAAGCCGCGACGACGAAAAACTAGATGCGTCTTTTATTTATGTCTCCGCTAAACAATGACGCTTCGTGGCATTAGCAACGCAACAGAGCCGGTCAGCTAGGGTTCGAGTCACCATCATTTAACAGGGGCACCCCAGGCGACCCGCCACCGCGAAATGCGTCAAATCTAGCGCAAAAAGCGCAACATTACATGGAATTCGCTTGATTCTGCTATTCCGGCCAGCTATTTTCAGCGGCCTGATCGTTTGGTGTGCTGGCATATTACGTCGTTTCGTCCCGCCAAATGGAGGAGGATTGTGATAAATCGGCTCCCAACCTTCGCGTCGATCGCCGTGGTTCTTGTATTCGCGCTCAGTCGGGCAAGCGCTGTCGATATGGAGACCACATTGAGCCCCCCCAGGGGCAGCGCAAGTCCAAATATTACCTACGATCCAAGGACCGGCGCACAGCTTAGCGGACCCCTGTCCTTCACGCTCTACACCTATGCCGAGGTTGCCCCGGGCGCTTTCGTTGGCAGTGCATATACGGTTAACATTCCAAACCTTCCACAAATTGCCGTTCCCGGGGAGACTCCGACTTCCGCGGCCAACCGCAAGGCGAACACGATCGCCGCGGCGATCAACAGCTTGGGCGATCCCAACGTCATGGCGACCGTCGTCCAGGCTGCCCCTCCTAACACCAATCCGATGCTCACAGTCAGCAATTGCTTTAGAATAACGAGTAATTTCGATCCGACGCGCCAACCGGCCGGCGCCGGGAGGTTGGTGCCCGGACGAGCACCAAGTCCGGGGAATGCAATGGGAGCGATGTACAGCCCGGGTGGAATTGATTCGGTGGCGACCGGGTTGGATCCGACCGGCGCGCCTTCGCTGGTGCAATTGGGAATCGACGGGGATTACGTTTCGCAGATCTCTCCCACGTCCGGCGAGACCAGCCTGAGTGTTCTGGAGCAACTGGATACCGATCTCACGGACCACGGCATTCCAATGGATCTGGACGTTCCGGACGAGTCGCTCAGTTTCGCCGATCCAATCCTCCCAGGCGAAACAATGGATTGGGGCGACAGCGATGCCGGTCTCGATTTAACTTACGACTTTGGGATGAGCTCCGTTCCGGAACCGATGACTTTCTCAATGGCCGGCGTGTTTGGCGCAGCCCTGCTGGCAGGTCGGCGCGCGCGGCCGCGAAAAACGGGACAGCTCTGAATTCTCAAGGGGCATTAAACGGCGACACGAATTCACGTCGCACCCAGTTTTTTGACGCCCGAAATACCGGTTCTTCATATCAGGCGTCCTCATTCGTCGGCGAGTCAAAAGCCAGCAGAACCATCTCGGTACCGTTGGCAAAATGCCCACCCGATAAATGGCAGGCCCCGGGAATGGCTCCGAAGCGACAACGCCTCGGCGAATTCGAGCCGACGATGCCGTTCGGCACAATGCCGGTGACCGAAAAAATTCCCCGCCAGATCGTCGAACCTGGCAACGAAGTGGGTTACACCACCCTGAATACGAAAAACTACCTTTGCACGGGAAATTAGAGTTAGGTATAAATTGGGGCTACGAGTTTCTTCTGCTCGCTGGTCTTCGACAAATTGGCTTGATCGCCAGATTAAGCATCCAGCGCGTTTCCGCCATTGCGCTGCTTCGGCGCGCTTTTGGTTCCCCATCGCGCGGGGGGGAGGGGGGGTCTATGGGACATTCTGAGACCGACTGGGACCCATCGTCCCGCTCCCCTGTGTCCCATAAGGTTAAAGTTATTTGCCCCATCTTCCCGATTAAACCTGCGGGATACGCTCCGGTGCGCGGGCGGTAATCGGGCGTCTGGCGCCAGCATTGGGCCGAGGGAACGGCCCGGATCGCATCCTCAGACGGCTACCAAGGAAGGTCGCACATGCGGACCATTGCCATCATCAACCAAAAGGGCGGCTGCGGAAAAACAACAACAAGCATCAACCTGGCGGCGTGTCTGGCGCGCCTCGGCCAAAAGACATTGCTGGTTGACATGGACCCGCAGGGACACTGCGCCATCGGGCTGGCGGTGCCGGAAGAGCAGATCGAACGCACCATCTACGAATGCCTGCTGGAAGAGCGCGACGGCAAACCCGTGCGTCTGGCCGACACGATCTGGCAAATCGCGACCGATTTCGATCTGGCGCCGTCGAACCTGAAGCTGGCGGCGTTCGAGCAGACCTTCGCCGGGCGCTTGGGCCGCGAAGACCGGCTCAGAAAAGCCATCGAACCCGTCCAACCCAACTACAAGTGGTGCATCATCGATTGCCCGCCCAGCGTCGGGCTGATCACGTTCAACGCGCTTCGCGCTTGCGACGAGGCCATCGTTCCGGTCGAAACCGGCTATTTCAGCCTGCACGGATTGGCCAAGATGATGGAGACCCTGGAACTGCTTCGCGACAAATGCGACAAGGAAATCCTCATCCGCGTGCTTCCCACGCTGTATGACACGCGAACCAAGCTGGCCCGCGAGGTGCTCTCGGAGCTTCGCAATAAGTTCCGGGAATACCTGATGGAGAGCACGGTGAATTTCAACACCAAGCTCAAGGAAGCCGCCAGCTTTGGCCAGCCGATCACCGAATACGATCCGGGCAGCAGGGGGTACAAGGATTTCGTGAACCTGGCGCGCGAGTTGATGGGCCATACGCCCGTGGAGTTGGAGCCGACGCCGATGGACAAGCTTTCGCGTCCGGCGGAGTTGGTTCAGCGTGCCAAGCAGTTGGCGCAGTTGACGAACCTGCAATTCGGCCGCAACGCGATCCCCGCGCCGCCGCCCCCCGCGTCCGTGGAGCCGGCGGCGTTCGCGCCGGCGATGGGTACAAGCGCTTCAGTGGCGCTGTCGATTTCGCGTGGACAGATGCAGCTGGGCGGCCGCTTGGCCGAGGAACCCGTCGCCCAGGCCGTTGCCGCGCCGATTTCGTTGTCGTCCGCCGAGGAGGAAATCTCCGATTCCGCGCCCGCCGGTTATCCCCGGGCCATTGGACCCAGCGGGAATAAGCAACCGAGCGGAAACGGCAATGGGAATGGAAACGGAAATGGAAATGGCAGCGGAAACGGGAATGGAAATGGCAACGGAAACGGGAATGGCAACGGCCCATCGGCCAAAAGCGCAGCGCCAAAGATCGAGCATTTCTACGGGGTGAGAAAAGTCGGAGACGAGGTGATCTTCGCCGCCCGCTTTGACAAGGCCAGGAAGGTGCTGATCGCGGGCGACTTCAACAACTGGTCGCCGATGTCCACGCCGATGATTAATCGCGGCCGGCCGGGCGAGTTTTACATGGGCCTGCCGCTGCCGCCGGGACGATACCGTTATCGCTTCGTGGTGGATGGGAAATGGATGACCGATCCGAACAACAAGTACGTTGAAGTGAATCAGTTCGGCGAATTAAACAACGTGATCGAGGTGGATTGACCTTTAGCGAAATCCGGTGCCCCATGGACCCCAAGCGGCCGCTGAGCGAGATCAGCCATCTGTTTCTGAGCGAGCTGCGCGCTCGCCAGCCGGCGGGATCGCGTCCGACGCGCGTTGGGCCGCCGAAGCCGGTCGATCTCAACGCGGACCTAACGACCGAGGAATTCGCCGCCTCGCTGGAAGCCGGTCCAATGATCCCCGAAGTCGAACCCGAATCCAGTCCGGAAGGCTTTGCCTCCGGGCCGGCGACTTCGATTCCCCATTTCGGGCACATCAGCGCTTCGGTCGTCCTGTCATCGCATTTGATCGACCACCCGGAGCAAAGCGTCCGGCAATATGCTCGCCACCTTGCGGCCGAGGCCAAGAACGTCGGCCTCGTCGAAGCCGACGGCGCGGAGTTTACGCTGACGTGCTTTGAATTGAACGGTGGTCCAGCGGCCGGGAAGGCTTCGCCTCCCGCGCCACCCGTGTCCACCGATGGCCTCGATGCCCGCAAACTGTCCGAAAACCTGACCGAAATGGCGGCGGACGTCGATCGCTGGTTGATATCTCTGCCGCATGCCCGTACCACCGAGGCGCGGGAAATGCTCCGGACGGCGCCGCACTGGGTGCTGCTGACCACCGCCGATCACGAAGGGGTGGTCGCCACATATCGCGCGCTCAAGGGCCTGTCGGAATTGGGACGGCACCGCATCTCGCTGGTGGTTCTGGACGCCCGGGATGATGCCCATGCCGACGCCATCTTCCGCAAGCTCGACGCCGTCAGCCGGCAGTTCCTTCATTGCGGCCTGGAAGCCGGTTCACCCCTTCGACTCCTGCAGAACGTCACCGAACATGCCGTGCTGAATTGCCGCCAGCCGGGAGCCCAATCCGGCGCGGCCCCGGCCGGGCATTGGCAGATCATCCGCCAATTTCTGACCTCCGCCGTCGCCCCGAAACCACAACAACCCATTCAAGAATCTCAAGCCATGAAAATCAATACTCCCCAAACGCCGAGATTGTCCGTTGTCGATGATTCGATCCCCGAAGTGATCGAGTTGCCCGGCGAGCCAAACGAGCGCTCCATTCTGGACGCCGTGGTTCGTCAGGGCGGCGCCGATGGACGCTGGGTGCTTTGTCCCATTCACCCGCCGATGTGTCCCGAAGCCCTGCTGGCGGTGGGGCGAGATCAGCGCCTGATGCTCCTGGCCGTCGCCGGCCGCGGATTGGGCCAGCTCCTTTCGATCGGCCAGGCCCTGCGCTGGATGGCCGAGAACACGGAACTGATCCGCATGGCGCTTCCGCAACTGGCGATCGACGCCTCCGCCACGCCCTGCGTGCGAGTTCTGGTAGATCACAACGATCTGGCCGCCGACGTTCTCCAACCCCTGCTGCAAAGCGGCACCGTCACGGTGCAGGCGTATCGCAAAGTCAGGTGGGGTGGCAAAACGGGGCTGCTGGTGGAAGCGGCGTAAAGAGAAGGGGCACAGGGCCATCGCATTTGCAGGCCGGGCGGCGGTTTCGCCAGGATTCAGGGGTTCAAGGGTTCAAGGGTTCAAGGGAAAATGCCCTCCCTTGAACTCTTGAACCCTTGAACGCCATCGCCATATGCGATTGCCCTTGGGGGCCGGGGCATCGTAGACTAGCGGCATTCTCACCGGAGCCGCTATGGATTTCCCAACGCTCATGCGCTTCGCGGCGGGACGCGAAGCGTCGGATATTCATCTCCAAACGGGACTTTCGCCAAAGGTGCGCATCCAGGGCATCCTGCACACGGTGGATCAGCCGGCGCTGACTGATGAGGATATCCGCCAGTTTATCGCGTCGATCGCTCCGCCGCGGATGCGGGACAAACTCGATGACCGGCTGAGGGAGGGGATGGATTTTTCCTACGCCGCGCCGGGGATTTGCCGATTCCGGTGCTCGGGATATCAGGTGCTGGGCAACCCGGGCATCGCGATGCGGCTCATCAAATCGAGGATTCCCACCATCGCCGAACTCCATTTGCCCGCCGTCACCAGCGATATCGCCATGTCCGGCCGCGGACTGACGCTGGTCACCGGAACCACCGGATCGGGCAAATCGACCACCCTGGCGGCTATGATCGAACTGATCAACCAGGGCCGGCCTACGAAAATCATCAGCATCGAAGACCCGGTTGAATATCTGCACACGCCCAAAAACGCCCTGATCGCACAACTGGAAGTGGGGATGGATACGCCCAGCTTCGAGCAGGCCCTTCGGCAATCGCTGCGGCAAGACCCGGACGTCGTGCTGGTGGGCGAGCTGCGCGACATGGATACGCTGCGGATCGCCCTGCGCGCGGCCGACACCGGACACCAGGTCTTCTCCACCGTTCACTCCGCCAGCGCGCCCCAGACGATCGAACGCATCATCGCCATGTTCCCGCCGTCGGAGCACAAGCTGCTCCTGACGCAACTGGCCGGGAACCTGGAGGCGATCATGTCGCAGCGATTGGTGATCGCCCGCGACGGCACGCGCCGCCCGGCGGTGGAAGTCCTCCGCGGCGGGCCCGTGCCCCAGAAATACATCCTCGAAGGCCGGGCACTGGAATTGGGCGATTACATCAAGAGCGCCGGCAACGGGCAGCAGACGTTCGATCAGGACCTGC
>JBEKIV010000169.1:0-8799 GCA_050011595.1 Tepidisphaeraceae bacterium
CGACATGGCGCGGCTCCAGGAATCCATGTGGGCCACGCTGCGGCGATCGCCTGACGGATATGCCCACTTCCTCCGTCGCAATTTCAAGGCCCGGGCGATTCCAGTCCAAGGGTTCGATGCCTGACGACATGGAAATTCTCCGCGTCCTGAGGCGCCATGGCGTGCCATTTGTCATCATCGGCGGACATGCGGTGAATTTTCACGGCTACGGACGGGCGACGGAAGACATTGACGTGGTCTGGTTGCGCTCGCCCGAGGCGGAGCAGCTTTTGCTCCGGGCACTGACCGAGATCGATGCCAGATACATCGGCAAAGAAATTGATCCGGACACCGGGATCGAACGAACCTATCCGATCACCCTTGGCTTCATTCAGTCCTCCCGATTGATGATGTTGTGGACGAGATACGGGTTTCTGGATCTTTTCGATCACGTTCCCGGTTTCCCACAAGAGAACGTTCGGCAATTGCTGACGTCAAGCATTGAATCCGAAGAACTTCAATACGTGTCGCTCAACTGGTTGCGTCAAATGAAGCAGGCGTCGGGGCGAACCAAGGACCGGCTCGATCTGGAGAATTTGCCGGAGTGACGCGCCGATCCGCTCAACCGTCAGGAAAGCTTTTCGATCTGCTCGTCGCTGGCCTCGTCCAGGGATGGGGCGGCCTTGCGGGATTGCCGGCCGCGGATCACCAGACGGATGGGAACTTCCGGATAGGGAAGCAACTCGCGGAAGCGGTTGATCATGAAACGCTGATAGGCCTCATCGAGAAACTTCGGGTTATTCACAAAAAGCACGATGGTCGGCGGGGCGACGGCGGATTGGGTGGCGTAATAGATCCGCGCCTTGCGGCCGCTGGGTGTGCTGGGGTGCTTTTCCTGCAAAATCTGGCGGACGACCCGGTTGAGCTGCCCGGTCGTCAGGCGGGTGTTGGCCTGCTTGAATAAATGCTGGGCGGCATCGATGACGGTTTGGATGTTCCTTCCATCCTTGGCGGTGATGAACGCAATCGGGGCGTAATCGATCTGCTTGAGTTCCTGGTCGAGATATTCCCGGAATTCCTCCATGATTTGGGACTCATCGACGGAGCCGTCGGCCATGTCCTTGCGGTTTTCGCGAAGCATCCGCAGCGTGAGGTCCCACTTGTTGATGACCAGGAGCACGGGCTTGAACTGCTCGGCGAGGTATTGCGAGAGTTTTCTGTCCGGGTCGCTGACAGGCTCGGCGCCGTCGACGAGCATGACGACGACGTCGGCGCGGCGGATGGAACGCTGGGCGCGGTGGAAGCTGTAGAACTCGATGTCGTTGGTGGCCATGCGGCGTTTTTTTCGCACGCCGGCGGTGTCGATGACGATGAGGGTTTTCCCTTCCTTCTCGAAGCGCACGTCGATGCTGTCGCGCGTGGTGCCGGGGATTTCGGAAACGATGACGCGCTGCGAATCGCCTTCGTAGAGTTGGGCAATAGAGTTGACCAGCGTGCTCTTGCCGGCGTTTCGCTTGCCCACGATCGCCAGCATCATCTGCGGGGCGGGCATCTCGGCCGGAGCGTGGGAAAGATCGACGTTTTGGCGGATGGCGGCCAGAAGCTGGTCGAGATTGCGGTTGTTCAGCGCGGAGACGCCGATGGGCGTGCCAAACCCCAGGCGGGCGAAGTCGCCCAGGGCCGCGTCGGCCTTGGGACCGTCGGCCTTGTTGGCAACGAGCAGGGTCTTGATCCCCCGGCGGCGGAGCAGCGCGGCGATCTCCTCATCCCCGCCGGTCAGACCGGCCTGGCAGTCCACCAGCAGCAGCACCAGGCTGGCCTGCGCCATCGCCAACTCGATCTGCTGCTGGATGTGTTCGGTCAATTGATTGGGATCGACGAATCCGTATCCGCCGGTGTCCACCAATTCGACATATCGGCCATCGACGAAAAGCGGATACGACACGCGGTCGCGCGTGACGCCGGGTGTGTCCTGGACGATGCTGATGCGCCTGCCCGCCAGACTGTTGAGCAGGCTGCTCTTTCCGACGTTGGGCCGGCCGACGATGGCGATGACGGGCAAGGTGGGCATGGATATTGCATTCCGCGAAACGGTGATCTTATTGGCCAAGCCGATCGCACGGGCGATCTATTTGACATCGACCGGCGTGCCGTTCTTTCGGGCGGATTCGTACATGGCCCGAATGATGGCGACGGCCTTGCGAGCTTCGGGACCGGAGGTTTCGGCGTCCTGGCCGCGCTCCCAGGCCTGATAGACGGCCTGAATGTTCTTCGTATGGAGGTCGAGGGCGATATCGGTCGCCGCCTTGCCGCCGCCGCTGGTTTTGTCGCGGTTGGGGCCATGGCGTTCGAGCAGTTGCTGGTCCGCGGGAAGCGGATTCTTGAACTCGAACCGTTTGAGCCCGTTTTCGCTGACGGCCGAGCCGAGTTCGCCGCCGATTTCGATGCGCACCTGTCCGCCGGGCCACATCGCGGTGGTGCTGACAAACGTCCCGTACGCGCCGTTCTGGAATTGCAATGCGCAGGTCAGGGTGTCTTCGACTTCGATTTTCGGATGGATTCGGCTGGAGGCGAAGGCGCTGACGGTTTTGACGGGACCGACGATCCACTGAATGAGATCGACCTGGTGAACGCCCTGGTTCATGACCGCCCCGCCTCCGTCGAGCTTCCAAGTCCCGCGCCAGCCGCCCTCGGCATAATACTGATCGTTTCGATACCAGGGCGTGACGGCGCCGGCCCAGGCGATTTTTCCAAATCGTCCCTGCTTGACGGCATCATGTAAAATGACGTTGGCGTCGTCCCAGCGGTTCTGGAATATGCCGGCCAGCCGCACGCCGAATTTCTTCGCCGCCCCGATCATCTCGTCAACGCGATCGGGCAGGATTTCCATGGGCTTTTCGACCAGGACGTTCAGCCCCCGCTCCATCGCCGTGATGGCCGGGGCCTGGTGATCGCCGCTGGGCGTGCAGACGTGCGCGGAATCCAACTTTTCCTTGTGGAGCATCTCTTTCAGATCGGTGTAGATGGGGACCGAGACCTTGGTCTTGTCCAGGGCTTGGCGGCCCTTGCCGCAATCCAGATCGCAGATCGCGACGACCTGACAGTTGGGCAACTGCCCCACGGACCGCAGGTGCATGGTGCCGACGACTCCCGTACCGATGATCGCGACACGCCATTGTCGAGGCATTGTTGGGTCTCCTGAAACAGTGAGCGAATCCTATGGGGCGCAAGGGATTAGAACAAGAGGAATCAGTGCGTCCAGTCCTCAACTACCAGGCCGGATATCTGCTGGAAGGCTCGATCGCGGGTTACGAGAATAGCTCCAAAATCCAGAGCGCAAGCCGCGATCCATAGATCGTTTTCTCCCAGCACGGACCCCATTTTTTCCAAGGCGCATTTGATCCGGGAATAGCTTGCGTCAGCGGAAGGCCGAATGGCTTCGCAGGGTAGGTGGGCAAAAATCGAACTTGCACGTTCGCGAAGTTCATTTTGGCTCTTTCCAGAAGCAAGACGATCGATGCCGAAAAGAATCTCGCCGCGAACCACCACACAGATTCGAAGCTCATCGGTGGCATTCACAGCAGCCAGTCGCGCCAGCACCCTTGCATCCTGGCGGATCAAATCGCTTACAGCATTCGTATCCAAGTGGAAGAGCACCAGTTAGCCCTCACCGCCATTGCCGAAGGGGTCTTCGAAACGCATGGCCAGTTCTCCCCGCTTGATCTCCGCTTCCATTTGATCGATGCCTTCGGGCGGAAGCTTGGGAAGAGATTGGAGCAGATGCAGGAGAGCTTGCGTGGCGGATGGCGGCGTGGGGAAGTCGGCTTCTCGAACGTCGACTTCGTACAGATGCCCCGCTTGCAAATCAACCGGTTCAACCGGGACAAGCACCTTTCCATCGAATTGTGCACGGACGGTAGTCACTGCCCCGGATAATATATCATATTACCGTTTGATGCGTACGAATTTGCGATTTCCCAATTGAATAACAACCGACTGAGTTAGCTGGAGAATCTCGGTCGGTGGATCCGCCTTCGGTGGTTTTGAAAACGTCAGCCCAACATGCTTACTCATGCCCTTTATTCCGTCAATCTTTACCGCTCCCTCCTCGATTTTGCGGTAGGCCTCGCTTTTGGAAGAAACAAAGCGGGCCTTTAATAATAATCCAGCCAGCGACTCTAGGCCGTCTCCGATCGCGATCTCCGGCATCTCGTCCGGCACGCCGCCATGAGTCGTCTTGATGAATTGGGCCTCCGCGGCGGCAGCGGCGGCGGAATCGTGCAGCCAGGTGATGATCGTCCTGGCCAGCGCCGCCTTGGCGTTTCGCGGATTGGCGGCGATCGCGGGCTTGAACTGTTCCGGGGGAACGTCCGTCAAAAGCGTGTAATAGTTCTCCAGGAGATGATCGGGCAGCTTCATGATCCTTCCGAACATTCCATCCGGCCCGGACGGGGGATCGGTCACGCCGACGTAGTTCCCCTTGCTCTTTGACATTTTCATCTGCCCGTCGGTGCCGACGAGCAGGGGCGTGACCATGACCACCTGCGGGTCCTTGCCTTCCTCCTTCTGGAATTCGCGTCCGACCAGGTTATTGAAAAGCTGATCGCTGCCGCCCATCTCGACGTCGGCGTCGATGACGACGCTGTCCCAGCCTTGCAGCAGCGGATAGAGGAATTCGTGAATGCGGATGTCGCCGCCGCTCTGGAATCGCTCCTTGAAGGTGTCGCGGTCGAGCATTTGGGCGACCGACTTTCTGCTGGCGAGCTTGATCAGGTCGATCAGGTTCATCGCCCCCAGCCATTCGCCGTTCCAGCGGACTTCCAGATGGCCCGGATCGGTCAGAAGGATTTTGCCGACCTGGGAGAGATAAGTTTTGGCATTGGCGTCGATCTGCTCGCCGCTGAGGATGGGGCGGGTGGCGTTTCTGCCGGAGGGATCGCCGACGCGGGCGGTGTAATCGCCGATGATCAGCACCGCCTTGTGTCCCAGCTCCTGGAATTGCCGGATGACCGTCAGCGGAACCGCATGTCCGAGCGTGACGTCGGGAGCGGTGGGATCCATGCCGAACTTGATCCGCAACGGCTTGCCGGTCTTGGCGCTGCTGTGCAATTTGCGCCGCAAATCCTCTTCGCTCAGGATTCGCTCGCATCGGCGCGAGAGGAGTTGAATCTGTTGATCGATGGAAATGGGCATGTGTGGGGGAGGATTCTAGAAGCAGGACGCAACCTCGGCAATGAGAGCGACAATCAAGCGATTCGCAACCACTCAACAAATTCATCGCGGGTCATCTCTGCATCCCGCAGGATTTTGCCGAATAATCCGGGCCCGATGGTTTCACCGGCATGCAGCGGCACGACTGTTACTCGTCCGTCGCCATGGCGCAAAAAATGATGGCTTCCCTTGATGCGCACGACAACAAATCCCGCGCGTTGCAGCGCCGCAAGCACATCGCGTCCTCGCAATCGGGGCAAACGGGACATGATTAAATGGCGATGCGTTGGACACCGATGAACTCGGAGGACGAGGACTCGCCCCGCTGCACCTCCAAGCACAACGCAATGGCCTCGCGAATGCGCACCATCAGCTTGTCCAGCGAACGCGCCTGCGTATGGCAGCCGGGAAACTCCGGAACGCTCGCCACATACCAACCGGCGCCGTCGCGCTCAATAAGCACCGTAAATTGGCGGTCACGGGATTTGCGCATAACGATGATATGCCCGAAATCGCCCGTGCAGGCAAGTGACGGGTGTTTGTCGCACTGCTATCCTCAATTTTTCAATGCCAGCCCTTCGCGCAGTTCTATTCGATCTGGACGATACCCTGACAGACCGATCTCGATCCATCGAGCGGTTGGCCGGCAGATTTCTTGATCGCTTTGGGATGGATTTGGCGGGTTGTGAACTCCATGAAGTGATCCGTGCGATTCATGGGGGCGACAGGGGCGGATACGCGCCGCGGGAAGAACTGGGGGCTCATTTGCAATCTTCCCTGCCCTGGCGCCAAGCCCCGGGCGTGGAACGGCTCGTGGACTTTTGGCGCGACAATTTTCCGCAGTGCAACGTCGAGCGCAGCGGCGTCACCTCGACCCTGCAATCGCTCCATCGGAAAGGCTTGAAACTGGGCGTGATCTCCAACGGATTTACGGCTTCGCAGAACACGAAGCTTGATGTGATGGGGATTCGCTCGCTGTTTTCAGTGGTGCTCATTTCGCAGGAAGTCGGAATCAGCAAGCCGGACCCGCGGATTTTCCAGATGGGCCTGGAAAAACTCGGCGTGCTTGCGTCGGAGACAATTTTTGTCGGCGATAATCCTGTTTTGGACGTGGCCGGTTCACGTGCGGTGGGCATTCGATCGATCTGGCTCAATTGCCGCGGAGAGCAACCGCCGGAAAATGTGGCATGCCCGGAAAGTATCGCCTCGATCGATCAACTCGTTGATCTTTGCCAGGGTTAATCGACGGGTTTGGGAATCGGCGTTTCCATCGGCCGCTTCCACAATAGATGCAGCCGCCAGTGCTCGTCGTCGCGGTCGGGATAGTCCAGGCGATAGTGCGCCCCGCGGCTCTCGGTGCGGGTGTAGGCGGCGGTGGCGATCAAAAAACAAACCGTGAGCATGTTCTGCAACTCCCAACCGCCAATCGCGTCCTGGCCCATGTCGGAGGGCGTGAAGGTTTTGTCCATCACGTACCGGCTCCAGAAGGCGATGATTTCGCGCGTCTCGGACAAACGGTCGCCGGTGCGTTCGATGGCGCAGTTTCGCCACATGATGCTGCGGAGCGAGCTCTTGACGTCGGTCAAGTCCAATTCCGTTCTGGTCGAGCGGGCGATTCGATGCTCCAGGTGATGGGGGAACTTGACCTCGTGGGACACGGCCCATTTCGCGGCATCGGTCCCCGCGCGGGCGCCGAACACCAGGCCCTCGACCAGCGAATTGCTCGCCAGGCGGTTGGCGCCGTGCAGGCCGCTGCAACCGGCTTCGCCGACGGCGTAAAGCCCCGGCAGCGTGGTCTTGCCGTGCTCGTCGCAATCCACGCCGCCGATCATGTAGTGCGTCGCGGGGTGGATCGGGATCAGATCGCGGGCGGGGTTGATGTCGAATTGCTCCAGCAACTGCGCCAGTTGCGGAAATCGCTCCTTGAACGGTTCGGGCGGGAGATGGCGAACGTCCAGATAGACGTGGGTGAAATTCGTTTTGCGGATTTGCTGAACGATGGCCCGGCTGACGACGTCGCGGGGCGCCAGTTCCGCCGCCGGGTCATAGTCCTTCATGAACCGGTATCCGTTGCGATCCACCAGATGCGCTCCTTCCCCGCGGACGGCCTCGGTGATCAGGGCGCGGCTGGCGCCCGCGACGTAGAGCGTGGTGGGATGAAACTGGACCATCTCCATGTCCTGAAGCGCCGCGCCGGCGCGATAGGACATGGCGTGTCCATCGGCGGTGGCGATTTTCGGATTGGTTGATTCGCGGAAAAGCTGTCCCGCCCCGCCGCTGGCGATGATCGTCCGCTTCGCCCAGATCAGGTTGATCTCCCCCTTGACCATTGCCAATGCTCCCAGGCATTGCCCCTGGTCGGTGAGCAGATCGATGACAAACGACATTTCCGAAACGCGGATGGTTTCGCGGCTCTTGACGGCATTGATGAGCGTTTGCGCCAGTTCCTTGCCGGTGGCGTCGCCGCAGGCGTGAATGATGCGGGCGATGCTGTGGCCGCCTTCCAAACCAAAAGAAAGCTGGCTGGGATTGCCCGCCTGCTTGTCGAAATTCGCGCCCCAGGAAAGCAGTTCCAAGACGCGCTGGGGCCCTTCTTCGACGACGATGCGGACCGCTTTTTCCTGGCACAATCCCGCGCCGCACGCCAGCGTATCCCCAACGTGGGATTCGATGGTGTCGGCGGGCTGAAGAACGGCGGCGATGCCGCCCTGCGCGTACCAGGTATTGGATTGAGGCAGCGTATCCTTGGCCAGGAGCAGAACGTCGGCGCCTTCGTGGGCGGCGGCGATGGCGGCGCGCAGCCCCGCGACCCCTCCGCCGATCACCAGCACGTCCGCCAATTGCTGCGCCAGACGCGAGGCCTTGAAGGAAATCAGATAGCGACGTTGGGTCAGTGGTTCAAACATGGGGCTTCGGAACGCCTCAACTCAGGCGGCCATAATACACTTGGGTATTGTATTGTTGCACGATATGGCCGTCTTTGGCGTGGAGCCGGTAGATTTCGCGCAGGCGATCGAGCATCTGATCGCATCGCGGCTGGCCGGGAAGCGGGAGGTAGGACGACGACAGCGCCCGCGCGAGCAAACCGTCGAGATCGAGGGTTTGCGGGTTGCCAAATGTCTTGTGTTGATGACCGCCGGGGGCAAAGAAAGCGGCCAGAACCCGCGAGTCCTGGGCGGTGATGCTTTCATGGCGCACCTTGTGCCAGTCAATCTGGAATTCCCTGACCATGGCATCGTACGCGGCGGCAAACCCGTCGCGGGAATGGTCTTTTTCCCGATCGTTCCAGATCAGCAAAACCCAACCGTCCGGCCGAAGAAGACGCTGGAATTCCGCTTTAGCGCGGACGCGATCAAACCAGTGAAACGCCTGGCCCGCCACGACAAACCCGAAATCGCCGGCCGGCAAACCGGTTTGCTCGGCAGTGCCTTTGATGCTGTGAAAATTGGGCGCGTGGCTCAGATTTGTCTCGGCCGCCAGGCGCATGGCATCGTTCGGTTCAACCGCGAAAACCGGATTGCCGTTTTGCAGGAAAAGCTCGCTGAGAAACCCGGTGCCCGAGCCGATATCGGCGATATGATCCGCCGGCTGCAAGTGCAGCTCGCTGCG
>JBEKIV010000170.1:0-8770 GCA_050011595.1 Tepidisphaeraceae bacterium
CCCACGCCGGGGATCGTGATCTCCCCCCCTTCCAGCATGCAGACGTCGGAGGCCGCGCTGGCGGCGATGTAGCTGGGGGTGTCGTAGGAGTCGGCATAGACGAACGTCCGCTTGTTTTCCTTCCGCAGAAGGCCCAACTCATCGCGCAATTCCATCGCCTGGGAGAGGTTCATCGCTCCCTCATCAAGACGGATCAGCACGGCGCGGACGGCCTTGTCTTTCCGGGCCTTTTCCAGCCGGTCGATCAGTTCGCGCAGCGTCACGCCTTCCCGGTCCTGGGCAAACAGATTGAAATCGGCCGGCTTCTCCATGACCGGCTGGGAAAGATCGAAATACGCGACCGTTGGCAAATCATCGGGATTGTCCTTCTTCTGCGCGGCCTGGATTTTGGCCATCAACTCCGCGGGGGTGGGAAACTTGCCGGCGGGCCGGGTGGCGGGGCTGGAAACGGACTGGGCCGCCGGAGCCGTTGCCGGACCCGGCGCCGCCTTGGCAACGCCCAGTCCCACCCATGCGCTGAGAATCCCCGACAGGAAAATCGCGGTCCGCCACTTCATAAACGCTCCTTGACGCTTCGCATCCCGAGGCAAAGCCTTCCCTGCGGTCAAATCCACCGGCTTCGGATTATAGCACCCGGATCAGTTTGACGCTTCTTGCCTCACTTCTATAATGCCGCCGACCGCTTGGGAAGTTCGTTGGCCGCATCGGGAAGGAGCCTGTCAGTGCACTGGATGAGGGCCGGCCTCGGCTGGATTCTGATCGCCGCCCTCATTCTCAGCGCCGCATCGTCCGCTCGCGCCCAATCCGCCGCCTACAGCGAAAAACTGGTGGTCCAGGCCTCCTCCGCGTCCACCTGGGTGACGGGCAATACCAACGTCGTTCAACTCCGCGGCCCGGTCACCATCACCCTGGATGAGGAGAAATGCCAAGCCGATCAGGCCGTGATCTGGCTCACCCCGGCGCCGGGCGGATTGCTGCGGGAACAGATGCTGGACATCGTTCTCATCGGTAACGCCAGGCTCGCCGCCCGCGAAAATCATCTCACCCGCACCGGACCGACGCTGCTGATCGACACGATCGTGCGCGGCACGGTTCAACTGACCGCCGCGGCCAATCGCTCGGAGAACCTTTCGCAATCCCCTCTCTATTTGCAGGCCCAATCCATTCGCATGGCCAGTCAAATGATGGACATCGCGCCGGCGACGCAAGAACCAAATCAGCCGCCGAGCGCCACCCGCCCCGCGCCGCCCGCGCCCGGCGGCGGAACCAACGCGGCGGGAATCGTCCAGCCCGGACCGGGCAAAGCCGGGTACATCCGCTTGGGGATTATCCCGCTCGTTCAGGAGATTCGCGCCGATGACGGCACTCGCGCGTGGGAAATAAGCGGCAGATTCTCCTTCACCGAATCCTTCGACAACGGTGATTTCATCGAGTTCTCCGCCCAAGACGTCGTGTTATTCACCGACGAGCCGGCCGGCGGCGCGACGAGTTCTCCGACCGATCTCGGCCATCATTACACGGCGGCGTACCTGGAAGGGGATGTCCGCGTGAACTACCTCCCCACCGTGGCAAAGAGCCACGAGCAGCGCCTCACGGCCGACCGTGTCTATTACGATTTTCTGACCCAGCAGGCGGTCCTCACCGGCGTGGTTTTCCATGCCGTCGATCCGGCATCGCAGATTCCGTTTACGGTGCGCGCCCGGATGATGAAACAGATCGCCCACGGTGAGTTTGCCGCCCGGCATGTCCAGTTCACCACGAGCTACTTCGCCGTTCCCACCTTCAACATTCGCAGCACCTACGCCTACATCCATCAGGAGCCCGAGGACACGAGCGAATATGACATCGTCAGCCACAACGACATCGGCCAAGTGTTCGGCATTCCCGTCTTTTATTGGCCGGGACTGTGGGGCACTTTCAACGACAAGCCGATTCCGCTGCGCAACTTTTCATTCGGCAATTCCAGCCGGTACGGCTTCACCGTGGACAGCGACTGGGGATTGTTTGAAACCCTCGGCCAGGCTCCGCCCAAGGACTTGGACGTTTCCTTTCCGCTGGATTATTACTCGCTGCGGGGATACGGCGGCGGAATCGACGGCACGTACAAGGGCGGATTCATCACCGATTCGGCCGAACCCTGGGATTTCCAGGGGGCCCTCACAACCTACATCATGGAGGACCGGGGCGTGGACGAGTTGGGCGGCCTCCGAGATACGGTGACCCCCCCCACCGATCTCCGCGGACGGTTCCTCTGGGAACACCAACATTTCCTCCCCGACGACTGGCAGGTGCAGGTGCGCCTGGGCTACCTGTCCGATCCCACGTTTCTCGAGGAATATTATCAAAGCGAATTCGACAACACCTTGCCGTACGACGGCGAGTTCTACGCCAAGCGGCAACGGGACACGGAGGTGTTGACCTTCCTCGCTGAAACCGACACGACCAACTTCATCACCGACGCCGACCGCCAGCAGGAACAATTCGATGTCGCCCGCCTCCCCGAGATCACCTACCAGCGCATCGGCGACAGCTTCGCCGACGATCATCTCACTCTTTACAGCAACAACAGCGCCTCGGCCCTGAAATTCGACCAGAGCAGTTTCTCCCTGGAGGATCAGGGTTATCCCACGGGGCTTTCGCCCGGCTTGCCCTCCGATGGGTTGACCGGACTCACCAACGATTTCGTCTATCGCGGCGACACCCGGCAGGAAGTCGATTGGCCGTTTTCGCTCGGTCAATTCAAATTCGTCCCCTACGTCATGGGCCGCGTCACCGCCTACTCCACCAGCCCCGCCGGCGACGGCCAGACCCGATTGTACGATAGCGCCGGATTGAGGTTGACCACCAGCTTTTGGCACGTCGATGATTCGATCGATTCCGATCTCCTGGACCTCCATCGCATCCGCCACATCATCCAGCCGGAGGTCAACCTCTTTACCTCGGGCACCACGGTTGACCAGAACAAGCTGTACGACTTCGATTCCAACGTCGACGCCATCACCGATATCACCGCCGCCACGATCGCCTTGCATCAACATTGGGAAACGATGCGCGGCGGACCGGGCCGATGGCAAAGCGTCGATCTCCTGGACGTCAACCTCGAGGGCGACTTTTATCCCCACCCGCCGCCGCCGCCGCTGCTCAACCCTGTCTCATTCCGCGGCCTGTTCTTCCCCTCGGAGCCGGAAACTTCCGTCCCGCGCCAGGCCCTCAATGCCGATCTCACCTGGCACATCGACGATGACACCGCCTTCCTCTCCGACGTCCAGTGGAATCTCGACACGCACGAAACCGCCATCGCCGAAGCCGGCCTGGCCATTAACCGCGGCGCGCGACTCAGTTATTACGTCGGCGACACCTACATTCAGGCCCTGGAGACGCAGTTGTTCAGTTTCAATGCCACCTACAGCCTCACCTCCAAATACTCCCTGGCCCTGAATGAGGCCCTGAATTTGGGACCCGGCCGTGCCGCCGTCACCTATATCGCCCTGACTCGCCGGTTTGACGTGTTTGCGTTTTCCGTGTCCGCCTACCACGACGGCATCAACAAAGTCAGCGGGTTCAACGTGAACTTTTTCCCCTCCGGTCAGCCCGGTTTCAGCACCCCCTGGCGGGTGAATCAGTAAGCCCCCCAAAAAGCAGAACGCCCACGGCGCCGCCGTGGGGCATTCCACGTCAATTCCTTAAACTTCCGCCGTCGATCTACTTCCCCTTGCCGAACCGCTCGTCTGCCGTCTTCCAGTTCAGGACGTTCCACCAGGCCGTGACGTAGTCCGGGCGGCGATTCTGATATTTCAGGTAATAGGCGTGCTCCCAAACGTCCAGGCCAATCACCGGATAGGCCCCGTCCATGATCGGGCTGTCCTGGTTGGCGGTGGAGATGATCTCCAACTTCCCGGCCTTTTTGATCAGCCACGCCCAGCCGGAGCCGAACCTCCCGGTCGCGGCGGCAGCGAATTTCTCCTTGAACTGCTCCAAGGAGCCGAAAGTGCTGTTGATCGCTGCTGCCAGTTGTCCGACGGGTGTCGCCCCCGGCTTCCCGGCGGGATTCAGAATTTCCCAGAACAGCGTATGGTTGTGATGCCCCCCGGCGTTGTTCCTGACGGGGGTCTTGATCCCCTCGGGAACTATTGCCAGATTCCCGGCCAACAGCTCTTCCAGCGATTTGCCGCCGAGCTGGGGCGCCTGTTCCAAGGCTTTGTTCAGATTATTTACGTATGCCGCATGGTGCTTTCCGTGGTGGATTTCCATCGTGATCTTGTCAATATGTGGCTCCAAGGCCCCGGACGGGAACGGCAGCGGCGGAAGTGTAAATGGCATGAATAGCCTCCTTCGCATCAACAGTAGCCCAGCGGCAAACGCTCGTCAACCTATGTAATCGCAGAGGGTTGCCGATGCCAGCCTCCAATGCATTTCCGTGTCCTATCTTGAGTTACGGTTTTGATTCCAGCCAAACCCCCGCAAAGTCCGAATAAATTATGTAAATGGAGACTCTCCGTGTTGCCGGCAGCCGGATCCTATGTTTTGTGCCTTTGACGTGCTCATCACATACCTTTAGACTACCGAATTGCAGGCATGCATGATTGTTGATTGTCACACGCATATCTGGCAATCCCCGGATCAGCTAGGGCAGCTTGATTTGGGCGAGGCTCCCCGCCCGGGGGCCAAGCGGTCCCCCCGTTTTTCGCCGTCGGGTAAATCCCAATGGCGAACCGTCCCGGCCGCAGACCCCGATCACCATTGGGCCGAATCCGCCGTGGTTGATAAATCCATCGTTCTTGGGTTCAAGAGCAAATATCTCCAGGCGGAAATCCCCAATTCCTACGTCGCGGAATATGTCAACCGGTTTCCCCAGAAGCTGATCGGATTCGCCGGAATCGATCCCACCGAGCGGTCCGCTCTCGACGACCTGCATGCCGCGCGCGATCACCTGCTCCTTCGCGGCATCACCCTTTCCCCCGCCAATCAGGACTTTCATCCCTGCGACACCCGCGCCATGCGGCTCTATGCCGAAGCCGAGAAGCTCGCCATGCCCATCCTGGTTCACCCCGTCGGCCAATTCACCGAGCAAAGCAAGCTGGATTTCGCCCGGCCTCAACTCTTTGACGAGGTCGCCCGCACCTTCCCAACACTGCGAATCGTCATCGCTCAATTGGGCCAGCCCTGGCTTGAGGAAACAATCTGCCTCCTGGGCAAACACACCAATGTCTATGCCGATGTCAGCGGGCTGTTGTCGCGCCCCTGGCAGGCGTACAACGCCCTGGTGGCCGCTCACGAGTCGCAAGTCATTGAAAAGCTGCTGTTTGGGAGCGATTTCCCCTACACTTCCATCACCGAGTGCATCGAGGCGCTTTACAGCATTAACCAACTGGCTCAGGGAACCAATCTCCCGGTTGTGCCGCGAGAGTCGCTTCGCGGAATCGTGGAACGCGATGCCCTTGGATTGCTTGGATTGGCGTAATGGAGGATCCTCGGTTGCAACCGATATTCATTGACCAGTCTGGGTTTCTTCGCATATTCCTCCGCTCCATTCTCCCAATCCTGGCTGCGGTGGTTGCCGGGGGATGTTCCTCCAACCAGGGCAATTTGCGCTTGCTCAGCGTCGACCAGAAGCATGAGTTTTCCCAAGCTTTTACCCGCGCCTATCTCGACCGCAACGATGCCGGTGATGCCGACATTGTACTGGTTCAGGACAATATTGAGCCGGCCCGTCAGGACCCCTCCCAGCACCTCGACGGTTGGGTCATGCCCCGGCAATTGGTGCACATCCGCGTCTTCTGGACGCCGATGAGCGGCGTCAAGGCCGATCACCCCGCCAACACCAATGCCTCGATCCACTGGTGTTTTATCTGTGATGACGCCAATCGGCCGGGCCTGGTTGAATATTGCGGTTCGGGACTGGTTGAACTCGACGATTCTTCCACCGGCGCTTCCGTGAGAATCCGCAAGGCGTGGATGAAGGAAGGATGCCGTCGCGGTGAAATGGTCGACCCCCTGGGTCCTTCGATTCTCCAAGGCTCATTCCACGCCGAGCACGATCCCGCACAGGTCAGGGCCATCATGGCCCAGATCAAAGCCGCCGCCGGCGGCAACACCGATGCACAAGTCAATGCCGTAAACCCCGGCCACTGAACGCGCGGCCTGCCCGCTTCAGCGGGCAGGGAATTCAAAACATTCCATTCACCTTCCGTAGCCGCTCGGCGGCATCCTTGTATTTCGGCGCAATCTTGACCGCTTTTTCCAGTTCGATCTTGGCATCCGGCCAGTCCCCCTGCTGCTGATACAAAACTCCCAGGAAATAGTGGGCCTCCGCGCCCCCGGGATTGGCCTTGATTGCCGCGGCGAAATCATCCTTCGCATCCTTCCAATCCTGCCGCCGCGCCCGGAGATTTCCTCGTTCCACCAGAAGATCGGCCGCGACGTCGGGGTATTTGGGCAGGGTCTCGGTGTACAGTTGCTCGGCCGCCATCGGATCGCCCAATCGCTCCAGCGACTGGCCGATGGCGAAGACCGCCTCGCTGACGCGCGGTTCCATCGCCAGCACCGTCTGGAATTCCTTTAACGCCTGATTGGTCGCCACCATTGACTCGATCGATCCTTGTGGAAAATCGAGGCTCGCCTGCGCCCACGCCTCCCCGAGGTTCACCCGTGCCCGCGTATTGGCCGGACGCTTGGCCACGGTATCCGTCCAAATCTTCAGGGATGTCGCATACTGATCGTTCCGGCTCAGGGTCAGCCCGGCCAGCAACACGATCAGAATGCAACCTGCAATCCCCACCGCCCAGCGCAGCGGCCGCCATTGGCAAACGATCGCCCATCCGCAGACAACCACCAGGCACGCCAGCGCCGCCAGCGGCAAATACATCCGCTGTTCCGCCGCCGATTCCTGTTTGATCGGCAGGAAGCTCGACGTTGGCGCCAGGATCAGAAAAAACCACGCGCCCAGGAAGCCGAGCCATGGCTTGCATCTCAATGCCGCCAGCGAGCCGATCGCCAGCACCAGCACCCCCCAGCCCTGCCACGAAACGTCCGCCCAGTTCCGCGCCATCGGCCAATCGTAATAATCCAACGTCAAGTCCGTTGGCCAAAACGCCAGCCGAAGGTAATGCGCGATGACGTTCAACTCCGTTCTGGCGTATTCGACGGGAGAAATGCCCAGGTGAAACCCAACCATGGTTCCGCGCAGCCCCGTATAAAGCGACAGCAGGATAAGCGCCCACGTCGCCGCCATGCCGCTGTAAATTTTCCATCGCAGCTTCAGGGCCTGCCTAAACGTTCCGGCCAGAAACGTGCGGTCATAGAGAACGGCCAGAAACGGCGCCGCGGCCACGATCTCCTTGCTCCCCATCCCCAACGCGCAGGCGCCAACGCCCAGTATTCCCCATGCCCACCGCATTTGCCCCTTCCCCGTGTAGCCGGCGGGCTTGCCCGCCGTATTCTCCGCCGACCGAATCACGCAATAGATTGTCGCCAGCAGAAACATCCCCGCCAGGGATTCGCTCCTCTGCACGATATACGTCACCGACTGCGTATCCAGCGGATGCGCCACCCACACCGCCGCGACCATTACCGCCAGCCACGTCGCCGACCCGGCAAACCGTTCTCCCCAGCCCTCCGCTCGCAAAAGCGTCCGGCGAACGATTCCGTAAAGCAGCATTGCCGCGCTCAGATGAATCAACAGATTGGTCAGGTGATATCCCTCGACCCTCAGCCTGCCGATCGCGTAGTTGGCCGCGAAGCTGAAAATCACCACCGGCCTGCCGGCGATCGTGGTGGGTCCCGGCGACGGATATTTGAATGGATTCAAGCTGCAAATTTGCGGGTTCCGCACGATCGCAATCATGTCGTCGAAAATGAACGGACCGCCCAGGCTGTTGCAATAGGCGATTGTGCCGATGCAGATCACCAGCAATGGCGCCATCCACCGGACGCGGCCAACTTGGGATTTCGCCTCGTTCATTGCGATGGCTCGCTGGGCTGTGTGACCGCCCGGAAATCCGCCTGCGCGCCGGCGGCATCACCGCGCTCCGTACGCAGCCGGCCACGCTCCAGATGCGCCTCCTGCGAAAACGCCGGGAGCCTCGCCATCTCACGAGTATAAAAATCCTCCGCCGCGACCCGATCGCCCGATTGACTCAACGCATGTCCCAACCCACTGGCGGCGGCGTAATAATCCGGCGCAAGCTCCAGGGCCTTGCGGAATTCGCCCACCGCCTCCGCCGGCCGGCCCATCCCCATCCGCGCGAAACCCAGATTGTAATGCGCCCGCGGATTCTGCGGACGAAGCGCGACGTTGTCCGTCCAGATCACTTCCGGATTCCGATATTCCGCGTTCCGCAAGATCGTGCGCGTCGCCAGGAGCAACAGCGCGACCGTGAAAACCGCGCCCGCGATCCACCTCTCCGCCATGCCGCGAGGTATCACGATCCACCCCACCACCACCGCCAAAACCACCAGCGCCATCAATGGCAAATACATCCTGTGCTCCGCCGCGATCTCGGTGAAAATCGGCACCACGCTCGACGACGGAGCCAGAATGATGAAAAACCACGCCCCCAGAAATCCCAACCACGGTTTGCACCACAGCGCAACGGCAAAGAATATTATCGACAGCGCCACCATTCTCCCGCCAACGCCGACCTGCGACCAGCCGTGCGCAATCGGCCAATCGTAGTAATCCAGCACCAATCCCCGCGGCCAAACCGCCAGGGCGATGTAATGCGCGATCACGCCAAGCTGCGTCAACGCATAATCCACCGGCGCAACGTTC
>JBEKIV010000171.1:0-8763 GCA_050011595.1 Tepidisphaeraceae bacterium
TCGCCAGGGTCCCGATCCCCAACTTGGTGAGCGAGGTGGTGCCGGCAATGCTGCCAGAGCCGCTGATGGTGTAGTTGCCGGAACTATTGTTGACGGTCACCGAGCCGGGGCTGACGGTGGTGTTGAGCGTGACGGCATAGTTGCCGTGGTTGGTGTCGTTGAAAGTGACAAGAGCGCCGTCGCCGTACGTCGTGGCGGCGGAGCCGTTATTCCAATTGTTATTGGTGGTATCCCAGGTCGTGCCGTTGTCAGGCGAGGAGGCGCCGGTGTTGTTCCAGGTGAGGCTGGCGGGACCTGAACTGGTGACGACCAAGTCAATATAGCCTGAGTCCACGGAGGTGCTGAGGGTGAAGACATCTCCGCCGGGAGCTCCCTGCGGCGAGAGGTGCGACAGCGTGATGCCGCCGATCGTGCCGCCGATGAGGCGGTAATCATCGCCAACGACCGGTGTGCCGGTGAAGTCCACAAGAGTTCCCGAGCCGATGCTGGTGGTTCCCGATCCGAGGGTGAGCAGACTGCCATTGGTGACGAGGCCCAATCCCACGCGCGTACCCAGATCGAAGTTGAGGCTCGCCCCGGAGACGGTGGTAAGTCCGCCAAGGGAAAGTGTACCGATGGTTCCGATGCCGCCCGGTGCGATGACCGAGGTTGCATCAGCCGAGACGTTGCCGCTGATGGCGCCCGAATCGCTGATCAGTGTGCCGCCGGTGAGGGTAACGCTGCCGGTGCCGGTGGCCGAGCCGCTGGAATTGCTGACGTCCAGCGTTGCGCTGTTGACGGCGACGTTACCGGAGAAGGCGCCGTAGCCGGTGGCGGAGCTTGCCGCCGCCGCGGAACTCAGGATAAGAGTGCCGCCGCCAATGACGGTCAGATTACCGGTGCCCGCCAGTCCGGTGGTGACTGTCAAACCATAAGGAGCCGTGCTGGATACGCTCACGGTGGAATTGCTGGCGACGGACAAACCACCAATGGTCGCGTTGCCGTTGGCGATGTTGACCGCCTGGAGGGATGCGTAGGCGCCGACAGCGCCCACCGTGGAGTCTCCGGTACCGGTGCCGTTGATGATGAAGGACTGCGGATTGGGGTATGCGCCGGTGTTGCCGTTGATGACGACCGCGGACATGTTATTGACGGTGACGGTTTGGCTGGCGGATGTACCTAACGGATCGGCGACCGGTCCGAGTTCAAGAACAGGACCAGACGTGCTATTGCCGGGTGTGCCGACAACCACATTGCCCGAGAATGCGCTATCACCAGTACCATTTACCGCCGCGGCGGATTGGGTGAGAATCAGTGTGCCATAGTCCTCAGAGAACGGCGTGCTGGATCCGTTCTCGATTCCATCGCCGGTGGAACCAACGAGGGTCAGTGTGCCCGTTCCTGCCAATGGTCCATTGACTTGTAGACCCAGATTCGGGGCGGAGGCGCTGGAGGTGGGATCGGTGTTTACGCGAATCGTGGCGCTGGTGTGAATATCCAGGCCCCCTATCGATGCGATGCCAAAATTTACATCGTCAGCTTCCAGTGCCGAGTCGCTGCCGACAGGAATTCCGCCGCCGATAAACCCGGTGCCCGCGCCATTTAGAATGAAATTCTGCGGGTTTATGTACGCCCCATTGCCCTCGTTCAGCAGCATCGTGGTGCCGCTCTGAATGGTAACGGTCTGCGATCCGGTGCCGGCAACGGTGCTGTTGGCTCCGGTGCCATAGTTGTATCCCATCGCGTAATTGGCTTTGCCTGTCGCCAGGATTGCGCCGTCGACGCCACTATTAATCGCGGACGTATTGGCCACCACGATGTTGCCGGTGTAGGTGCTGTCCGCAGCCGCGGCTGTGCCGCCAAACTCCAGCATGCCCGCGTTTTGAAGAACGTCAGGGCTATTTGCCTCTTCCCTGAATTCGTCGCCATTGCCGCCGATCAAGGTCAAAGTGCTGGATCCTGTCAAGACGCCGTTCACAATGAGGCCAAGTCCTGTCGCGGCGCCGGGGTTTGTATTGACGCGGATCGTCGACGCGCTGGCGACGTCGAGTGCGCCGATCGAAGTGTCGCCATACTGAAGGTTGAAGACCTGGATGGCGGCGTCGACGCCGAGGAAGGGGTAAGCTGCGAAACTGGAGGCCGCCGCCGTGCCCGCGCCGTTGATGACAAAGTTCTGGGGCTGGGCGTAAGCGCCCTGCCCTGAGTTGAATATGAAGCTGCCGCCCACGCCGCCGCTGCTCTGGATGGTGACAGTCTGCGATCCCGTCCCGGCAACGGTGCTATTGGCTCCGGTGCCATAGTTAAATCCCATCGCATCGGCGACTGCTCCGGTGCTAAGCACAAAGCCCTGGGTCACTGTGACGTTGCCGGTGAACGCCGAGTAGGAACCAACAGCACCGGCGGTGTTCTCGAGCTCAAGGAAGCCGCCGAACTGAAGGATGGTTCCACTCGCGCCGTCGTAGACAGCGGCAAATTGATCGGTATTGGAGCCGATGAGGGTAAGATTGCCGGTTCCGGCCAGCGGGCCATAAACAAGCAGGCCATAGTTGCCGGCATCGGCGCTGGTTTGAGGATTAATAGCTGTATTGACGCGGATGGTTGCATTGGAAGCGATGGCAATTCCGCCGCCGTTGACGTAGGAACCGTTAGAGAGCGTCCCGAGGGTGAAGTCTCCATCGTAAGCGGTGTTATAGACCTGCAAAGCGGCGTCGGCGCCGAGGGATTCACCGACGCCATAGGGCGCCGGCGGTGACGCTTGGTTGTACGCTTGAATATCCCCGGTTCCGTTTCCGTTGAGGATGAAGTTTTGTGGGTAGTTGGCGCTGCCGCCGTATTTGGATTCGATGACCATGCTACCGCCGGACGCTAGGCCAGTCTGCGCCGTGCCGAGCACGGTAACGGTCTGGGTTCCCGACGGGTTGGTTCCCAATTCATCAACGTCGGAGTTGGCATCCTGGCCGGTAATTAGGTTCCCGCCGGAGGTCGCCACGCCACCCTGTTCAATAACAACATTACCGGTGAATGCCGAATAAGTCCCGACGGAGGCGGCGGTGCTGGAGAGAAGTAGAAAACCAGTGCCGACTTTGGTGAGTGTGCCGGTACCGGCCAGCGGGCCGTTGACGAAAAGACCCCAGTTGGGACCGTAATTGGGGCCTATCGCTCCCGGCCCGGTCGAGCCGATGGATTCATCGACCCGCACGGTGGAGTTTGTGGCGACCGCCAACCCCATGATATCGGTATAGCTGAAATTGACACTATCGTCATCCAATGCCGCATCCGAGCCCAATACGCCGGGGATTTGCACTCCGCTGTTCGTGCCATTGCCGTTGATGACGAAATTCTGTGGCTCGATGTATGCGCCGTTGACTTCATTGAAAGCCACGGCCGCACCGGAGGAAACAGTGACGGTTTGATTGCCCGCCGTGCCCGAGTAACTGTTGAAGATGCTGTTATATGAATAGCCGTTGACGCCCAGGATGCTGTGAGTTGGCCCAAGCGCCAGAACACCGGCCATGATGTTTACGTTTCCGGTGAAGGTCGAGGCGCCGGCACTCAGGCCGTTGAAGTTGACCGGGCGGTCGGACCCGCCGGAGCCGTACGTATTATCCTGAATCGTGATCGTGCCCGCGCCGTCGAGTTCATCGTTGAAATTCAAATTGCCGCCGCTGGTGCTGGCAAAGGTAATTGTTGTAGCGGCGTTGAAATTGATCGCGTCATTAATCTCGTAGGTTGTCCCGGCGCCGGCGCCGCTGACGCCGTACAGGGCGTTCATATTGATCTGCGCGGAAGAGCCGGTTAATTCCAGTTCGTTGCTTCCGCCGATGGTGATTGTTCCCGTACCAGCATTGGTTGTCGTTGTGCCGTTCAGGTTCAGTTGGTTGAGAAGAAACGGGTCTGCGCTGAGACCAGAATCGACATCCGCTTCGACGCTGACGCCGCCCGCGGGACCGAGGGTGTTGGCAGTATCGAAGATGTCAACCACGGTTGTGCTGCCGCTGGTTGGAATGCCGCCGACCCAATTAGTGCTGCTCGCGCTCCAATTGGTGGTTCCGGACTCCGTAATCCAGGTGGAAGTCGCACCGTGAGCGGCGGGGGAGAACATCATCTCGCACGCAGCGCCTGCGGCTAGCGCAAGAATCGCTCGTTTGACCACCAGTTTGCCGTGCTGTATGTTATTGCTGGAAATACGCTTAGAGACCGACGCCTGATCGCGCTGCATGATACCCTCCGACTGGATTCCTCGGAACCAACGATTACCTTAACGCTACAGCAATCGCTTGCTGAACTCTATGAACAGTTTAGCCTATTTCGCACGCGGGTCAACAAAAATTTAGTCAAATGATGCAATTGATGACGGGAAATGCACCAGCCGTGACCGGTCTTGAGCATGCCCGATTCGTGCGAGGGTCGCAAGGATGAATCGAGTCGGTATTTCCCGGCGATATAGTGCCATAATGATCCGCGGAATTGAGGGCGCAAACGGGCGTCTCCGCTTCATTTCTGATGCCGGTAGAATAATTCCATTCAGAAAACGCTTTATACGCGGAAAAATGATGGTATATTCGTATTATCGTCGGCCGGCGGGTCGCCGAATTCTGGACTTTGCCAGATAGTTCCCAATTTGTCTCTGGTTCGAGGAGGCGGTTATGAGTTCGAGGCGCAGGGAGCGCGGGCAGGGGTACTCTCTTCACAAAAAGCCGGGAATTCGAGCCGTTCGCCGGGCCTCCTTCATTGAGCCGCTGGAGAATCGACTCTATCTCTCGACGGTTGCTTACACTTGGCAAAACGCGGCCATCGGCGCCGGCGGCTTCGTTGACGGCGTTTTTTTTGATCCGAACAACAGCGGCGTCATGTACGCCCGCACGGACATCGGCGGACTCTATAAGTCCACCAATGGCGGAGACAATTGGCAGCAATTGTTGGATTTCGTCGGTAACAACACAAGCACATCGGGCGACGGCACGGGAGAGGGCGAATTCCAGGTCCTTAGCTTCGCGATCGATCCGGAAAACTCGAACAATCTCTACGCGCTGGTGGGATCGAACGAAAATTCAGGCAACAATGGCAATGTTCTTTATTCCACGAATGCCGGCCAAACCTGGAGCATCACAAGTCCAACCAGTTTGAACGTCAACGGCAACGGCACGGCCCGTGGCACAGGTGAACGAATTGCCGTCGATCCGAATGACAGCAAAATCATCTTAACCGGCGCCAATGGCGCGGCTGGATTATGGGAAAGCGTAAATACCGGCCAAACATTTACGCAGATCGCCGCCACCGGGCTTCCCAGCGACGAGGTCGACTTCGTTGAATTCGATCCTTATGGCGGAACGCAGGGCAGCCCCTCACAGGTCATTTTCGTGGGCGTGACAGCCAAAACCACCGGAAGCAACATTTACGAATCCACCAACGGCGGCTCGAGCTTCTCTGAAGTCGGCAACACCGGCGGACCGGCGTCGCTCTATCCGACGCGCGCCGCCTTCGATTCGTCGAATGACGGCTATATGTACTTTAATTTCGCCAACCAAACTCCACCGGAGGGAACCGTTGCTACCGGCGGCGGCGTCTGGCGATACAACCTCAATACGTCCACATGGACGAACATCACGCCCACCCTCCCCAGCGGATCATCCACATCCGCCTTCGTCGGGATTAGCGTTGATGCTGAAAATCCCGGCACATTGGTCGTCACCACGTTTGACCATTACAGCAGCGGCGATTTCATCTTCCGCACCACCGACGCCAACATCATCGCCACCAGTCCCACATGGGTCAGCCTTTACGGGGGCACGAGCACGCGCAATACCACCCTTTCGCCCTATATGGAGCCGTTTACCGATGGCATCGGAAATTGGGCGGCCACCACCGCTATCGATCCCTTTAATCCGGCGCATATTGTATACGGCACCGGCCAGGGACTATGGACCACGTTGACAGGCAACAGTTCTTCGACGCTCACCGCGCCCAACAGTTGGTATTTCCTGGACAGCGGAATCGAGTTCACGGCGGTATTGAAGCTGGCAGCGCCAGAGTCGGGGGTTCCGCTGCTCAGTGCTATCGGTGACATCAACGGCTTTGCGCATACGACTCTCGCGTCCTCCCCCGCCGCCGGCGCCATTGCGGCAACGATCAGCGGAGGCGGAATCGACACCATGAACAGCATCGATTTTGCCCAGAGCAATCCAAGTATTGAAGCCATCGTCGGTGGAACCACCGATCATGGCGCCTATTCCACCAACGGCGGAGCCACCTGGACTTCATTTACATCCGAGGGATCCAACGGCAGCATTGCCGTTTCCGCCAACGGCTCGACCTTTCTTTGGGCGCCCTCCGGAAAGACTCCCTATTATTCCACGAATGACGGCGCGACCTGGACCGCTTCCACTGTACCCGGCGGCACTCTAACTGGCGGGACGGTCGTTTCCGACCGCGTTACCTCAAGCACGTTCTACTATTGGACCGAAAACGGCAGTGATAATTCCTGGCAGCTCTATATCAGCACCAATGGCGGCCAGACGTTCGCGGCGGATGGGGCCGCGCTGGGCAACGGCAATGTGACGCTCGTCGCCAACCCGTTCACCGCGGGCGATCTGTGGTTTTCCTCCTACAACGGCATCTGGCACTCGACGAATTCCGGCGCCAGCTTTTCTCAGATCAGCGCCATTGGGTATGCCAATGTCCCCTCCATGGCTCTTGGCGCGCCGGCTCCGGGCCGGACCAACCCGGCGATTTACATGTACGGTACGTACAGCGGCTTCCTGGGTGTCTGGCGGTCGGATGATGGCGGCTCAACGTGGGTCCAACTCAATACCACCAGCGAGCAATGGGGCGGCATAATTGACACCATGGCCGCCGATCCCAATGTCTTCGGACGCGTTTATATTGGCGTCAATGGCAGCGGCATCATCATGGGCAATCCCACCAGCAGTCTCCCGGCCAACTGGACCGATGCGGACATCAACAACCCCGGCAACCCCGGATGGGCCGCGAGTTCCACCACCTTGTCCACCGGCACGGTTGTCAGCCAATGGAACGTCGCGGGTGGCGGCGTGGGTCTGGCGGCTGCCCCGGTGTCGATCAGCTCCCTCAGCGTGACGGGCGACGTCGCCACGGCCATTTCAACGGCCGCCAACGGATTCCAGTTGGGCCAGATGGTCACCATTTCCGGCGCTACAAATCCCGTCTACGACGGCGCCTTCGTCATCACGGGCCTCGGCAATACCGCCGCTGGCATCGCCAGTGGAATCGGGGCCGCCACCGAATTTACGTTTGCCCTTGTCACCGGAAATGGAAGCGCATCGGGAACGATCACGGCAACGCTGGCCGATCAATTCAACTATGCCTATGAGCCGATCACGGGCAACGCTTACATTTCGGCCCAGTTGCTCAATCTGACCAATGCCGACGGCAGCAACGGAACGCCGCAGGCGGGCGTCATGTTCCGAGCTAGCACCAACCCCGATGATCCCTTTTTTGAACTGGTCCAGACCTCCGCCAACAGTCTTGTCCTGGAATATCGCACAACTACCGGCGGCAGCGTGACGACTCAGACCCTCAGCAGCGTTCCGGTGGGATCGGAGTATGTCGAAGTCCTCCGCGTCGGCAGCAATTTCGGCGCATATTACGGTTCCAACGGCACGAGTTGGACGCAACTCGGCTCGACTATTGCCATCACGGCCATGCCTTCGACCGCCAACGTCGGCCTGGCTGCCACGGCCGCGTACAATCCTCAACTGACCGATGCCACTTTCACCAACGTGACCGTGGGCACCGGACCTTCGGTTGTGAACGCCGCGGCGGCGAACCCAACCACGGTGACGGGAACCTCCACCGCGTTGAGCGTGCTCGGATCCGAAAACGGCTCCGGCTCGGGACTCACCTACACCTGGTCCTACACCGGACCCGCCGGCGTCACCTATTCTGGCGCCACCAATGGCACCAACGCCGCGCAAAACATCACCGCCGTCTTCACGCAGGCGGGCAGCTACAACTTCACCGCGACCATCACCGATTCCGGCGGACTGTTCACCACCAGCAGCGTGAACGTCACGGTTCAGCAGACCGCCACCACGGTCCTCGTCTCGCCGTCTTCCTCGCCGGTAGTTCCGGTTGGACTCACCCAGCAGTTCTCGGCCACGGTCAGCGATCAATTCGGAAATGCCATTAGCTCGCCGAGTTTTAGTTGGGGTATCACCGGCAGCGGCAATTCGATCGATGGCACGGGCGACGCCACGCTCGGCTCGACGCCGGGCACGTTCACCGTCACCGCCAGCAGCGGCGGCGCTCAGGGAATGGCCAACGTCATCGCGGAGAACTTCGCCGTGCCCGCGGGTTCCACGCTGGATATCAACCTCAGCGGTATCGGGCCGGTGGCCCTCACCGCCAGCGGCTCCAACGTCACCGCCAGCCAGAACGGCGTGCAGATCACCCTCTCCGGATTCACCGGCGTGACCGTCACCGATACCGCATCCAACGACGTTCTGAACGTCAGCGATTCCCTGTCGCTGCCGTTCACCTTCGTCAATTGCCCAAGCTCCACGTTGAACGTCAACGGCGGCACGCTGAATTTCGCCGGCGCCGGCACGATCATCCTCGGCACGCTCAATGTCGCCGCCGGCGCCAGCGCCGTCATGCCCACCTCCACCGGCAGCGAATCCCAACTGATTCTCAGCGCCCTGTCCCTCACCTCCGCGACGCTTGACCTGGCCGACAACACGATGTTCCTGAACTACGGCGGCGGAACAGACCCCATCGGCGTCATCGCCGGGTACGTCCAGTCCGGCT
>JBEKIV010000172.1:0-8716 GCA_050011595.1 Tepidisphaeraceae bacterium
CTGCGATTCATTGGCCCGCTGGTTCTGGGCCGCGTCTTCCACGGCCTTCTGGATATCATACCAGGCCGGGAAAGTATTATAGTTCTTCAAATCCAAATCGAAGCGGAAATTCCTGGCTCCCGACAACACCAACGCCTTTTCCCCCGCCCGATATTCATACACGCAAAGGACTTGCCGCTGGGTGTCCAGCAGATAGCATCCCCACACTTGGGGATGGAGCTGGCAAGGCATGACGAAGATGCCATTGCCCCCCGCGATCGGCGGCAAGTCCGCCGCCTGGGCGTTGGCAGTCTGCACCGTGGACCTGCCGTGCCCCAGCAGGGCCGCTAAAATCGCAAGCAACAGCGCTGCGTTCAGGTAAAGGGCGTAGACTACCGGCTTGGAAAAATTCGGTTGATTCATTGTATTCGGTCGGCTACCAATGGCGGCAATGCGGGCGAAGCCCGCCGCGTCAATGGCAACGACCGCGATCCATGCGTATTTTAGCCCATGCAGGGAGGTGGCTGCAAGGTGAAGGTGTGGTGAGAAGCACGACGGATTTCAGCATGGACGCGGCAGCCGGGCGGGATCGGCCATGGGATCCGCGTTCCCACGTCCACGAGCCTGGGGGATTGGAACCGATCATTCGGTCGGATAGGGCCGGTCCGCGCCTGCAATTTTTCTCCGCCAGGGGATTTGAATGGATCGATGCCCAACTCCCTATCCCCGGTTTGCCGCAGGAACTGGATGGATTCCGCATCCTGCACCTCAGCGACTTCCACGCCCGCCCGGTTTGGGACAAGGCTTATGACGATCTCATCTCCCGCACCAACGCCGATCCGCCGGACCTCATCGCCTTCACCGGCGATTTCGTCGAGGACAAGCACGATCATCGCCGGGTGCTGCCCATCGTCCGCAAACTCCTCAACTCGCTCACCAGTCGCCTGGGCGCCGTCACCATTCTCGGAAACCATGACGGCGACCTCCTCGGCCCCCCGCTGGCCAGCCTGAACCTCACCCTCGTGGACCATCGCTGCCTGTCGCTGCATTCCGGATCGGCCACCCTCGAACTGATCGGCATCGCCGGCGTCGAACGCAAGGACTTCGATCCCATTTTCCTGCATTCCCTCGGTCCGAAAAAGCCCAACACCGTGCGCGTCGCGCTTTCGCATTATCCCGATCTGATCCGCAAAACGCGGTTTCTCAACGCCGACCTGTTCCTCGCGGGCCATACCCACGGCGGACAAATCTGCTTCCCTGGAAAAATCCCCATCATCCGCCACGATTCGCTTCCGGCAAAATTCATCGGAGGGATTAACCGCTATCACGAAACATGGCTGGTCGTCAACCGCGGGCTTGGCTTTTCATCCATACCGGTCAGAATCAATTGCCCGGCGGAGGTCATCGAAATTCGACTGAGAAAGGCAGGTGCATCATAGGACGCCCCATCGCAACGGAAACCCCCGCCCAATCCGGGCAAATCCAGGCCGAACGCCTGGCGGCATCAAAAACATTCGCCGTCGAAACCGCCCGGCTCCTGAACAACACCCGCTGCCACGGCGTGGTCGTGTTGGACATGGCAGGCGTCTCGCCGGTGACCGATTTTTACGTCATCGCCACCGGCACCAGCGCCCGCCAGATGCGCAGCGTCTGCGACGACGTCGACGAATTGGGCGAGAAAATGGGCTTCCCCAGCTTCCACCGCTCCGGCTATGAAGGCGAAACCTGGATCGCCGTCGATTACGTCGACGTGGTCGTACACGTCTTCAATCAGGAAGCCCGGCTCTATTACGACCTGGAAAATCTCTGGGGAGACGCGAAAAAAGTCGAATGGGCGTGAGCCTTGCCAGATGCTTCTTAATTCCTACACCTTCATCGTCGCTGAAACCGGCCATCTCGATCAATAAACATTCAAAATAATCCTTCACGAAGGGCCGGATCGGCATACAATGGCTCGCAATGCGCCGGCGGTGAGTTACCCCGGCTTCAATCATATCCCCCATCTTCGGAAGGAAAACGCCTATGTTTCGCTTTTCAAAGTTGATGACTTTAATGGCGGTTGCGATGTCCCTTGCAATCATCAGCATGGCCCGGGCGGACGATGAGACGATCGACAATCCCGCCTATCAGGCCTGGGCCAAGTTCAAGCCCGGCACGTTGGTGAAATATACGACCGACGTGAACGCGATGGGCAATGCTTCGTCGATGGAAACCACCCAAACCCTGACCGACGTCACGGCCGACAAGGCCACGGTTGAGGCGAAAGTCTCGATGGTGGTTGCCGGAAACAAGATGGACATGCCCGCCCAGCCCCCGCAAGAGATTCCGGCCAAGATCAAGAAGCCGGACGCCTCCGCAATTCCTCCTTCCGCCACGACCGCCCCTGTCCCCGACGTCAGCACGGAAGATGTCCAGGCCGCAGGCAAGACCTACTCCTGCAAGAAAACCACCGTGACTACCGAGCAGAACGGCATGAAGAGCACCGTCACCACCTGGACCTGCGATGACATTCCCGGCAGCGTGGTAAAGATGGACGCCCAGGTCACCGGCGCAATGACGTCCAGCACCAAGATGATCCTCTCCGACTTCGAACCGAAGTGAGAAAAGGGGACATTCAAGATTTCCGCTTTTTCGGCGGCCGCCCCCGCGGGTTGAGAGTGGATTGCAAGCCCAGGCGGCGCGCCAGGTTCATCGCCCATTGGGTTTCCCCGAACGGCCGGCCGCGCGTGGCCGAGGCGCGCACCGCGTCCAATGCCGGGCGCTCCAGGGATTCGTTCACCAACGCCGACCAGTTCCGCGGCCGGTCCAGCGGCGCATCGCTCAGCAGCTTCTTCTTTGTTCGAGGCGAACGCCGGCAACTCAGGCTCGACCAAGGCCAATCCTGTGCCCGCGACACCAGTTTGGCGCGCAGCGGATTGGCCTCGACGTAACGCAACACCGTCAGCAGATGCCCGTCATCCTGGATGGGAAAACTCTTGAACCGGCCTTGGTAGACGTGCCCCTGCCCGTAGGTGTGGTAATGCTGGTGATATCGCCGCACGTGCGTGTTGCTCAGCCAGCGCATGAACAGCGACAATTCCCCATCCTGGCGCGGCCAGAGCACGAAATGCCAATGGTTAGGCATGAGGCAAAATCCCACCATGCGCATCGGCATGCGCTCGACGGCCTCGCCCAGGAGTTCGAGGAACGCCTCGTAGTCGGCGTCCTTGTGGAAGAGCCGTCGCCGGCCGTTGCTTCGGTTCAGGACGTGATAGACCAATCCACCAGGGGCATTGCGGGCAGTTCGCGGCATCGTGCTCGTTTACCCGCGCAAATCGGCCGTGTCAAGAGAAATCTTGAATGTCCCCTTTCTCCCCGGCGACCGGAAATCTTGAATGTCCCCTTTATCAGTATCAGAACTGGACCCATTGATCGCTTAAAGCGAATTTCATCGCCTCGAGATAACACGCGGCCAAACCCGTGACCTTCGCGGTTGCCGTCAGACGGCGCAATTCCTTCGCCAAATGGTCCAGGTCCGCATCCTTGAACAGCGAGGCGCGATACAGGTTCAACACCTTGCGCGAAAGGTCCAACCCTCCCCGGATATCCGATTCAATCGTGTTCTCCGACAAACAAGTCGCGAACGGCAGCGTCAGGTATGCGTTCAGCGATCCCCGGCCAATCATGGTCCGAAGATAGATGTCGATGGGCATGCCCTCGGTCCATCGTCCGTCAAGCAAGCGATGATATTTGTCGATCGACTTTCTGTTGACGAATATTGACGGCGTGCCTGAGAACACCATGCCTTTCAAGGAAAGACAACGCAGTTCGCTCTTCTGCAGATAAAATTCCCTCCATTTTGCGATCGATTGATAAGTCGCGAAATCCAGATTCAGCTGGACGTCGGTAAAGATCAAATCCCAGTCGGGAGCGCCTCTATCCACCCCGGCGAGCAGCTTGGCGAAGCAAGCTTCAGCGTCTTTGGGAAGCAGGACGTCATCCTCCAGCAGATGGAGATGCGCATCGGACGATTTGTTGGCGGCGAGCAGCCGTTCGAGGGTGAGCCACAGGCCCAGGTTTCCGCGATCGAGCGTGGTGACGTATTCAGCGCCGAGCTTCCGTCCGTCCACCGCCGGGATTCGCTGGTATCTGGCCGCCATGCCGACATCCGCCAGGCGTCGCATCATTGATGCCGACCGCGCCTGGTTTCGGTCGAGATTGATGAAGAAACCGCGGAAGTCGGGCATTCATAAGCTCCACAACAGGGATCGCATGGCCGCCGTTCAAGCCGCGGCCGCGCCGTGGCATTTTTTGTATTTCTTTCCGCTGCCGCAGGGGCAGGGATCGTTGCGGCCGACTTTGGGAGTTTCGCGGACAATCGTCTTGACCTTGGCCCCTTCGCCTTGCGTCTGGTCGGCGGCTTGCTGCATTTCTCCCGGGGGTTGGCCCTTGGCGGCGGACGCGGACGCCGCGAGGTTTTCCGCCACGCCGTAGCCCGTCGGGGCCTCGTGCACGGCGGCGGTTTCCTTGTAGGCGCTGCGGGCCTCCATTGCGCCCACCACGCGGGCGCGGAAGATCAGGTCCGTCACCTTGTCGCGCACCGCCGCCATCATCTGCTGGAAGTAGCGGTAGCCTTCCTTCTTGTACTGCACGCGCGGGTCCTGCTCCGCGAACGACAGCAGGCCGATGCCGTTCTTCAGGATGTCCATCGCATAAAGGTGGTCCTTCCAGGTCTGGTCAAAAATCTGCACGAGGACGAATTGCTCCAGATCGGTCAGTTCGGACCGAAGCGTCTGGCGGGCGCGTTCCATCAGCAACTGCCGGATTTGCGCCGCCGACGCCGGCTGAGTGACGACGCGCATGTCCTTTGCATCGGTTTCGACCTGCACCTCGAAATCCTTGCCGGTCAGCTTGGCGTCGAAGCGTTGGTTGAACGCCTTGCGGAGCGATTCGGGGTCCTGATGGGCGGCGATCAGCCCATCCACGGTCCGTTCCATTTCGCCGCCGGCAAGGAAACGCTCCTGGTGGGCGACGAGCGTTTCGTGCAGTTTCTGGAGGGTTCCGGTGCGGATTTGCTCCAGGGGGATTTGCACGCCGTATTTGTGCGCGGCCCATTTCTGGATGTATTCGGCGGAATAGGGATGGTCGGTGAATCCCTCGGGCCCGCCATAGGCGAAGGTCAGGGCATGCTCCACGGGGTAGGTGATTTCGCGCTGCGCGTAGGCCGCGCGGGCGCGCGATTCGATCAAGTCGATGATCTGATCGGCCGGGAGAAGGTTGTGGCCCTTGGGGTCGAGGATGAACTCTTCGGGTTTGACCTTGATATTGAATTTTTCGAGCGCCCAATTGACCAATTCCTGCTCGGCGTAATTGGGGGCCAGGTATTTCATCAGGCCGGCGCAGCTTCGGTTGTCGATCTGCTCGACGGCGGCGACGCGAAGTTTGGCTTCGACCTCGTCGGGGCTCATTTGCCGAATCTGATTTTGCGAGAGGTTCACGTGGAACCGGCTCATCGCCCAGCTTTGCAGGCCCTTGGTATCCCAATGGCGGGTATCGGCTTCGTCGTCGCCTTCGCCCATGAATTCGCCGAGGGTGGCGGTGATGTTGGTCTCGGCTTCGGCTCGGGATTGGTATTTGATGTACGATTCCAGTTCATCGACGTTGCGTTTGCCGTGGAGGTCTTCCGGCTCGATGTTGACTTCGAAGTTCACCCGCGCCCATTCGGCGATGGTGGCGGCGGCGAAATCCTGGGTGATGTATTTGTCCACCGCGTCGGCGATGGCCTGGCCGATCATGTCCCAGATGATCACGTCGACGTCCTGGCCGTGGAGGACCTTTTGCCGCATGCCGTAAAAGCTGGTCCGCTGATGGTCCATGACCTCGTCGTATTCGAGGAGGTTTTTGCGCGCCAGGAAGTTCCGCTCCTCCACTTTTTTCTGCGCTCGGAGGATCCCCTTGCTGATGCGTTTGTCCTCGATGGCCATCCCCTCTTCCATCCCCAACCAGCCGAGGACCTTGATCGTCCACTCGCCGGCGAACATTTTCATCAGTTCGTCCTGAAGGCTGACGTAGAACCTGCTGGAGCCGGGATCGCCCTGCCGGCCGGACCGGCCGCGTAGCTGGTTGTCGATTCTGCGCGCGGTGTGCCGTTCGGTTCCGATGACGTGCAGACCGCCGGCCGAGGTGACCTGCGGGGTGAGCTTGATATCGGTTCCGCGGCCCGCCATGTTGGTGGCGATGGTGACGTTGCCGACCATTTCGCCGTGCTGGTTTTTGTGCTGCTGCCCGGCCAACGCGATGATCTGGGCCTCGCGTTCGTGGAACTTGGCGTTGAGGACTTCGTGATCGATGCCGTACTTGCGTTTGAGCATGTTCGCCAGCATTTCGCTCTTTTCCACGCTGGTGGTTCCGACGAGGACGGGGCGGCCCTTGTCGGACGTGTCCTTGATCTCCTCGAGGATGTTGTCCCATTTTTCGCGCTCGGTGCGGTAGACGCGGTCCTCGTGATCGGCGCGGATCACTTTGCGGTTGGTGGGAATCGTCACCACGTCGAGACGGTAAATCTTGTGGAACTCCTCGGCTTCGGTCTGAGCCGTCCCCGTCATGCCGGCGCGGATCTTGTACATCTTGAAAAAATTCTGCAGCGTGATGGTCGCCAGCGTCTGGGTTTCCTCCTTGATCGTGACCTTTTCCTTGGCTTCGACCGCCTGGTGCAAACCGTCCGACCACTGCCGGCCGACCATTTTGCGGCCGGTGTATTCATCCACGATGACGACTTCCATGACCCCCTTGGCGCCGCGCTCCACGACGTAATCCTTGTCGCGCTCGTAAACGACGTGGGCGCGCATGGCCTGCTCCATGAGGTGCGGCCATTCCATGTTGTTGCCGACGTAAAATGATCCCACCCCGGCGGCATCCTGGGCGGCGGCGATGCCTTCGTGCGTCAGATGCGCGCTCTTTCGATCCAGCTCCACCTCGTAGTACTGGGTGAGCCCTTCCTTGCGGCGCGTGGCCTCCTCCAATTGGCGCTTGAACTGCTCCTGACGGCCGCGGGCCTGCTCCTTCTCCGCGGAATTCTTGGCCTTGTCCTCGTCCCCCTCGGCGGCCTTGATGGCGCGCTTGGCGGCATCCTCGGCTGCATCGGCGGCGGCGTAGGGCTTGTGCAACTCGATCACCTTGCGGGCCACGACGTCCGAGGCGCGATATTTCGCCGCGTCGTCGTGGGCGGCGCCGCTGATAATCAGCGGCGTACGCGCCTCGTCAATCAGGATTGAATCCACCTCGTCCACGATCACGAATTGCAGCGGGCCCTGCACCTGCTGGGCGGCGCTGGTCTTCATGTTGTCGCGGAGAAAATCGAACCCGAATTCGCTGTTCGTGCCGTAGGTGACGTCGCATTCATACGCCGCCCGCCGGCTCTCGCCGCCCGGCTCCAGGTCCGACTGGATGAACCCAATCGTCAGTCCCAAAACCTCAAAGGCGGGACGAATCCAGTTGGCATCGCGGCGGACGAGATAGTCGTTGACCGTCACCACGTGGCAATGATGTCCCTCGAGGACGCGCATGAAACACGCCAGCGGCGCCACGAACGTCTTGCCCTCCCCGGTCGCCATCTCCGCGATCTTCCCCTCGTACAGGACCAGGCCGCCGATCATCTGCACGTCGAAACAACGGGCGCGGAACGGCGGGCGGCTCTCCGGATACAGCTTGCGGACCCCCTGGTAAATCTTCGGCGGAAGGGGCGCTTGACGCCAGGAGACTCCCGTGCCGATCAGCGCGCGTTGCACGCTGTCGTAAGCTTCCAGCATCTCGTCGTCGAATTGGTCGGGGTCGAAATTATTGTCCGGATCGAAGATCGAGCGGATGCCGACGTTGCGGTCCATCGACTCGCGAATGATGGCGAACGCTTCGGGCAGCACTTCCACCGAGCGGATTTTGCCGCTCGTGAGCTGCCGGCGAAGTTCCTGCGTTCGCTCGCGGAGTTGGACGTCGGACTGGGCCTGGATTTTCGGCTCCAGCGCGTTGATCTGATCGACCACTTTCTGGTAACGCTTCAGCATCCGCTCGTTGCGGCTTCCGAAGACCTTGGTCATCACCCTGGAAACATTGACTGCCATGGAACGCCTCTCATCCAAAGAGTACGGCGGTGTACGCGAAAAACCGGTCAAAGCAAGCGATGGGAATCAGACGCTGGGGGGAGGAAGCCGGAATTGGAAGGGTGAAAACCGCGGCGGAAACAGATCGACGACCAGGGCCTCCGGCCGCGGATTGGAGATTTGGGCCGGGGGGAGTCCGAATCGCCGCGGTTGATACAGGCACGTCGCCGGCACAACCCGCCGGAGATTGACGCTCAGCCGCTGGATCAGCCGGCCGGCGAAATGCGAAGCCTGCGGCTCGGCGGGTACGGCCGGCAGGGAGCGATCGGCACAAATAGCCGTCGCCATCAGCGTCACCGCGATCACGTGCCGGGCGTTTTTCATGCAATGACCATCCATCCTAGCCGATCCAATATCGGCCGCGTTTGTCCCGCCGTCAAGCGGCGCTTGGAATCTCCCGGGCCGATGGGGCTATTATCGGTATTATATTGCGGAAAACCGTCCCGGGCGACGCTTAGCATGTTTGGAGGCTCCATTATGATCGGCCGATCTCTTATCGCCTCGATTTTTCTGGGTCTTTTGACGGTTGGCGCCCGAAGCGCGCCTGGTGACGTGGACCACCCGCCCCGCCATGACGGCTATATCCCCTGGCATGGAGAGGG
>JBEKIV010000173.1:0-8703 GCA_050011595.1 Tepidisphaeraceae bacterium
AGTCCTGTCGCAACTCGCGCAACCGGGAGTTCGGTGGTACCAATCTTAGAGATCCCGGTCGCGCCTCCTTGTACCTCGCCCAAGCGCAGGGAAAAAAGGCTTCTTTATGCTCTGCTACCTTCAATAGTAAGTCGGTGTTTTCGATCGCCTTCTGTCCGATTCCATGCTCGTAGAGTCGCACGACGTCGTAGTAGTGCCGTGATTGTCGGTCTCGCAGCACCTTTCCAGGGGGCGCGTGGTACCAGGAGTGCAGAACTGTCGCCTTCTCCCAAAAAGTCCGCTCGGCAGCAAGGACATGCACTTGGCAGGTCCCCACCCTGAAGAGATTGGCAAAGCTTTCGGCAACGAATGGGGTAACCAAACCATCCGCGGCGGGCCAATGTTCTGACCGGGCACCCATCTCCAAACGCACAATCGGACGGATGTAAGCTGGCTGCTCCGCGGAGCGGCTTTGAGCGATTGTTGGATAAAGGAAATTGATCGTTTGCTGTTCTGGATCGTCTTCGGCAAGCTCCAAGCTCCAGCCTGCGGTGTGGGTGCCCCCCAGCATCAGTGCGAAAACTTCCTGTAGCTGTGGTAGGAATCTCTCTCGGATCACCTGCCTGCAGGTCGTGGCCAATGCCTTTAGGCTCTTTTGACGCTGTTTGCGGCTGCTCGCCGCAAGGGGGTCGGACCTTCCATCATAGCCAAGTTTGCGGCGGTCAAAAGAAAGGTCGATGTCTTCCGAAAATCTTTCAATAACCTTAAAAACCTTCGATAACGATGTGCCACCCTTGAACAGTAGCCCGGATGGAAGCTCTTGCAACGTAAAGAGCCGGCGCAAAGTCCAGCACACCCAAAAGTCCTTCTCAATGATTGCCGGTAACAAACCACGTTGTGCGGCCACGGTTTGGAACAATTCCGTATGATCTCTAACTGGTAGCTTGGCGAAATCGTCCACGAGCCACCTCAGTGCCGCTTTTGGATTTGCTTGTTATCCGACGGACGATTCCTGTAATCCAGTCGGTTATATATTGCGCATCGGCCGCCAATTCTCGTAATTGCTTCGGTGATAATGCCCTTCGCACCGCAAGAATCACTCGGTCATCTACCGCGTCTTTTCCCAGGTGCCGCAGCGCTTGAAACACAATCGCACTCGTCCGACTGCCTGTGGGTAATTCCTTAGGAGGGACGTGTTTCATCTGCAGTTCCAGTGACCCCACTCTCACGCGGCGGGATCGGCCGTCCGTCAAATACATCGGCTTCGCTGGGACTTGAGTGGACAGCCCTAAACGGTTGGCAGCGACGGCACCGGAAGGAATCATGCGGCTTCCGGTCTGGCGACCCACAGTGTTAGCCAACTCGTCCAAATCCGGAAGAATTGGTATTCCAAGTCGCCGGTTAATCTTTGGGTAGTAGTACAATCCTCGACCGAGCCGCTGGAGATGTCCACCTCGGCTCAGTCGTGAAAGTGCTTGATCTATCGCGGCTCGTCCAGATAGGTCAACGAAATCTTTGGGTGTAAACACCCGTCCGCGACTGCCCATGCGGATGCGATCCAAGACGTTTTGCTGAATGGTGGCCATACTGTCTTCGGCTGTCAGAAAAACGTATACATTTTTCTGACAAATGGCAAGCCCTCTTGCCGGCGATTTTCTATTCGAATTTCAAAGCCTATCCCTGTGCGCTCGGCTGACCGCCTCCGCCAAAGGGCATGTCTCGTAACATGGATCCAGAGGGCATTGTATCCCCACCAAGTACGGATTCGGGCGGATGGCTGGTCATTATATATAATGACCAGCCATCCAGCCAATTCGTCTTACCGGATGAATCCTTCAATTCATGGCACAACTCCAGGCTCTCCCGATTTTGTGCGCAAATTTTATCGAAAAGGACAGTGGGATTACCAGGACATATAGCTATTATATATAATAGCTACGTGTCCTACGAAATTTCCGGAAAGCCCTTTAATCGCTTTGGCCATGAATCGCCCGCGACTGCGTCTTGCTAAGCCCACCATCGAATTGCACTTTGATTGCCTTGCCAATCGAATTTTCAGCCGATCAGATATCGCACAGATCCTTGCCCAACAGAAGGTATTGTGGAACCTTGCTGCTGCCACGGGTCTCATGGACTTCATCAACTTCTTGACTGACACAGGCAAGCTAAGAGAGGTCGTTTTCCCATTTCCTCGCCCATACAGACGGGAGGTGCGATACATATGGGGTGCTGTTCCGGTGTATAAGATTCTTCTATCGCTTAAACCGGGTGGCTACTTCAGTCACCATACCGCCCTCAGGCTTCACGGCTTGGCCAAGAAAATCCCAGATTCCTTTTACATCAATCACGAGCAGTTCAACACCAGTAATTCCACCAACGAGTTGACACAGGAGTCAATCAAAGCAGCCTTTCGGCATTCACCGAGAATTACCAAGTACGTTGCCAAGACTGATGACTTTCGCATCTACATCATCGCGGGGAAAAATACCGGTAACCTCGCCGTCATCGAGGACGATGTAACGGACGAACTAGGCATGCACGCACGACAGGTCCGCTTCACAAACCTCGAGCGAACCCTTATCGACGCCACCGTTCGTCCTCAATATGCCGGTGGTCTGCACGCCGTATTAGAGGCTTTTCGACTCGCACGCCCAAAGCTATCGGTTGACCGGCTTTTGGCGACACTTCGAAACCTCGACTTCATCTATCCCTATCATCAGGCTATTGGCTTTCTTCTTGAACGCACGGGGTACAGGCCGATACAAACAGAACTGTTTCGGCAATTACCAATGGATTTTGATTTTTACCTCGCCCACGGGATGAAGAAGACCCAATACATTCCCGCTTGGAGGCTCTATATTCCGAACGACTTTTAACCCCTCCAAGAAATCCTTTGTGGAGCCAGGGATGACGCAGCGGTCTGCCATCAGCCGAATCTGACGACGACCGACCGATGTAGTTGCGGAACCAAATCCGACCGTTATCGCTGTTCCGAAACTGACCGGGAAGCGGCGATGATGGACTTGGCATTGACCGGCCCATCATATCGACGGCCATTCATAAATAGGGTGGGAGTTCCCTTCACGCCGCTGCGAAGCCCGCTTTCAAAGTCGGTGCGGATTCGCAGATGATGCTTCTCCTGGTTCCTGCTGGTTTCAAATTGGTAAATCTCCAGGCCCAAGGTCAACGCGAGATGGCTCAAATCAACGTCCGCAAGCTCTTTTTGGTGCTGGAATAACGCTTGGTGCATTTCCCAGAACTTCCCCTGCTCGGCGGCCGCCTCCGCGGCCTGGGCCGCGGCGCTGGCGTGCGGATGAATCGAACTCTGCGGGAAGTGCCGAAACACGAAACGCAAACGGTCCCCGAGGCTTTGCCGCACCTCCTCCATGACCGGAACGGCGTTCAGACAATCCGGGCATTCATAATCCCCATATTCCACGATGGTAAGGGGAGCACTGGCCGGCCCGATCGCGTGGTCCCGCTCGGTGACCGGCTCGGACAACAGGTGGCTTTTGCTAAGCGACGATTCGTTCATAAAAACTGTAACGTCCCGGCATACAATAGGGCCATGACGGATACCTCGGCAACATCATCCAACCCAATCGCCTTCCCTCTGCTTGATGCGGAGGAGTTGGCATCGCTGGCGCCGCTGGCGACCTCATGCTCCTTCGAGGACGGCCAAACGGTCTTCCGGGCGGGGGAGCCCGATTTGGATTTGTTCGTGGTCGAATCCGGAGGCATCGAGATATTGAACCCTTCCGATGGCAATCGGCACATCGTGACGCATGGTCCGGGTCATTTCGCCGGCGATATCGACTTACTGACCCGCCGGCCGGTGATCGTGAGCGGCATCGCCAGGGGTTCGACGCGGTTGATGCGCATCCCCGGGGCGCGATTGCGCGAGATGTTGAACAAGTTGCCCCAGATCAGCGAAAAAATGCTGATCGCCGCCCAGGAGCGCCGCCGGCTCCTTGCCCAGACGGGGGTGCTGGGACTTAAAGTGGTCGGTCCGGGCAAATGCCGCGATACCATGCTGGTGCGAGAATTCCTTTTCAAGAATTTCGTTCCGTTCACCTGGTACGACTCGGCATCCGAACAGGGGCAAAAGCTGATGACAAGCTGGGGATCGCCGAAGAAGTCGCCCGTCATTGAATTCGGCGATGGCCGGCGGCTGATCAATCCTGACTTGCACGAATTGGCGATCAGCGCGGGCGTATGGCGTCATTGCCCGACCGACGTGGTGGACTTGGCGATTGTCGGCGCCGGACCGGCGGGAATGACCGCCGCCGTTTATGCCGCGTCGGAGGGCGTCTCGACGGTCGTGCTGGACCGGCTTGGGCCGGGCGGGCAGGCCGCGGGATCGTCCAAGATCGAGAATTTCATCGGCTTTCCCAGCGGGCTGACGGGCGCCGAGTTGGCGACGCGCAGCGTTCTGCAAATGCTGAAATTCGGGGCGAAAATGGTCGCCCCGGTGACGATTGAACGCATTACACCGGGCGCGGCGGCGGGCGATCTTCATGCGTTGCAATTGGATTGCGGAGCGACGATTCACGCTCGCACGGTGCTGATTGCCGCCGGCGTCCGATGGCGAAAACTGGAAGCCGAGGGCGCGGAGCGATTTGAATCGGCCGGGATCCATTACGCCTGCACGTCCGTCGAGGCAATTCTCTATGACACGCAGGACGTTGCCGTCGTGGGCGCGGGCAACTCCGCGGGACAGGCGGCGATGTTCCTGGCCGATTGCTGTCGGGACCGAACGGTTCACCTGCTGGTTCGCAAACGCCTGGGACCGGGAATGTCGGAATATCTCGTCGGTCGGATTCGTGCCGCCACGAATATTTCCCTGCACGAGGGCGTCGAGGTCGCGGCCGTCCACGGCCAGCGGCGATTGGAGAGCGTCACCCTGCGCCCGTTCATTGGTGAAGGCACTTCTCGGAAGGCTGAAAAATCATCGGAAACTCTGCCGGTCTCCGCCGCCTTCGTTTTCATCGGCGCCGAGCCGGGATGTTCCTGGCTGCCGGAAGCGATCGCGCGGGATGGACTGGGTTATATCCTGACGGGCGTGGATGCGCTCAAATCGGGGCGATGGCCGCTGAAGGATCGTGAGCCGTGCCCCCTGGAAACCACCATCCCGGGAATTCTTGCCGCGGGCGATATCCGCGCGGGTTCCACCAAGCGCGTGGGTTTCGCCGTGGGAGACGGCTCGCTGGCGGTCACCTGCGTTCACAAACTGACGGCCATTCGCGGTTAATTTCCCGGCCGATTTGCGGCCGGCAGGTCGGATCGAGTGGTTCCGGCGGGACGTGATTCACTGGGACGCGGTTCACCGTAGATTACCGGATTGCTCCTTCCCGGCGCCGCGATTCTGATATGCGGATTTCGGATCAGGCGGATCATTTCCGACCCGGCGAGCAAGACGGGGCCGTAACCGTGGATGTCGTCGGCGGCGGGGCGATGATAGTAAAAAACGTAATCGTCGCCGTATCCCGTGCCGATGCAGGTTCCCGTGACATGCCCCTCGGCGTCGATGCGGGTGGTCAACCCATCCCAACCGGCCTGGGCGACCGGGCCATAGGCGCCGGCGTCGAGCCAGCCGCGGTTCACTCCATGAGCCAGCGCATAAACGAACATCGCCGAGCAACTGGTTTCGGTATAGGTGTCGGTGCGGTCGAGCATCTGATGCCAGAGGCCGTCGCCGGCCTGGGCGCTGGCCAGGGCCTGCGCGTTGGCGCGGAAGAGGCGAAGAATCCGGTCGCGCCGCGGGTGGTCTTCGGGAAGCACGTCGAGAAGGTCGGCCATCGCCAACGTCACCCAGCCGTTGGCACGGCCCCAGCAGTACCGCGGCTGATCGTCGGGATTGGCGGTGTTCCAGTGATGCGTGAAAAGACCGGCGCTTGGAATGTAAAGATAATGAGCGAAGTCGAGCAATTGAGTCGCGGCATCGTCGAAGTATCTCGAGTCGCCGGTCAGCGCGCCCATCTGGGATAAAAACGGAACGCTCATGTACGCGTCGTCGGCCCAGACGGAATTACGAAACGGCCCGGAGCGCGCCAGAGTGCCGTCTTCGAGCCGAAGCTGCTTGTGGCTGATGTAATCGGCGATTCGGTCGATGACCGGCGTGAGGTCCGGACCGACGCCGGCGCGGCGGGCCTGGATCAGCGACGCTCCGATGGCTCCGCAATCATCCAGCGAGGCCGGGCTCAACAGGTGGGTCACGTCGCCGCCGCGATGCTGCGCGGCGAGCGAGGGGTCCACCTTGGCGACGGCATCGGCGAACAGGTGAAAACGCACCGCGTCGAAGTCCGCAAAAGAGGCGTCCCCCGTCGCGTCGGCGGCCGAGAGCATGCCTGAATAAATCACGCCCATCGGATAGGAAATCAGGGGAAACCGGCGGCCGAAATCCGGATCGGACGGATCGGCCGTCGCATGCGTCGTGGGCCGGGTCATCGACGAACTCTCGACGCAAGCTTTGACGGCGCGCAGAATTCGCGTGATTTCACCCGCCGTGGGCGTGTGATAGGGAATGGGATAGACCGGCGTCGGCTGCGAGGGGCGCGTTGCCGCCGAGCGCCCGGCGGAGGCGGACGGCTCCGCGGGAAACGCCGACGCCCCGGCGATCAAAATCAACGCCGGAACAAACCAGCCGATGGACCGAGAAAACAAATGCGTCATGTTCATCTCCAGGATGTTCATCTCCAGGATGTTCATCTCCCGGCGGAGCCAAATTTCCTGTCGGCAAATTCCAGGATTTTTTGCCAGTCCCATGCGGTCACTTCGTGTTTGCCGGTGCGGCAGTGAAAGCCGATGTCGCCCATGACCGCCATGTCCAACGGAGGCATCACGTCCGATCCCAAACCCTGTCTGCGCAGGAGGCGATAGATCGGTCCGGCGGCGACGGCGGCGTCGAATTCACCGCGCGGATCGGAATGCAGATCGAGGCTGGCCGTCGCCAGGTAGATCGGCCGCGGCGCGACCAGGCCGATCAACTCGTGCGAGTCCACCGGAAGATCGGTGACGTGATGGCCGTATTTGCAGAAGTTGGCGCAGAACTGGTAGGCGTACCGCTGGTTGAGATCGCCGACGCTTTCGCCGAAATTCCGTCGTGCCAGCGACGCCCCGCCGCGGCCCGAATTGCACGCGATCACCAGGGCAAACCGCTCGTCGGTCGCGCCCGCCCACAACGCCGTCTTGCCCAGCCGCGATTGGCCCATGATCGCGATGCGGGCGCGATCCACCCGCGGATCGGTTTGCAAATAATCCATCGCCCGGCTGGCGCCCCACGCCCAGGCGGCGATCGTGCCCCACTGGTCCGGCCGGACATCGCTCTGTCCCGGTTCCAGATACGCCGACCGCACGCCGAACCGCATTTCGCCCGCGAAATCCGGATCGATCTGCTGATAATAGATCGCGGCAAACCCGTATCCGCGATCGAGCGTTTGTTCGATCACAAAGGACGGCGATGTCTCTCGCATTTGGCCGGGATGGCGCTGGTGGTCGCGGCCCCATTCATCCTGGAGGCGAATGCCGGGATCGTCCATCACGCGCTGCAAAGGGCGAAAGCTGAGACATAGAAAAACCGGAACGGGTTTGACGGCCTTGGCCGGCAGGTAGAGCAGGATGTCGAACTTCGGCGCATTCGCCCCCGCGCCCAGATGCACCGTGATCTGTTTGCGAATGGCTTTGCCGCCAAGGGCGTTTGGATCGTTGTCGAATACTTCGAACGATTCATCCCCCGGCTTGCCGGGGCATTTGCCGTACACTTCGCTCTGGAACAATCCGAGGATTTCCGGGCGGCGTTGGGTGAACCAGGTTTGGGCATCGCGCACCGGCCGGCCATCGGACAAAACCAGCGGATTGGGCAGAACCCAATACCAGGCCTGGCCCTCGTCATGGTTCTCGACCCGGCGCGTGGTCGGCTGGGTGGAAGGATTCGTGGCCGGCGGGTTGACGGATTGCATCGGTGGTTGGGGCCTTTGCTGGGAGCAACCCCAGCCCAATGCGAGGAACGAGAGAATCGTGAACCCAAGATGACGTCGCATCGGCTAATTGGAAATCGAGCCGGAAAGATTAATCGGTCCGGGGAGAATGGGCAAACTCAAGGTATGGCAGACCATAAGGCGGGCGAGGATCGCCGGCTACACGGGGAAACTGGAATTATTGGGCCGGTCGCGTATCTTGTGCGCGGCTATTTTTTCTGGAGGAAGCGTGACCGCATCACAAACGGCTGAATATCACTCGCCACCGGCGCGAACCACAACGGGTCATGTGCGCTGGATCATTTGCGCGGTGCTCTTCGGCGCCATCGTGCTCATTTACATCCACCGCAACGTGGTTTCCGTCCTCAACGGCGACACGTTCAGCACGGTGTACGGCTGGAAGGCCAACGACTTCGGCAACATCGGAATGGCGTTCACGGCCGGTTACGCCATCGGATTGGTCGGCGCGGGGCGATTTCTCGATTGGATCGGCGTGCGCAAGGGGTTTTTGATCGCCGCCGTCGTCTGGACATTCATAGCCATAGGGCACGGGTGGGTGCATTTTCTGCCGGCCACTTCCGCACTAACGGGATTTCTGGGCGCTCGGTTTCTGCTGGGAATTTTTGAAGGCGCGTTTTTCCCGGCTTCCATTCGAGCGGTGGCGGAATGGTTTCCCAAAAAGGAACGGGCATTCGCGACGGGAATTTTCAATGCCGGCAGCGCGCTGGGCGCGCTCCTCTCGCCACTG
>JBEKIV010000174.1:0-8642 GCA_050011595.1 Tepidisphaeraceae bacterium
CCGTGCATCGCGGGGGCGAAGCTGACACGATAATCCACCCGCCGTTCGATCATTTCCCGCTTGGTCTTGGTGGGAACTCTGGCGCTGAAATGGCCTTCCTGAACGATGTTGCGCTGGGCGATGTCGATGTCGCTGAGGACCTTGACCGCCGACAGCAGCTTGACGCCCAGTTCCTTGCTGAGACGGACGGCATCGATCATCGTTCCATCCACGCGGATGCGAACGTGAACGTCGTCCATCTTCGGTTCGACGTGAATGTCGGTGGCGCGGCTGCGGAAGCAGAGGAGCATGATGAGCCGAAGGATGGTGACCGCCTCGCCGACGTCTTTTTTGCCGTCGGCGGGATAGGCGAGCTTTCCGCGGGCGTTGATGAGGGCGATCTGGCGGTCGGTGAAGGTTCTGTCGGTCAGGACGTCGGCGCGCTCCCGGAGTTGGCGTTCAAATTCACTGGTGGCGGCCACAGGCTCGGCAGACTTTTCTTCGTCCTCGTCGGCTTCGTCCTTGTCGCTGACCAGGTCCGCCAATTCGGCTATTGCGGTGTCGGCCGCGAGCTTGGAAGGCGTGCCTGGCGCGGCCCGCGCAGCCTGAACGACCAGCTTGATCTCGGTGCTTCCGATTTTCACGATGTCGCCGGGCGCCAGCGCCGACGCGCCGTGCAGGGGTTTGTCGTTGATCAGCGTTCCATTGCGGGATTTGAGGTCGCGGACGTGGAAGCCGTCGGAATCCCGTTCGATGACGCAGTGAAACCGGCTGGCGCGGGGTTCGTCGATCACCAGGAGATTGGTGAAATTCCGGCCGATGGTCAGAGGGCCGCTATCGAGCGGAATTTGCCGCGTGGCTTTGGGGTCCTTGATTTCCAGATAGGCGCTTTGCATTCGTGTCGTCAATTGCCCTGCTTGGCCTGGGAGTTCCATTTTACCGGATATGTCCGGGTTTGTCAGAAAAAGCCTTCGAAAACTCGAAATTCGAATGACGAATCAAATTCGAAACTCAAAATTCGAAACAAACGCCGTTTCATCATTCGAATTTCGAATTTGATTGGGGTCCCCGGCAAAATTCCGCCGGGGCCCCGTCATTCGAATTTCGAATTTCGAGTTTCCACTTCGGGCATTGCCCAAAAAACCTGCACGGGTTGTTATAGAAAACGTTGGTCACATCGCTCTCGCCGTGCCCCCTCCGCCTGTATTCCAGCAGCGTGTCGATGAGCATGTGCGGTCCGGATTCGCCCCAGTCGCTGGCGCTGTTGACGCAGATTTTTTCGGGGCCGAATTGTTCGAGCATGTCCACCCCGCGCTGGGGCGTCACCTTGGTCACGGGATAGATCGTCAGGCCGCACCAGAAGCCGCCGTCGCGAGCCATCCGGATCGTGTGTTCCTCGCAATGGTCGATCAAAACCCGTTGCGGGACGATCCTGCGGTCGTTTTTCAGAATGTCGCAGATGATCGCCGTGCCCTTGTGCTTGTCCGCCAGGTGCGGAGTGTGGATGAGGATGAGCTGATCGTGGCGGGCGGCCAGATCCACCTGCTCCTCGAAGATGGCGATCTCGTTGGGGGTATTCTTGTTGAGGCCGATCTCGCCGATGCCCAGCACGCGCGGATGATCCAGCAGCGGGGGAATCAGCCGGATGACCTGGCGGGCGAGGGCGACGTCTTCCGCTTCCTTGGCATTGATGCAGAGCCAGGAGTAGTGATCGATGCCGAAGCGCGCGGCGCGGGCCGGTTCGACGTCGGTCAAATGATGGAAATAATCGGCGAAGCTCGATGCCGACGAGCGGTCGAATCCGGCCCAAAAGGCCGGCTCGGAAACGGCGACCACCCCGCAACGAGCCATGAATTGATAGTCGTCGGTCGTGCGGCTGACGCAGTGAATGTGCGGATCGATCAGATTCATCGCTTGCCCGCCTTCCCATAGGGAGGTGGAGGAGTTTGGTCGGAGAAAATCATCTGCACGCGCTCGGCGCGGTTGGCCCTGGCATCCAATAGGACGCGGAGGGCCTCATGCAGTTTCAAGAGACCCGGGTCGGATTTCGCCGCTTGGGCGCGGTCGAGCCGGTCCAGATCGGCGGCCAGCGAAAGGCATCGCCAGCGCATTTCCAGCAGGGCGTTATCAATCGTGTTTTTGGCTTCGGGCATGGAAGAATTGTACAACCCGTCGGCTGGAAATTGCATTTGGAGAGGCTAAAATATTCCCGCCGCGACCGGCCTGTAGAGATCGACCGCCGGTAGCGGGGGCTGTCGCCGAGTACTCCCGGCGGCGGCCACGTTCCCGGAAAGGCGTTTCCGGGATTGGAAGCCCGGCGGCGGGCTGCTACGCCCGCGACGGCTTGGCGTGACCCGATAGGCGCCGCATCACGCGTGTGTCTTATCATGAAAGGGAGGTGATCCGTGACCTATTCTGACTGTACAAGCGGAGGGCTTGCCCTCCGCAGCGGAGGGCTTGCCCTCCGCCGTGAGCTGCTGTAAGCAGCTTTCGCGGGTGAGACTCCCGCGATGCACGCAGCTGCTACGGCAGCTCGCAGCAGTTCAATCTGCAAAGCCCCGGATGTACATCCGGGGCTTCTTTTTGGGATTGCAATCCTAGTGCAAAAAAGGTATAGTTTCTATACATAAATTCCCCGTTTTGAATTCAGGAAGCGATATGAAGAAGGCAGCTAAGAAAAAGGCAAAACTCACGGCGGAAGAGTTCGACACTTTACATGATGCCGGAGTCGACCTTACCGACTATGTTGATTGGTCCTCTGCTCGGCGGGTCGACGTGGAAATCCAACGTGTCAACGTGGATTTTCCGCGATGGATGGTGGCCCAAATGGATCGCGAGGCTGAGCGATTGGGGGTGACCCGCCAGTCGATCATCAAGGTCTGGATCGCCGAACGGCTGGCCGCCGGGGAAAAGAAGATCGCATGACGCGAGTCGCAGGGTTATTTGCCGCGTAAATCCAACCGCATTTCGGTTTCGATTCGCACAAACCCGGCGTTGACATAGATCGACCGCCCCTTGGGCAACGCATGCATCGAAATCTTCGCGCAATCATTCTGCCGCGCATAATCGATAAGCATTTGCAGGAGCCGGCTTGCGATGCCGCGGCGGCGCCAGGCGGGATCGGTGTACATATTCATGATGTAAGCCTCACGGCCGGTCGGATTGCGATTCGAGGGGGGATGCCGATGAAACACCAGGCCGCTGGTGGCGACGACCGCGGCATCCGCGACGGCGAGAAAGCCGATGAATTCCTCCGACGGAATCGTCCTGGAAAAATATTCGACGAGGGACTGGCCCAGGACGGGGTCGGATACCGATGCGCCCGATACTTCAGCAAGGAATGCCTGGCGCAGTTCCACCAGCGGACCGACGTCTTCCAGTGTCGCCCGTCGATAGAAGCAAATCGGCTGCATCGGTCAGGGGAAGCGTTTAGCCCTTCGGCGGTTCTTTCGCCTTGAGCCACGGCATCATCTTGCGCAATCGCCGGCCGGTCACCTCGACGGGGTGGTTGTTGTCCTGCTCGTAGAGCCGCTTGAAGTTCTTCATGCCGGTTTCGAATTCATGCCGCCATTCCTTGGCGAACTGGCCGCTGGTGATTTCGCCGAGGATTTTTTTCATCTCGGCTTTGACGGCCGGAGTGATGATGCGCGGGCCGCGCGTCAGGTCGCCGTATTCGGCGGTGTTGCTGATGGAATAGCGCATGTAATCCAATCCGCCCTGGTAGATCAGATCGACGATGAGTTTCACTTCATGGACGCATTCGAAATAGGCCATTTCGGGGGCATAACCGGCCTCGGTGAGGGTCTCGAATCCGGCTTTGATGAGGGCGGACAGTCCGCCGCAGAGGACGGCCTGTTCGCCGAAGAGATCGGTTTCACATTCGTCCTTGAAGGTGGTTTCGATGACTCCGCTGCGGGCTCCGCCGATTCCGCGCGCCCAGGCCAGGCCGATGTCGCGCGCCTTTCCCGAGGGGTTTTGATGGACGGCCAGGAGGCACGGAACGCCGCCGCCGCGCTCGAATTCGCTTCGGACCAGGTGTCCGGGTCCTTTGGGCGCGACCATCACCACGTCCACGTCCTTCGGCGGGACTATGGTTTTGAAATGGATGTTGAAGCCGTGGGTGGCGCCCAACGCCTTGCCCGATTTGAGATGCGGGCCGATGCTCTTGGCATACACGCCGGGCTGAATCTCGTCGGGAAGGGTCAGGACGATGAGATCGCCCGCCTTGACCGTATCCTCCACTCCGACCGGATCGAATCCATGTTGGATGGCCAGCTTGTGGTTGAAGGTGTCTTTGAGTTCGGCGACGACGACTTTGATGCCGCTGTCGCGGAGGTTCAAGCTGTGGGCATGACCCTGTGAGCCGAAGCCGAGAATCGCCACGGTTTTGCCTTGCAAGGCGTCGAGCGGGGCGTCCTTTTCGTAGACCATTTTGAGCGGTTGGGGCATCTGAATTTTCTCCAAAAAACGCGAGCCGGCCATACTAATGACGCGGGTGAAGGGTGTCAAAATTTGGGTTGCGACGTCCGGTAAACCAGACGCTTTTCCTGCAATATCCCCTTCTCGAAATGCGTCAACCGAAAGTTTGCCGATTCCAAGCGTCAATTGTCATAAGCCATTTTGTTAAAATATCTTAAATAATTCCCGGCCTGCGGCTAATTTCCTTGCTCGATTTGCAAATCTGGGTTATACTAAGGATGAAGAGAATAGACGCTGAGTGTGGATGGCGTCATTTCAAAGGGACCGAGCGGCACATTTCTTGGCTGTTGGGAACTTGGCAAGGCTCAAATGATTCGAGTCCACTTTCCTCATCTGGATCCGGCTATACCGCCTCTGGACCTGGTAGCCGCGCTTCGCGCTGGCGGATGCAGCGGCGCCACCACCCCGCTTGGGCCCGAGGAGAGGATGCGCGACCGGCTCAACGCCGAGGCGGCTAATTCGTTCCAGGTCGTCGATGATATGAATGATGCCGAGGTGCTGATCTATCCCTATCGCGCCGCTTCATGTCCCGAAGTCGAAGAGGTCGCCAACGAAGCCCGCAAGCGGAACATCGGATGCGTATTCTTCTCCTGGGGCGACGCCGACGAGTCCGTGAACGTTCCTTATGGCACGGTTTATCGACACTCGCTTTTTTCCAACCGGCGTAAGGATCATGAGCAGGCCATGGCGGCGCAGGTCTCCGACCCGCAGATAGAGTTGGGGAAGAAGATTCCTCTGCGCGAATTAAGCGCCGAGCCCTCGGTGGGATTCTGCGGATACGTCAGCAATCCGCTGATGCGCACGGTCTATCGAATGGCGCGGCGCCGGCGAAAGGCGGAGGGGTTGTGTTTGCGGGCCAGAGTGATTCGAGCGCTGAAACGCACGAAGAATCTGCACGGAAATTTCATCATGAGGCAGTCGTATTGGGCGGGGATGCGCGGGCGGTTTCGAGGACGCCACGCCTTGGGCGAGTTCAGACCCCGCGAGGACTTCTGGAACAACGTCATCAACAACGACTACACCCTTTGCATTCGCGGCGCGGGGAATTTCTCCTACCGATTTTATGAAGTGCTCGCGGCCGGCAGAATTCCTTTGTTCATTAATACCCGTTGCGTCCTGCCGTTTGAGGATGAAATCGACTGGCGTAAACACTGCGTTTGGGTTGAAGAGGACCAGATTGACTCCGCCGGCGAGATTCTCGTGGATTTCCACGCGAGGTTGACGCCGCAGCGATTCCGCTCGATCCAGGCCGCCAATCGTCAGTTGTGGGAGCACCGCCTCAGTCCCCTGGCGTTCTACCAGACGGCTCTGGGCCGCGAAGTGCCGGGCGCCTCCGTCCCAATCCCGATTCGCGACTGGGACACGTCCGAGGTCGCCGCCTCCGCGGCAATGTAAAGCGCGGACTTTTTCCGGAATCCAATTCTAAAACCCCAGGGCAATCGCCCTGGGGTTTTTCGTTTCGGTCAGGGGTTTGAGCGGGCGCGCGGACGGCGGGGGGCGTCCCCGATCATCTTGACCAATTCCGCTATGAGTTCCGACGGCTCGGTCATGCGGCCGAGGCCCACGTTGCGGCAGGCGAGCCAGCCCGGTTCCGGGCCGATGAATCGGTAGCCATGCCGTTTCAGCTTGGCGACGTTTTCCCGGGCGATGGGGTTTTCCCACATTCGGTGATTCATGGCCGGTGCGAAAACCACGGGACAAGCGGCGGCGCACGCCATGAGGCTGACCAGATCGTCGGTCAACCCGGCGGCGACCTTGGCGATGACGTTGGCGGTTGCCGGGGCGACGAGCATGAGGTCAGCCCGTTCGGTGAGCGAGATATGCTGGGGATCGGAGCTGTCGGCCAGGTCGAAAATTTCCGTGCGGACGGGACGTGCCGAGAGGGCTTGGAACGTGAGGGGCGCGACGAACCGCTGGGCGTCCGGGGTCATGACGACGGTGACGCCCGCGCCGAGCTGCACCAGTTGGCTGACGACGTCGGCGGCCTTGTATGCCGCGATGCCCCCGCACACCGCGACGACGATCTCGCGGCCTTTGAGCTTCAGCGCGGGAGGATCGGCACGGGTCGGCGGCATGGGGTCGCACCATACCTGCCGACTTGAAGTCGGCAGGCCACTGAAGTCGGCGGGCCGCGGGTTATGCTTCCGGCGCGCGCAGGCCGCTGGCTTCGTAATCGATGGCGATCTTGTCCTGGAGGACCTCCTGAATCGCCACTTCCAGGTCGGTCATGTTCCCCCGTTCCACCAGGGGTCGCGCCCCATCCATCAGCTCCAGCATGCGCTTCTGGATGAGGGCGGTCAGCTTGAAACGGCCGCCGACTTTGGCCACGATTTGGTCGCTCGTCAATGCTTCAATCATGAATCAGATGCCTCCATTGCGGAAAGGCGAAGCCTCCGCGCGTTTGTGTTTGATGATTTTGATGATTTCCTCGACCGCCAGATTCAGATCGTCGTTGATGACCATGTAATCGAACGCCCGGCTTCCCTTGCCCATGTGGATTTCCCGCTTGGCGGCGCGGAAACGCTTGGCGATTTCCTCGGCGCTATCCCGTCCGCGCCCCTCGAGCCGTTGCAACAGTGTAGGCTCGTCGGGCGGAAGAATGAAGATGGACAGGCATTCGGGATGCTGAAAACGGACCTGTAAGGCCCCCTGAACGTCAATTTCCAGCAAAACGTTCCTGCCCTGGGCCAGCAAATCCAGCGCGGGATGCTTCGGCGTGCCGTAATAATCGCCGTACACCTGCGCGTATTCCAAAAATTCGTCGGCGTCGAGCCGGCGGAAAAACTCCTGCTTCGACACGTGTTCGTAGCTCTTGCCCATCTCGTCACCCGGACGCTGCGGGCGGGTGGTGGCGCTGACGATGTAACTGACGGAGCATTTCTCGGCAAGCTGGCGCGAGATGGTGCTCTTGCCGACCCCCGACGGGCCGCACAGGACGATCAAAAGGCCGGGATTTTTGGACTGGCTCGGCATGCGCTCCGGGGGACTTCACTCGACGTTTTGCACCTGTTCCTTCAGACGATCGATGGCGCCTTTGATCTCGACAATGTGCCGGGCGATGTCGGCGTCGTTGGCCTTCGAGGCGATGGTGTTGGCTTCGCGGAGCATTTCCTGGGCGATGAAATCGAGCTTGCGGCCCGCGTGCTCTCCGGTCCGGCACGAATGCTCGAACGCTTCGAGATGGCTGGTCAGACGCTGGATCTCCTCGCTGATGTCCGCCCGCTCGGCGAACACGGCGACTTCCTTCAAGAGATCGGCCTGGCTGACTTGCAATTCCGCCTTGCTCATCAGCAGGTTGACGCGCTGGGTCAATTTGCGGTGATAGTCCTCGATCACCATCGGCGCCCGCTTTTCGATTTCCGCTAGTTGCGCGGCTATCAGGTGTGCATGCTTGAGCAGGTCTGCCATGAGGGCCTGGCCCTCGCGGCCGCGCATGGCGGCGAGCTTGCCGATGGCCGTCGAGGTCAATTCGCGGATGACCTTGCCATGCCGCGCGATTTCGTCGGTGTCGTCCCGCGGCTCCTGGCAGACGCCGGGAAGCTGCACCAGGCTGGCCAGGTCGATCTGCACGATCTTGTCCAGGCCCCGGACCTGTTGCAGTTGTTCGAGATAGGCCGTCAGGGCGCTGGTGTTGATGTGATACGCGGCCTCGGCGCTGTCGGTGCGCATCTTCAGGATGTAGGTGATCGATCCCCGGCCAAGCCCCTCGCGCAGGAGCGTTTCGACCTCCGGTTCCATTCCGCTGACGTTGTCGGGCAGCTTGATGGTGGATTTGAAAAATCGGTTGTTCAGAGCGCGGATTTCGACGGCGTAATGCGTCCCGTCGCGCTCGGCGCTGGCGTCTCCAAATCCGGTCATGCTGACAATCATTCGATTTGCGTCCGTGAAGGGATTAGCGGCTCATTTTCCGCGCCAGTCCTCATCTTCCGCCAGTCGGTGAAGACGGCGAGGCCGGCGCACGTTGCGTTTGCTGGGTCTGTTGCGTGGGCTGCGTCTGATTGCCGATTTTGTCGCAGATCAGGTTGAGCACCACGGCCAATATGACGAAGAGCGCGAAGACGACGCTGGTGGCCCAGGTGAGAACGTCCCCGGTTTTTGCCCCGAACGCCGTGTTGCCGCCCGCGCCGCCGAACGCGCCGGAAAGTCCTCCGCCGCGGCCCTTCTGAACCAGCACCAGCAGAATC
>JBEKIV010000175.1:0-8640 GCA_050011595.1 Tepidisphaeraceae bacterium
CGGATTTGCCCCAACGGGCATCCCCTTACCTACAAATTTGGCCCAGACCCGCCAACCCCTCGTCGCCTCCCGCATTCAGCCTTTGGCTCCCCCCCCCAGTAACCCCGCCCTCGAATCCGGTAGAAAATCGGGCGTCATGATTGATCCCTGGGTCCTTTTTGGCGTCGCGGCCGTTCTGCTTCGCGTGGGATTCGCTCTCTATCTCGCGGGAATCTCCCGATCCAAAAATACCGTTTCCACCCTCTTTCGGGCAATCGTCGAAATCGCCGTCGGCATCCTCGCCTACGCCGCCATCGGCGCCGCCATCCACGGCTCCTGGCGCGAAATCGCGCATCCCATGGGGTCCACCGCCCTGTTTCTCGCCGCAATCTTTCTCATCGGACCGGCCATCGTCTCCGGCGCGACCATCGAGCGTTCCCGCGCAATCGTCGGCATCGCTTCCGCCGCGCTCCTGCCCGGCATCCTTACTCCCCTGACGTGGAAGCTGCTGCAATGGAATTGGCTGGTGGATCACGGTTTCGTCGACGAAGCCGGCGCCACGTTCATCCACTTTTCCGCCGCCCTCGTCGCCCTCGTCGCCGTCCTTGCCGTCGGACCGCGCCTCGGAAAATACAACCGCGACGGATCCACCAACGCCATCCCCGGTCACAATCTTCCGCTGGCCACCGGCGGGGTCCTGCTCGTCCTGGCCATGTGGATTCCCTACGTCGCCGCCTTCGCTTCCAACCCCGCCGAGGCCGCCTTCAACGCCCTCCTCGCCGGCGCGGCCGGCGTCGTCGCGGCGTTTGTCTATTGCTCCATCCGTTACGGCCGGCAGGACGTCTTTCTCGTCTACGCCGGAATGCTGGGCGGCTTGGTCTCCATCACCGCCGGCGCCGATCTGCTCATCCCCGCCCGCGCCGTCCTCGCCGGCGCCGTCGCCGGGATCATCATCCCTTACTCCGTCGTCAAGCTGGACATGATCTGGAAGATCGACGACCCCGCCGCCGGGATCGCCATCCACGGCCTCGGCGGCGCCTGGAGCGCCCTCGCCCTGGCCCTCCTCGCCCGCGGCACCTGGGCCCAGCGCGCCGGCCGCCTCGCCGCATTGGCCGTGGCCCTGGCCATCGTCGCCGCCCTGGCCGTTGCCGCCTCGGCCCTGCTCTTCTTCCTGCTTCGCGCCACCGTCGGCATTCGATCCCGCGAACCCGATGAATTCGATGGCCTGGACCTCGCCGAATACGACCTGAACGCCTATCCGGATTTCCAGCAGACAACGATCAAGAGCTACCATCTGAGGGAGATGTAGTTCATGGCCCTAGAAGTCGGAATCGTCGGTCTTCCCAACGTCGGCAAGAGCACGATCTTCAACGCGCTCACTGCGGCGGGGGCACTGGCCGCCAATTATCCCTTCAAAACCGTCAAGCCCAACGTCGGCGTCGTCGCCGTCCCCGACGGCCGGCTCAAGATCATCAACCAGTTCCAGGAAACGGAAAAAATCGTCCCCGCCTCCCTACGCGTCGTGGATATCGCCGGCATCGCCCGCGGCGCCAGCACCGGCGAAGGCCTGGGCAACAAATTTCTCTCCCACATCCGCGAGGTCGATGCCATCCTCCACGTCGTCCGCTGCTTCGCCAGCGCCGACGTCATCCACGTCGACGGAACCGTCGATCCCGTCCGCGACATCGACACCCTGGACATCGAACTTGCGCTGGCCGACCTGGAAACAGTCGAACCGTCGCTCGACAAAGCCGAGCGCATCGCCCACGGCGGCGACAAGGAAGCCCTCGCCAGGGCCGAGCTGCTGAAACGCGCCAAGGAAGTTCTCCATCAGGCCAAACCCGTCCGCTCGCTGGAACTGAATCCCGACGAGCGCAAGATCGTCAAATCCTTCGGCCTGATTACGGCCAAAAAGGTCCTCTACGTCGCCAACGTCGACGAATCAGACGTTCACGGACAGGGTCCGTTGGTCTCCTCGATGCGCCAGCGCGCAGCCGGGGAAGGGGGCGTCGTCATCCCCGTTTGTGGAAAGCTCGAAGCGGAGCTGGCCGAACTGGAACCTTCCGATCGGACCGAGATGCTCGCCGCCATGGACTTGAAGGAGCCTGCCCTGGCCACGCTGGCCCGCGAGGCGTATCGCCTGCTCGGCTTGCACAGTTTCTTCACCACCGGTCCCGATGAAATCCGCGCCTGGACCATCCCCATTGGCGCCACCGCCCCCCAGGCGGCGGGCGTCATTCACACCGATTTCGAACGCGGATTCATCCGGGCCGAGGTCTATACGCTCCAGGACCTTCAGCAATACAAAACTGAAACCGCCATCAAGGCCGCTGGAAAAATGCGCGCCGAGGGCAAGAGTTACGTCGTGCAGGACGGCGACATCGTGCACTTCCTGTTTAATGTCTGAATCCTCGACCAAACCTCTTCGCGACCGCCCGGGAGATTCCATGGCAGCTTCGCTTGTGGCCAATATAAGACGCCGGGTCTATGAACATCGCGCGCGCTGGACCGCCCGCCATCTGGCGCGGTTCATCGAGCCGACCGACCGCGTGCTGGACATCGGCGCCGGCGATTGCCGGCTCGTCCTTCAGCTGCAAAAGAAAGTGGGCTGCCAAGTCGTGCCCGTGGACGTGGAAGATTTCAACGTGACCGATGTGCCGCTGACCTTGTTCGACGGCCGGCAATTGCCTTTTCCCGACGACAGTTTCGACGTCGTGCTGCTCATATTTGTCCTGCATCACGCCGAAGATGCCAAGGCCATCCTGACCGAGGCCCGCAGGGTTTGCCGCCGGCGCGTGATCGTTTTTGAGGATGTCACGTCGAGTTTCTGGGATCGCTTTGTCTTCCGGACCTTCCATCGCTGGCTCGCTTGGTCGGAACGGATTTCCTATCCCTTTCGCGAATGGAAGCCGGCGCAGTGGTTGGAGCTGGCCGGCAGCCTGGGATTTCGCCAGGAATCGAGCGACATTCTCGGCCGCCAGCTTGGCGCCTTTTCCTGCCGTCACGTGGCCTTTGTCTGGAACAAGAGCGCCCCATAGAACAGACGATTCATATCGCGCTTCCCTCTCGGGCCGATTGACGCCGCGCATCCGCTCGGGCACGCTATGTCGAGAAGCCGGGCATGCAGAATATCGTCATCGACAAGCCCTACGTTCCGGTGCCGCCGCATCGCGGCCGGATTTGGCCGACCATCCTTTCCCTCTATTCCCCGCGGTTGCTGCGGAAAAAATACGGCGTGATGCAGGTCGAGTGCGTCAATGCCGAGCGGCTTCGGCAATCCATCGCGGCCGGGCACGGCATCCTGCTGACGCCCAACCATTGTCGTGATGAGGATCCCCTGCTGATGGGCATTCTTTCACGCGCCGTCCGCTCTCCATTTTATGTCATGGCGAGTTGGCACGTTTTTATGCAGGACCGCGTGCAGACGTTCCTGCTGCGGCGCGCCGGCGCGTTCAGCATCTATCGCGAGGGGATTGATCGCACCGCGTTGAATACGGCCGTGGAAATCCTGGAGCACGCCGAGCGCCCCCTGGTGATTTTCCCCGAAGGGTACGTTTCGCGCACCAACGATCGGCTCAATGAACTGCTCGACGGAGCCGCGATGATCGCGCGGTCTGCCGCCAAGAAGCGCGCCAAGTTCCAGCCGCCGCGGAATGTGCTCGTGCATCCGGTGGCCATCCGGTATCGGTTTCAGGGCAACGTCGAGCCGGCAATCACCGCCGTGTTGGACGAGATCGAAACGCGCCTGACCTGGCGAAAACAAAAACAGCTTGCACTGGCCGAGCGCATCTACAAAACCGGAGGCGCTTTGCTGACGCTCAAAGAGTTGGAATACCTGGGTGAAGCCCGCGGCGGCAACGTGGGGCCGCGATTGGCCGGTCTGATCGACGCAATTCTCGTCCCGCTCGAACAAAAATGGCTTGGAGGGAAGCAGGAAGGCAGCGTTCTGTCTAGGGTCAAGCGCTTGCGCTCGGCCATCCTCCCCGACATGACCAAGGACCAAGTGGATGAGACCGAGCGCCAGCGCCGGTGGAAGCAGCTCGCCGACCTGTACCTGGCCCAGCAGTTGTTCCACTATCCGCCGGATTACGTGCGCACCAATCCAACGCCGGAGCGATTGCTGGAAACGGTGGAGCGATTCGAGGAGGACCTGACGGATCGGGTTCGCGTCCATGGCCCGATCCACGCGACGATTACCGTGGGCGAGGCGATTGAGGCTTCCCCCGCCCGCGAGGGCCGTGGCGGGGACGACCCACTGATGGGCCAGATCGCCGCCCAATTGCGGCAGATGCTCGGATTGGAGGATTGCCCGTGAATGCACCCGGCATTGCGATGGTCGCATATCCCGTGCTTGCCGCACGCGTCCTGGCGATCGCGGGCAGTCTCGCCCTGTGGTTCTGGACACAATGGCTTTTGGCACGGCGCGCACCGGCAACCGGTGAAGAAGCCGCTGTGATTTGCGATGGAATTCATCGCCGCACCGCCCGGATCAACCGCCGCCTGCTGGACAATCCACATCGTGCAAACGCGCTGCTTATATCCAGTTCGCTGGTCATCGATTTGCTGGGGTTCTATCTCCTCGCTTCAGCGATTTTCGGCCCGACGATCCAGCCATTTCTCGGATTGCTGATGCTCTTTGCGCTGCGCCAATTCTGCCAGGCCTTTTGTCCTCTGCCTCCGCCGCCGGGGATGATCTGGCGCAGCCCCGCCTTTCCGGCCATGCTGGTCACCTATGGCACTTCCAACGATCTATTCTTCTCCGGCCACACCGCCATTGCCGTCTATGGCTCGGCCGTTCTGGCCACGGCCTGTGGGCCGGTCGGAGTATTGCTGGGCGCGTTGATCGTGTTATTCGAGGTGAGCACGGTCCTGGTCCTACGAGCCCATTACACCATGGACGTCTTCGCCGGCGCGGTGACGGCCCTGTATGTCCATCGGCTGGCGATCGATTGGGCGCCGACCATTGACGGCTGGATTGCCCATGCCGTTGCCGCCGTGGCCCGATGAAACCGGGCTTTTGCCGGGAAATGGATTTGCGCGCGGTTTGCATCGGGGGCTCTTCCTACCGCAAACACACGACGCATGCCACGACGACGCAGAAACAAGCGATCATCGTCAAAACGATACACCCGACGGCAAAATGAAATGGATTCAGGCTCTTCTGCTCGGCGTAATCTACCAGGCTCATGTTCGGCCATCCTTGGCTCGTGGTGGTTCCCAAACGTCCGATATATTTTAGTGTCGGCTTGGAAAGCGCAACGGCTGCACAAATTGAAGCGCCCGGTTTGTTCGGTGGACGCACGGTCGGCTTTCCCGTAACATCTCCTCCGGAAACCAGCCCAACCGAGTCCAGGTTTTTTTCCACGGCAATGACATGAGGCATTTCGATTGCGTTGTGATCGGTTCCGGACCGGGCGGCCAGAAAGCCGCGATTCAGGCGGCGAAACTCGGCAAGACAGTCTGCATCATTGAAAAAAACAACGTCCTCGGCGGCACGTCCATCAACACCGGCACCATCCCCTCCAAGGCCTTGCGCGAGGCCGTCCTGCATCTGACGGGCCTCAACCGCCGCAGCCTTTTTGGCGAATGCTATCGCGTCAAGCGAACCATCACCATCGCCGATCTCATCTACGTCAGCGAGCAGGTCGTCCACACCGAATTAGATCTGATCCGTAACCAGCTCGAGCGCAATGGCGTCGATCTGGTCTGGGGAACCGCGAAATTCGAGCAGGCAACCGTCATCCACGTCGAGCGGCCGGACGATTTCGAGGTCATCAGCGGCGACACGATCATCGTCGCCAGCGGGACCCGTCCCGCCCGGCCCGATTCCGTCCCCTTCGACAATAAGACCGTTTTCACTTCCGATGAGTTGCTCAAGCTCGATCACATTCCCAAATCCATGATCGTTGTCGGCGGAGGCGTGATCGGAATCGAGTATGCCTGCATGCTGGCGGCCCTGGGCGTGAAGATCACCCTGGTGGAAGGCCGCAACGAGGTGCTTGGGTTTCTCGATGCGGAGATCACCGAGGCCTTGCAATACCAGATGCGCCGCATGGGCGTGACGCTGCGCCTGGGCGAAAAGGTCCACAAGATCGAACGGTTGCCCGCAGAGCTCGGCAACGGCGCGGCCGTGCAGGCGACGCTGGAAAGCGGCAAAACCCTGCGCGCCCAGACGCTGCTGTACGCCGTCGGCAGGCAGGGAACCACTACAGCGCTCAACCTGCAATGCGCCGGCCTCAAGGCCGACGACCGCGAGAGGCTCAAGGTCAATGCCGACTACCAAACCGAAGTGCCGCACATTTATGCCGTCGGCGACGTGATCGGATTTCCCGCCTTGGCCAGCACCGCGATGGAACAGGGCCGGCTGGCGGTCTGCCATGCCTTCGGCGCTCCCACCCGCAGCATCCCCGAGCTTTTCCCCATCGGCATTTACGCGATCCCCGAAATCTCCATGGTCGGCAGGACCGAGATCCAACTGACCACCGCCGGCATCCCCTACGAGGCGGGCATTGCCCAATACCGCGAACTGGCCCGCGGCCAACTCCTGGGAGACACCGACGGCATGCTCAAGCTCCTGATCCACCAGCAAAACCGTCAAATCCTCGGTGTCCACGCCATCGGCACCGGCGCCACCGAACTAATCCACATCGGCCAGGCCGTCATGGCCCTGCAAGGAACGCTCGATTATTTCGTCAACAGCGTTTTCAACTATCCCACCCTCGCCGAGGCGTACAAAGTCGCGGCGCTGAATGGGATGAACAAACTCCAGCACGTGTAAATCGAATCTTCATCCAATTCACGCGCCAACTTAACAATTCCCGGCGATGCTTCAGCGCTTCGAGAAGATTTATTTCAAAATGAACGGAGTTCTTCCAACGCCCGCGGCGGCGCGGGTCGTGGCGAGGCCGCTCTGAACTTTGAAATGTCCTCGACTGCGGAAGGAAATCGACCATGAGCGATGGATCAGGGTTTTCGCAATCCACCAACAACGCACCGTCAGGCGGGGGACTGACGGGAACATGGGCGCTGGTCATTCTGTTTTTATGTCTGATCGCCGCCATTCTGTACGTCGGAAACGAGGCGGTGCGGACGATCAAGGCGCGGGATTCGGAAAAGCAGACCGAAGAAAAAACCGTGCTAAGCGCGGGATTGATCGCCCCCGCGTCCAAACCCCTGGCGAGCCGATTCACCGACAGCCGCGGCCGAATGCTCGCCGACCCGCCCGCTCAGCCGGATCAATTGATCGATCCCGATGTCCTGGTACTGGCGCATATTACCGGCGACTCCGAAAACCCCGGCACCAATTGGGCCCAATTCGAAAAATATCTCTCGCAAATCACCGGCAAGAAGGTGACTGACCGGCAATTTAACAACAGCGCCGATCAGCTTGCCGACATCAACAGGGGCAACATCCACGTCCTCGCCCTGCACGCGGCCGATACCCCGTTTCTCGTCAACGAGTACGGCTTCCAGCCCGCCGCGGTCCTCGGCGACAACAGCGGCGTCAACGGAAATCATCTCGACATCATCGTTCCGGCCGCCAGCGCAATCGCCACTCCCGCCGATTTGAAGGGACACTCGCTTCTCTGCACCGTCCCGGCCTCCATCACCGGCTATCGCGCCGCCGTCGCGATGCTGATGCAGAACGAGCAAATGCGCCCTAACGTCGATTACTTCATCACCTGGTCAATGGGCCAGAAGCGATCCATCGTGAGCGTGGTCAAAGGCCAATACGACTCGGCTGCCGTCTCCAACGACAAGGTGCAAAGTCTCCTGGACGATGGCACCGTCGAAAAGTCACAATTCAAAGTGATTTACCAATCGGAAGTAATCCCCCGGACAACCATCGGATGGTTTTACAATCTGAAGCCCGACTTGGCCGAGAAGGTTCGGCAAGCGATTCTCGGCTTCAAGCCCGCCGCTTCCACTCCAACCCCCGAGGCGGATTCCGAGACCGCCGGTTCGTCGGACAGTTCCACGAACAATCCACAACTGCACTTCATTCCAATAGATTACAAGAAGGATTTTCAACTGGTTCGCTGGATTGACGACAGCTTCGATCCCCGGCTCGATGCCATGACCAAATCGCGCCAAACGCCGACCACCGCTCCGTGAGCGGCGTCATCCTTTCGACGTGCCGGCCGACGGTTGACTTGCCGGGACAATCCGCCGCGGAACGTCGTTTCGGTGGTCGTTCAACGCACTGGCCGCCAGCCAGCCGCCCCAAAGCCCGCCGATCACTAGCGCGATGCGGATCGCCCTGCGAAACCCACGTTTCCAACCGGATCGTTGCACTCGATCCATTGTAGCGACCTCTTCCCGCCGCGGAACATGGGCACGCTCAGCCATCTGCCATCTTGGCAACTATGTTTTGGAACCAAACTCACGGCCTGCCACGCTGACAGGGCAGGCCCCGCGGCGGCGCGTGCGGAGATAGAACGTAACTATCGACATTTATTTATGTTATGTTCATTCCGTCCCTGCCCTGTGATCGGCATTGATTTTGTTCATTGGAGGGTCGTCGGCGGGCGCGGATTCCTCGCCTGTCCAAATGGCAACACAACGAAACGAAGGAGACCGAAATGGCCGTGAAGATGCTGTCCTTTGATGCGGAGGCGAGAAAGAGCCTGCTTGAAGGAGTGGTCAAACTGTCCAGGGCGG
>JBEKIV010000176.1:0-8602 GCA_050011595.1 Tepidisphaeraceae bacterium
TACGCCGCGAATGCTTCCGTTCAGGCGGGCCCGCTTTTTGGTTACTCGCAGCCAAAATCCGTGGATGGCGCCAATGGACAGAACGCCATTTGGGATTGGCGGGACGGCGCGACGTTTTTCAGCACCAGCGCAAGCGGTATCGGATGGAACGTTCCGAACCCCGTAACTGGGAACCTGGACTATGCCAAGCCATGGCCAAACCCGACGCAGACGATGGGGAGCGATTTTCGACCGGAGTTGGCGATCCAATGGATGCTCGGGGAGCCGGATTCGGCCGGAAATTTCAACAATGAGATTCTGGCCGGTGAAAGACTGAGCTATGACGGTCCGTACGTGCTGATTTCCACCGGCCCGGGCGGCCCGGAGCGCAGCAACGGCGGATTTTGCAGCATGGTCGATCCAAATAATTACGATAATCCATTGCCGGAAAGTAAGTTACAGCAATCCTTCAACGACAGCGGCAACATCTATAATTTTGACCGGCCATAGTTGACTGGGGTTTTCCCTCATTAGCTCATCAGGGTCTGCCTCATTGCAGTCAGGTCACATTTATCTAAGATGACCGACTAACCGGTTAACGTGTTTGACGAGGCAACTTTCTAACCACAAGAACTATGAGACTACGAGACGAGAACAAGCGGAGACATATCATCGAGACGGCCGTGAAGCTCTTTTCGGAACAGCCGTTCCACAAAGTGCGTCTTGACGACGTTGCAGAAGCGGCTGGAGTCGGAAAAGGAACGGTCTACATCTATTTCAAGAACAAGGAGGAGTTGTATTACAACCTGGTTTACGAGGGATTTGCCAACATGGTGGATCGGCTCCAAGCGCAGGTGAAAGAGCCGGGTCTGGATGCCGCGGGGAAGCTGCGGACCGTCGTTGCGGGAATCATTGATTATGGCACGCATCATCCGCAGTTTTTTGAGGTATTGCGGACCGTGGGCGTTCCCGACGCGAGTTCTTCCTGGGACCACAAGCGGAAGGAATGTGCCGATCTGATTGAAAAGGTGATCCGCGATGCGATGGCGGCCGGAGAATTCAACGACAGCCATCCCGAGCGCACCCCGCTTTATCTCATGGCGATGGCGCGTGCGGTGATGCTGTATGGGCCGAAGGTGCAAGACAAAGACGACTTGATCGAGCACATCACCAGCGTGTTGCTGCGGGGCATCGGTAGGAAAGGGCCATGACGAAGACGTGGGTCATAGTGCTGGCGGTGGTGGCGGCGGGAACCACCGCGGGGGCGGGGTTTTTTTTTCACGATCGAGGGGCCAAGGTGGCGACGACGCTGCCGGCCGATTCGTACACCGCCGCGGCCACTCGCGGCGACGTCACGCAGAGCGTGGCGGCAACCGGGCCGGTGGCGTCGAACCTGGACGTGCAGATCAAATGCCGCGCCTACGGCGAAGTCATCGAGCTCCCCTTCGACATCAGCGACAAGGTGAAGAAAGGCGATCTGCTGGTGCAGCTCGACCAGAAGGACGAGCAGGTGGTGGTGGATCAGGAGACGGTGACGGTGGCCCTGTCGCAATCGAGGCTGAAGGAAGCCCAGGAGAACGAGCGGATCGCCGAGCAGGACCTGAAAACGGCGACGGAGCAGGCGGATGCGAACATCGTTTCCGCCGTGACCAAGGCCCAGAACCTGCGCAGGAAGGCCGATCGCCAGAAGCAATTGCTGGCGCAGAACCTGGCCTCTCCGGAGGATTTCGAAACCGCCGAGACCGATGCCGCCCAGGCCGAGGACGATCTGGAGAACGCCCGCATCGCCAAAGAGCAACTCAAGAGCCAGGCCGTGGCGCTGGAGGTGAAGAAGGAGGACGTGGAGCTAGCCAAGGAGCAGCTCAAGCTCGATCAGATCAATCTGGCCAACGCGGTGCAGCAGAGGGACTACACCAGGGTGATGGCGCCGATGGATGGGGTGCTGTCTGACCTGACGATCCAGATGGGGACGATCATCTCCTCGGCGATCAGCAACGTCGGGGGCGGGACGAGCGTGATGACGCTGTCGGACCTGTCGCACATTTTCGTTCTGGCCAGCGTGGATGAAAGCCAGATCGGCGGGGTGAAAAAGGGGCAGGCGGTGGACATCACGGCCGACGCGTATCCGGGCAGGCATTTTACCGGAACGGTCGTTCGGATCGCGACGCAGGGGGTCAATACTAGCAACGTGGTGACTTTTGAAGTGAAGATCGAAGTGACCGGCGAGGACAAGGACCTGCTGAAGCCGCAGATGACCGCCAACGTGCAGATCATCGAGGCCAGCAAGAAGGACGTGGTATTGGTTCCGATGCTGGCGGTGGTGAGAAAGCAGCACAAGACGTTTGTGTCGCTGGTGAAGCCGGATAACACCTTGGACGATCGCGAGGTGGAGTTGGGAATCGACGACGGGGAAAACCAGGAGATCACCTCGGGGCTTGCCGGCGGCGAGCAGGTTTTGGTGCACAAGAACGAGTCGAACAGCGTCTGGTCGGCGGCGACGATGGTGCGGAGAATGCCCGGGGCGGGCATGCCCGGAGGAGGCAGGCGCTGATGATCCGGGCGGAGCACCTCATCAAGACCTACGTGCTGGGCGGCCAGGAAGTGCATGCGCTGGACGACGTCAGCGTGGCGATCGAGGCTGGGGAGATGGTGGCGATCCGCGGCCCCTCCGGCAGCGGGAAATCGACGCTGATGAACATTCTCGGCTGCCTGGACCGCGCGGATTCGGGGCAATATTTCATTGCCGGCCAGAACGTTTCGGGGCTGTCGAAAAATGCCCTGGCGGCAATCCGCAACCGCCGGATCGGGTTCATCTTCCAGAACTTCAACCTGCTTCCCCGAATGACCGCGTTGCAGAACGTGGAGTTGCCGCTGCATTACGCCGGCCGACGGGATGCGGCGCACGTCGCCAGGAAGTCGATGGACGTCGTGGGACTGGGCGACCGTTGGCACCATGAACCGAACCAGCTTTCCGGCGGCCAGCGCCAGCGCGTGGCGGTGGCGCGGGCGCTGGTGACCGATCCGGCGATTCTCCTGTGCGACGAACCGACCGGCTCGCTGGACAGCAAGACGGGCGAGGAGATCCTGGCGCTGTTCAAATCGCTGAACGCGCAGGGGCGGACGATTTTGGTCGTCACGCACGACGCGCAGGTCGCCGCTCATTGTCAACGGGAGATTTACCTGCACGATGGACGGATCGCCGCCCCGCCGAGGGACCCGGCCCGGGAGACGGTCATCGGCGATCCGGAGCTTGTTCCGATCGGGAAATAGCCGGCATAACCGGGGAAGTGAACTACCGCGATGCTGTTTTGGATGATCGTCAGAGTCGCGTTCAAGAGCCTCAGGGCGAACAAGCTGCGCTCGGTGCTGGCGATGCTGGGGATCATCATCGGGGTGGCGGCGGTGATCGCGATGCTGGCGATCGGGACGGGCGCCAAGCAGCAGGTGCTGGACCGGCTGAGCGCCATGGGGACGAACCTGCTGTTCGTGCGTCCCTCGCCGAGGGGAACGGCGGGCGTGATCTCCGGGACGCAGTTGAATCTCACCGAGGACGATGCCAGGGTGATCCTGGAGAAAGTGGACCACGTGCACGCGCTGTCGCCGGTCGTGGGGCGGAACTATCAGGTGAAATACCTCAACCAGAACACCAACACGCAGGTGCAGGGGACCACGCCGACGTATCTGGCGATCCGCGATTTCCAAATCGACTCCGGGAAGATGTTCAGGGATTTCGACGTGGACCACTGGAACCGCGTGGCGGTCCTGGGATCGGTCACGGCGTCCAACCTCTTCGGGTTCTCCGATCCGGTGGGACAGACCATCAAGATCAATGGGATCAACTTTACGGTGGTCGGCGTGCTCCAGAGCAAGGGAGACCAGGGATGGTCCAACCCCGACGACCAGGTGATCATCCCCTATACGGTGGACATGCACATCCTCATGGGAGTGGATTTCCTGCGCGAAATCGACGTGCAATGCGATCAGGGATCGGACCTCGATGCGGTCCAGAGCGACATCTATTCCCTGATGCGACAGCGCCACAGGATTCAGATGGGAGCGCCGGATGACATCATGATCATGAACCAGGGGGAGTTCATCGCGGCGTTCAGCGCCACCGCGACGACGTTCACCATTCTGCTGGCGACGGTCGGGGGAATTTCGCTTCTGGTGGGCGGGATCGGAATCATGAACATCATGCTGGTCACCGTCACCGAACGCACCCGCGAGATCGGAATCCGCAAGGCCATCGGGGCGCGGGAGTTCGACATCCTCAGCCAGTTCCTCATCGAAGCCATGCTCATGAGCGGCGTGGGGGGGTTGACCGGAATGGGATTGGGGATCGGGACGGCGTGGCTGGTGGGCCAGTTCAGCCCGTTCCCCACGATCGTGCGGTTCTACAGCATCGTCATGGCGCTGGCATTTTCGGCGGCGGTGGGGATATTCTTCGGCTTTTATCCGGCGACCCGCGCGGCCAAACTGGACCCGATTGAGGCGCTTCGATATGAGTGAATCGAATTGGCCGCTACGACTTGTGATCGTCTGTGCCGCGCTTCTGGCGGCGGGCTGCGCCACCGACCAGAAGCAGGAGATCGCGACGTATCGCCAGGTGATCGACGGCAACAAACCCGCGGCGGTGCGGATTGCGCCCGACCAGGTGGTGACGCTCACCGATGCGGTGAGCCTGGCGGTGCAGAACGAGGAGCAACTCTCGCTTCAGGGCGAGAATTATCTTCAGGCCCTGATCAGCAAGGACAAGGCGTTCGTCAATTTCCTGCCGACGGTCAGTTTTTCCGCCGGGTGGAGCTACCAGAGCAACGGCGCCGTTTCGCCGCGCCATTCGCAGAGTTTGGACGCGTCGATTCCGGGGCAATGGAACCTGTTCAACGGATTTCGCGACTACTACAACATGAAAGCGGCGGATCAGACCATCGAGCAGCAGAAGCAGTTGATTTTCGACGCGGAGCAAACCGTTCTGCTCGACGTGGCGCAGACGTATTACACCGTGCTGACCAGCGAGCAATCGGTGGACGTGTTGAGCAATTCGCTGACGGCGCAGGAGGCGAACGTCAAGACGGTGGCGGAGCAGCTCCGGGTGGGCACAGCCAAGCGGTTGGACTTGGCGCAGGCCCAGTCGCAGGCATCGCAGACACGCGTGTCGCTGCTCCAGTCGCAGGCGGACGTGAGGAATGGCCGGGCGATGCTGGTCTATCTGGTGGATGCGCCGATTCTGAGCAATCCGCTTCGGGATGATTTTGTCGCGCCGACGGAGGTTGGGCCGCAGGAGGGGTGGATCGCCGACGCCGAGGCGGGCCGTCAGGACCTGCGCGCCGCCGACGCCGCCGTTCGAGCGGCCAGATACAACGTCGAGGTGGCCTTCGGGCAGTATTATCCGAGCGTCGCGTTCAACCTGGGATACGAGCTTTTGGACCAGCCGTTCCAGCCGGGCACCATGTGGAACACGCTGCTCAGCCTCAACCTGCCGATTTTCACCGGCGGATTGATCCAGGCCCAAGTGCGCCAGGCCTGGTCGCAATACCGCTCGGCGGTGCTGACCCAGGCACAACTCAAGCGGCAGATCGATCAGAACGTGCAGATCGCCTACGTGAACCTGGATTTGGCGCATGCGGAATTGGCGGAGCTTCAAACGCAGGTGGCGGCGGCCCGGGATGAATATTATCTGGCGCTGATGCTGTACAAAAATGGCGGCGGAACGTACCTGAACGTCCAGCAGGCCCAGGCGACGCTCCTCACCGCGCAACTTGAACTCACGACCGAACAGTTCGCGCAGAAGACCGCGTATTTCAACCTGCTGCGAACGGCGGGAAAGCTGAGCGATGCGTCGCTGCGATCGGCGACGCGTCCGTCGGAAGAAGCGCTGCGGGGACTGGCGACGCAGCCGGTTACCGAGCCCAGCACGAGCCCCTGAATTCCAATGACCGCTTTCAAAGCACTGCTGGTCGGCGCCGGGGACATGGGCCAGGCATGGGCCAGGAACCTTCGGGATTGCCCCGACGTTCAGACGGCTGGGTGGATGGACGTTCGCGCCGGGGCGGCGGGCGAAGCGATCGAGAAGCTGCAACTGAGCGGCATCAAGCCCTACGACGATTTAGCCAATGCCTTGGCTGAGACGACCCCGGATTTCGTGGTCGACGTGACGGTTCCCGAGGCGCATCGCCAGGTCACTTTGGCGGCGCTGGCCGCGGGCGTGCCGGTGCTGGGGGAAAAGCCGATGGCCGATTCGATGGCGTCGGCACGCGAGATGGTCGCGGCATCGGAACGGGCGGGAAAGCTGTACATGGTCAGCCAAAGCCGCCGATACGACGCCCGGGTCCTGGCGTTTCGCCAGGCGATCGAAAAATACCTCGGAGAATTGGGAATCCTCATCAGTGATTTTTACCTGGGTCCGCATTTCGGCGGATTTCGCGAACAGATGCCCAGCCCTCTGCTGTTGGACATGGCGATCCACACGTTCGACAACGCCCGGCAGATCAGCCGGCGCGATCCCGTCGCGGTGTATTGCCGGCAATTCAACCCGGCGTGGAGCTGGTATGCCGGAGCATCGAGCGCGACGGCCGTCTTCGAAATGACCGGCGGGCTGCAATACACCTACAACGGAAGCTGGTGCGCCCAGGGATTGAACACGAGTTGGAATTCGCAATGGCGCGCATTCGGCCCGGGCGGTGCGGCGACGTGGGACGGCGACCACGATCCCGTCGCCGAACGAGTCACGGGCCATGCCGGGTTTCGCTATCCCACCGAAAAGGCCGCGGTGACGGTGGATGAGACGGTTCCCGGCGGAATCGCCGGATCGCTGCGGGAATTTTTGCACGCGCTGCGCACCGGCCAAACCCCGCAGGGAGAATGCCACGACAACGTCAAGAGCCTGGCGATGGTTTTCGCCGCCATCGAGTCGGCCCAAACGGGCCGGAGGGTAGAAGTGGCTACCTGATGCAATGGGGGAATCTTGTCAACCGAAGATCAAATTCAACGGATGGTGCAATCGGCGGCGGCGCTGCACAAGGCGGGACGGCTGGCCGAAGCCGAAGCCGCTCTCCGCCAGGTCCTGAACCGCCATCCCGACCATCCGGCGGCGGTGCATCTGCTGGGCATCGTGGCCGGACGCCTCGGACGAACCGCCGAATCGGTGCAACTCCTGCGGCGGGCCGTGCAGCTTCAGCCCCACTCCGCGCTGGCACATCACAATCTGGCGTTCGCCCTGAGAATCAGCGGCGCCGCCGACGAGGCCATCACGGAATTCAATCACGCCATCCAGATCAGGCCTGATTTCGCCGAGGCGCACAGCAATCTGGGCAACGCCTTGATCGACATCGGGCAATTTGACCAGGCCATCGCTTCCCATCGGCAAGCCGTGCGGCTTAGTCCCGACGACGCCAAAGAGCACAGCAATCTGGTCCTCATTCTCCACTATCATCCCGGCTACGACGCCAGGATGATCCATGAGGAACTTCGCCGCTGGAACCAACAGCACGCCGAGCCGCTCAAGAAGCTGATTCAGCCGCACACCAACACCCGCGACCCCGACCGCCGCCTGCGCATCGGCTACGTGTCGCCGGATTTCCGCGAGTGTGTGATTGGTCCGAGTCTGCTGCCGCTGTTGCGCCAGCACGATCATCGGCAAATGGAGATTTTCTGCTACGCCAACGTTCTGAGGCCTGACGCGCGAACCGACGAACTCCGGCGTCACACGGATGTCTGGCGCAACATCGTGGGGCTATCCGATTCCCAGGCCGCCGATCAGATTCGCCGGGACGGGATCGACATTCTGGTGGATTTGGCGCTGCACACGGCCAAGAACCGTCTTTTGGTGTTTGCTCACAAGCCGGCCCCGGTGCAGGTGACGTACCTGGGCTATTGCGGCAGCACGGGCATGGACGCGATGGATTACCGACTATCCGATCCATACCTGGATCCCTCGGATTCGGATTTATCCTTTTATAGCGAGCGGACGATCCGCCTGCCGGAAACCTACTGGTGTTACGGCGTCACCGGCCCGACTCCCGATCCATCGCCGCCGCCCGCGGCGGCGGCGGGATACGTCACCTTCGGCTGCCTGTACAATCCCGTTAAGGTTTCGCCGCCCGCGCTGGATCTGTGGGTGGAGATCCTGCGGCAACTGCCGCAGTCGCGGCTGATCATTCATTCCCCTCCTGGGACGCGCCTGGATGCGATGCGCGAGCGATTTGTCGGCAAGGGCATTTCGCCGGATCGGCTCCAGTTCCCCAACTGGCAGCCGTGGCCGGAATACGTGCGAACCTACGGCCGGATCGACATTGCCCTGGACCCCTTTCCCTGGGGCGGAGGGATCACGACTTGCGATGCGTTGTGGATGGGCGTGCCGGTGGTGAGCCTGGTCGGCCGGACGGCCGTCGGCCGCGGCGGCGCCAGCATTTTGACCAACATCGGCGTGCCGGACCTCATTGCCCGAACGCCGGAACAGTATGTTCAGATCGCCACGGACCTTGCCGGGGACCTGCCGCGGCTGGCCGAATTGCGCCGGACGCTGCGAGCGAGGATGCAAGCTTCACCGTTGATGGATGCCCCGCGTTTCGCCCGCAATGTGGAAGCCGCCTACCGGCAGATGTGGCGGAATTGGTGCCAGCAG
>JBEKIV010000177.1:0-13380 GCA_050011595.1 Tepidisphaeraceae bacterium
GCTTCGTAATAGCAGGTTTTCTGGTTCCCTCCGTAACCGAGGTGTTTGCGGTGGAGGATCGTCTTGACGCCGAGGCGCTTGGCGATCTCGACCGTTTCGTCGCCGCCGGCATCGTCCACCAGCAGGACTTCATCCACGACGTCCATCGGCAGGTCCCGGTAGGTCATCTCCACCGTCCTGGCGGCACGGTAGGCGGGAAGAACGACGATCACCTTCTTGTTGTGCAGCACCTTGTCGTGAAATTGTATTTGCGGGGCTCCGGCGGCTCAAGAACCGCTCGCCAACGCCGGGCAGGCGGAGGTCAAAAAGCGCGAAAAGGTTCAAATTTTCTTTCAAAAGAGAAATCCCTTATCTTTGGCTCATCTCCGTGGAGGACTGGCGGATGCCCCGAAATTTCGCCGCTCTGGTTCTGTGCGCGATCCTGCTGATCGCCTTCGCGGCCACCGCATGGCTGGCCTCGCAGGGCAAATGCGCCACTGTGGACGAGCCGGCAAACCTGGTCGCATCGTGGATTCAGGTCCAATTCGGTGATTTCCGGATGGACTGCGAAGATCCGCCGTTGTGGAAATACTTCGTTGCCGCGGGAATGCCGGCCAATCTGTTCCAAATCAACCGCGCGTCACCACAATGGGAATCCCTATTGCACAACGCCAACGCCACGGCGCCGATCGCGGTCCGGGCGTTGTATGGGACGCCCGGCGTCGATGCCGACACGCTGGTGCGATCGGCGCGAGCGAGGATCATCGGGTTTGGCGTGTTGCTGGGAACGGTAATCGGGTGGTGGGCATGGCGGCTGGCTGCTGATCGTCGGCCTGGCGGCGGAAACCGCGCTTGCCTATCCTGATTTCATTGCGTTCTTCAACGTTGCTTGCGGCGGCTGCCGTGGCGGATTGCGGTTGCTCGGCCAATCCAACCTCGATTGGGGCCAGGATCTCCCCGCGCTGGCCGCTTGGCAGACCAACCATCCGGGCCGGCCAATTTATCTTCTGTATTGGGGAAGCGCCGATCCTCGGTATTACGGCATTCAATATGTCAATCTCGATCAAAGCACCGCGCCTCCCGACGAGACCGTTCCGGGGCTTGGCCGGCCGGCGTACGCCATCGGTGCGGTCGTGCTGAGCGACCCCTTTGTCCGCGATTCGCAGAAAGGGCTGTTTGATTCCCTCCAGGATCGCCAACCCATCGCCGTTCTCAATGGCTCTATCTACATTTACGACCCGCCGGTATTCGGGGGCGTAAATGTCACCCCGACGGATGTTCATTGATCCTTCAACAAATCCGCCATTTTCCCGCATGACGGTGGAGGGGGAAGCCGCCTAGGATGCGATTACATACTTAACCTAAAGGAGATTCAGCACCATGAGCGACGCTTTGGAAATCGGAAAGAAGCTGGTGGACCTTTGCCGGCAGGGAAAATTCATGGAGGCCATGGACACGCTTTACGACCCGAAGATTGTGAGCATTGAGGCGCAAGGCAGCCCGTCGATGCCGCAACGGATGGAAGGCTTGGCCGCGATCAAAGGCAAGGGCGAATGGTGGGAGAAGAACCATCAGGTTCACAAAGCCGAAGCCGACGGTCCCTGGCCGCACGGCGATCGGTTCATCGTGCGATTCAAATTTGACGTGACGGCCAAGTCCGGCCCCATGGCCGGAAAGAGATTTACTATGGAGGAAGCCGCTCTTTACACGGTCAAGGGCGGGAAGATCGTGCAGGAAGAGTTCTTTTACAGCATGGGGGAATGAGGGGAATTGCCGATTGCCTATGTCCTATTTCAGGGCAGCATTTCAATGGGAAATAGGAAATAGGCAATCTTGCAATCCATTATCATTCGTGCCTTGGCGGGCGAAATCCATTATCCTTGTGGCATGTCCCTTCGAGTCGGCATTGCGGGAATCAGCGGGTACGGCGGCGGGGAATTGCTGCGCCTGTGCGCGGGCCATCCGGCATTTGAGGTTGTCTATGCGGCCGGGGAAACCTCGGTGGGGCAAAAACTCGTCGAGCGGTTTCCGGGGATTACGCCGAAGTTGGCCCAACTGGTGATCCGGAAATGGGACCCCGCTTCGCTGCCGAAGCTTGATTTGCTGTTCGCATCGTTGCCGACGGGGCAATCCAGGGTGGTCCTGGCCGCCGTGCCGCCAAGCGTTAAGATCGTCGATGTCGGCGGAGATCATCGGCATGTCGATGGCTGGGTCTACGGCCTGGCCGACGTGTGGCCGGAGAAGATTCGCCCGGCAACTCGCGTGGCCAATCCCGGTTGCTATCCCTCCGCCGCGCTGCTGGCGATCGCGCCGATCGTGGCTGGCGGATTAGCCGACATCCGGCAAATCATCATCGACGCCAAGAGCGGAGTCAGCGGCGCGGGACGCGGCGGCGGAGATTCAAAGCTCGGATTTGCCGACGTGAACGAGGACGTCTGGGCCTACGGCCTGCCGAAGCATCCCCACCTTCCGGAACTGACGGCGACGGTCCTTCAACTTGCCCGGAAATCGGAGACGAAAATCATCTTCACGCCCCACTTGATTCCCATGACGCGCGGAATCCTGGCGACGTGTTACCTGGCCGGGAAGGCCACGATGGCGCAATGTCTGGAATCGGCGCGGAAATTCTACGCCGATCGACCCTTCGTGCGCGTGGTGGATCAGCCCCCGCACAGCAAATGGGCCACGGGGTCCAATCTTGTTTTCGTGTCTTACGCCGCGGCGGGAGACGACGTAATCGTCGCCCTGGGCGCGATCGACAACCTCGGCAAAGGCGCCGCCGGCCAGGCCGTGCAGAACGCGAATTTGATGTCCGGACTGGCGGAAACGGCGGGATTGGAAGGAACTCCGCTGTGGCCGTGAATAAGTGGCAAGTTGCAAGTGACAAGTTGCAAGTTAAAGACCGTCAACTTGTACTTGCAACTTGCACTTGCAACTTCCTTACCTTTGCTGTTCGAACACTCGCCATCTCCCCGGCGGCCAGACGATGCCGACGACTCGGCCGCAAAGTTGATCCCTGGGGGTGGCGCCGGGCTGGTGATCTTCATACGGCGGCCAGAGGCGCGCGTCATAGGAGAACCGGTTGTTGTCACCGAGAAGGAAATATTCGTCCGGGCCGAGGGTGATGGGCCTGCCCCAGCAGCCGTTGGCGGCGGCCATCGGCTCGGCATCGAGCATCGGCGTGTTCCAGGTATCGACTGCGAAATAAGGCCCAACATCCGGCGGGAGCGTGGCGGGCTTGCCGTTGATCAGCAGCGCCGATCCCGTGATCTCGATGGTGTCTCCGGGCATACCCACGATGCGCTTGCAGAGATTCTGGTACGGTAATTCCGCGCCGGGAGGAGCATTCACGCCGACAATATCCCAACGCTGGTAAGATTGTTGCCTGAAGTTAAGGAAGAAATCGCCGGGGGAAACGTTGGGGCCCATGCTGTCCGTGGGCGTGAAGCAGATCTGAATCCAATTGTTCTGGAGATATCTGATGGATCCGTAGCACTCGGAAAGTCCGCATATCCCCAGAATGGCCCCAAAGAGAAAGCGGTTCGACGCATTGCCGAGCATAGGCCGCCGCGAGTGTTTGGCACAATGCGACGCATGGGACATCTGGCAAAGCTGCACGATCACGCCGAGGGGCATCAAAACGATCAGGGCGGGAAGAAAATGAGGCCGGAAAAATATGGATACGGCAGACGCGGCCAGGGATATCCACACGATGCACCAGACCGCGGCCCAGCGCGGTTTGCCGGCGAGGAGATGCCCCAGCCCCGGCCAGACCATTGCCGCACTAACGGCAAGAAACGCCCGGCCCCGCTCGAATTGGTCGCGCGCGGCCGATTCAGGGTCGCCCGACAGGTAGGCGATATCTTCCAATGTGTAGTTGGGAGTTGTCTGGGCCATGCGAGCCTCGTCAGAAGTGCCAATGTCCGAAGGCAAGGATGAGCGCGTTGTGGGTGAAATGCGTAAGCACGCCGGGCCAGAGTGAGCCGGATCGGATGCGCATATAGCCCAGGATGATGCCGCCGGCGAGCAGGGCTGGAGCGGATAGGACGTTCAGGTGCAGGATCATGAACATCATGCCGGAAACGGCGATGGTTTCGTTGTCGCTCAAGACCCGTCTGAGACCCTGAACGATGATGCCGCGGAAAGCCAATTCTTCGAAGATGGCGGGATAAGCGGCGATGATTCCGATGATGGCGAGCCATCCGCAGCCGACATCGAGGTATGGCTGGGCGGGCGAAGTTTTCGGGGCGCCGATGATGGTTCCCAGAACGTCGCCGTAGAGAGATGCCAAGACCGCGGTCATCGCGCCCATGAGCAAGGCGAACGCGAACCAATTGATGGAAGCGGGGTTTCGGATGGCGGGGGCGGTATCGCGCCAACAAATGGCGGCCCAGGTGATGACCACGATCGCCATCAGCTTGAGCACATCCATTTGATCGTGGAAGACATAGTCGTGCTTGGCGTTAAGGCCGATGGGAATGACAACGATGCTCAGCAGAATGAGAAAGAGCCAGATGGCGGAGGCGATGCTTCGTATTTGTTTGACGGGCAAACCGTCCGGGCCGAGGACCTGGGGGGCGGTGAGGCGGCGCTGGCGGGTGCCGTTGAGAATCGCCTTGACGAGCAGCACGATGCCGACGAGTCCCGCGCGGAAGAGGAAAGCTTCCAATTCGGATGCCGGGCCCTGGGGATGAGCGGCGACGACTGAATAGGCGATGGAGCAGTACAGGAGCAATCCGATAATCGCGGCGGGGAGCGGGTTGACCAACGACCATGCCCATATTCCCCAGAAAGCGACGGCGACGGCGGCAAGCATGGCGAAGAGCACCCAGGCGCCGGCTATCCCGGCGGCCAGCGGCTGCTGGAATATCCCCAGCGCAAAGAGCACCGTGAAAGTGTGAAAGCATGCCAGCCACAGCAAAGGTCGGGAGGCCTTGGCGGACTGCTTGCCGGCGGAGGCGACCTCGATTTTCTTGGCCACGTCCGTTTTGAAATACATCTGGATGGCCAGATCGCCGAGGTCCGGATTAGATGATCGGCCAGGTTCGGTCAGGGACATGCTCGCTCCGCGGTGCCGAGAGGGATCTCGCCGCCAAATATCGGCTGCTTTCGGGGGTTGGTTAATCCAGAGCGTCCCAATCGCCGCAGCGCGTCAACTAAACGGTGACTTGGGTCTGGGAAGACCGCCGACGGGTCTGGAGCGCGTGAACTACGGCGGGAATCAGTGAGATGACGACGATGGCCAGCACCACCAATTGGAAATGCGTCCGCACGAACTCGATGTGGTTGAAATAATATCCGGCCAGCGAAAGCGTCACGACCCAGAGAACTCCGCCGCTGACGCTGAAGCCGATGAATCGGACGAAGGGCATTTCGCCGATCCCCGCGACAAATGGGGCGAACGTTCGGATGATCGGAACGAACCGGGCAAGAATGATGGTCTTGCGGCCGTGCCTTTCGTAAAAGCCATGCGCTTCGTGCAAATGGCGTTTGTTGAGAAGCCAGGACGATTCGCCGCTGAAGATGCGGGGGCCGATTCTTCGGCCGATGCTGTAATTGACGACATCCCCGCAATTGGCGGACAAGCACAGGAGGACAATCATCGGCGGCAGACTGATGGGCGACCCCGCCGCCGCCGCCAACGCCCCCACGGCGAACAACAGCGAATCGCCCGGCAGGAACGGCCAGACAACCAATCCGGTTTCGCAGAACACGATGACCGCCAGCAGAACGTAAATGCCCACCTGGTGCAGCGAGGCAAAAGAATTCAGATGCGTGTCGAGGTGGAGGAAAAGGTCGATGGTTTGGTGGATCTCGGGCAAAGAATGTCCTGGAAAGTGTGATTCCTTTATCGGCTAAGCCAGGCCGCATCGCAAGTTCTTTCCATCAATGATCCTTCCGCTTTATCGAACGTATAACTTGAGCCGATATATCGGTGTGGCAGTCGGAGCCCCGCAGCGGCTTCGGTGGTCGTGGGCTGCTTGATTATGGGCGTTACCCCCATACAATCGAAGGCCTCCCCGTTGCGACCGCGTATGAACGCAGCCGCCGCGCTATGTGGCGGCGATTTTCGGTGAGGGGTCGGCACCCAACCCTGCCGGCTGACTAGGAGATGGACATGTTCGAACGATTTACGGACAGGGCTCGAAAAGTCATGGCCTTGGCCAACCAGGAAGCCCAGCGGTTTAACCATGAATACATCGGCACTGAACATATCCTGCTCGGCCTGGTCAAGGAAGGCAGCGGAGTCGGCGCCAACGTCTTGAAAAACTTGGACGTCGATTTGCGGAAGGTCCGGCTGGAAGTTGAAAAACTGGTCAAGAGCGGTCCGGACATGGTCACCATGGGCAAACTGCCTCAAACGCCCAGGGCAAAAAAGGTCATCGAATACGCGATCGAAGAGGCCAGGAACCTGAACCACAATTACGTAGGCACGGAACATCTATTGCTCGGCCTGCTTCGCGAGCATGACGGCGTGGCGGCCCAGGTATTGATGAACCTGGGTTTGAAGTTGGAGGAAGTCCGGGAAGAGGTTCTTAATCTTTTGGGAGCTGGTGTGGAAAGCGAAGAACCCCAAGCACAGGAAAAACAAGGCCAGAACCGCAAGAGCAAGACCCCGGCTCTGGACAGCTTTGGCCGCGATCTGACCGAGCTGGCCCGCGAAGGCCAGCTTGATCCCGTGATCGGCCGGCAGAAGGAGATCGAGCGGGTCATCCAAATCCTCTGCCGCCGTCAGAAGAACAACCCGGTGCTGCTGGGCGAAGCGGGCGTCGGCAAGACGGCCATCGTCGAAGGCCTGGCCCAGATGGTGATCTCCAGCACAGTCCCGGAACTGTTGCATGACCGGCGAATTGTCGTGCTGGATCTGGCGATGATGGTTGCCGGCACCAAGTACCGCGGGCAGTTCGAGGAGCGCATCAAGGCGGTCATGAACGAAGTCCGCCGGGCCAAGAACGTCATTCTCTTCATCGACGAACTGCACACGCTGGTGGGCGCCGGCGGAGCGGAAGGCGCCATCGACGCCAGCAACGTGCTCAAGCCCGCCCTGTCGCGGGGTGAGATTCAGTGCATCGGCGCCACCACGTTCGATGAATACCGGAAATACATCGAAAAAGACGCCGCCCTGGCGCGGCGGTTTCAGCCCATCACCGTCGATCCCCCCAGCCCCGCCGACACCGTTGAAATCCTCAAGGGCTTGCGCGACCGCTACGAGGCCCATCACCGCGTTCAGATCCTGGATTCGGCGCTTTCCGCGGCCGTTGAGATGTCGGACCGGTACATCACCGGCCGATGCCTGCCCGACAAGGCCATCGACGTGCTCGACGAAGCGGGAGCGCGCATCCGCCTGCGCAGCATGACCAAGCCGCCCAACCTCGCCGAGATCGAAGAGCAAATCGAGCGGCTCAGCATCCAGAAAGACGAGGCGGTGCGAAACGCCGAGTACGAGGAGGCCGCCAAGCTGCGCGATCAGGCCGAGGGCCTGCGTGCCAAGAAGGAAGAAATGCAGCGGCAATGGCGCGAGCGGGCCAAGGAAGTGGACGGCGTCGTGGATGATGAAGTCATCGCCGAGGTCGTCAGCAAGATGACCGGCGTGCCGCTCACCCGCCTGGAAAAGGAAGAAGCCCAGCGATTGCTCGAACTGGAAAACGAGCTGCACAAGCGCGTGGTCTCGCAAGACGAGGCGATCCGAGCGATCAGCAAAACCATCCGCCGCGCCCGCTCCGGCCTCAAGGACCCGCATCGGCCGATGGGATCGTTCCTGTTCCTCGGCCCGTCGGGCGTGGGCAAGACCCTGCTCTCCAAGGCGCTGGCCGAATTCATGTTCGGCGACGAGGACGCCCTCGTCCAGATCGACATGAGCGAGTACATGGAGAAACACAACGTCAGCCGGCTCATCGGCGCGCCTCCGGGCTACGTCGGCTATGAGGAAGGCGGCCAGCTCACCGAGCGAATCCGCCGCCGGCCTTACAGCGTCGTCCTCCTCGACGAAGTCGAAAAGGCGCATCCCGACGTCTTCAACATGTTGCTACAGATCATGGAAGAGGGCCGGCTGACCGACAGCTTCGGCCGGCACGTCGATTTCCGCAACGTCGTGCTCATCATGACCAGCAACATCGGTGCGGAACTGATCAAGGACGGCGGCCCGCAGTTCGGGCTACAGCCCAGCCGCAAGGGCGAAAAGGAAGAGCGAACCTATCAAACGATCAAGACGACGCTCACCAAGGAAATCGAGCGCTATTTCCGCCCCGAATTTATTGGCCGGTTGGACGATGTCATTGTCTTCCGCCCTTTGAGCCGGGCCAACATGGAAACCATCGTCGAGTTCGAATTGCACAAGGTGACCAAGCGGCTGACCGAGCACGGCGTCCGTATCGAGATCACCACGGAAGCCAAGGATTTCCTGATCGACAAGGGCACCAACAGCGACTTCGGCGCTCGTCCATTGCGGCGGGCCATCGAGCAGTTCGTCGAGGACCCCCTCAGCGAGGAAATCCTCCGCGGCAGCTTCAAGGGCAAAGACCTCGTGCGCATCACCGTCAAGACCGAGGACGGCGGCGAGAAGCATCTCTATTTCGAGGCCCTCAACGCCGCCGAGGAAAAAGGCGAAAAGCCCCGTCGGATGCGACGTGATTGAACGATAAATGTTGGATCTCAACGCAGCCCCGGATGTACGTCCGGGGCTGCGATTGCGCGCAGGCAAAGCGCATAAAGCGTATTAGTCTTTAGTTCCGACGGGCTCGCCATAAAAAACGCCGCGTCCGTCGGTTCCGATGTAAACGCGTCCGAAAATGCGCGGATCGCCCGCGATGCAGCGATAGCGCGTGCCGTATTGATGCTGCTCGTCGTTCACGCGCACCCATGACGAGCCCACGTCGTCAGATCGCCAGACCGCCTTGATTCCGTCCATTGTCCCGATCGCGAAAATCGACGGATAATCCGTTCCATCGGCCGCTTTTCCGAAGCTGATTAATTCAGCCTTGAGCGCACCCTCGGCCTTGGCGAAAAGCCTTCCGCCATCGGACGAATGGTAAAGACCTTCGCCGCTGACGAGCCATAGATCGTGCGGTTTGCCGACAGTGGCGACAAGCGGCCACGGACCTTCTTCACGCCATGTCGGCGGCTCATCTTCCGCGATAGACGTGGGAAGGCCCTTTACGATCGAGACCTTGAAAGTTGCCCCGCCGTCGGAACTGGTGAAAAACCTGCCGGTTTTGTAATCAATGGCGTAGAACGCGGATGGATCAACCCGGTCCGCGACGGCATGATCGCCTCGCGGCAAGCCTTTCACCGCGGTCCAGGTTTTTCCGCGATCCCGCGTAATCAGCGGAATGGGGGTCATCACCATGAACGTTTTTCCATCGGCGGAGACGATGATCGCGGGAGGGGCGCGTCCTGGCCGGCCTGAGTCTTCCGGGAGGGTCATCGGTTGCCAGGAATGCCCGCCGTCTTCAGAGTAGGCCAGCGAAGGCTGATCCTCGCCTGCCCGGCCGCCGCGGACGATCACGAGCGGCTGGTTTCCCGCGTAGTCCAGCGAGATCGTCGTGCCGATCTCTGGATTTTCGTACATTCGGGGCGGCGATACGTTCAGGTCGTCATGCACAAATCCGCCGATATCGGCGAACCCGCTCAGCAGGTGTGCCCCCTCGGGCGGACTTATCAGCGCAAGGATTGCCGTTTGCTCGATCCCTTTCACCCAGGGATACCAACGCGTCGTCCGGCCCGCGCTGACGTCGGAAAAATCATCGGTGGCGTAAATCGTCGCGCCCGTGGCATACGCGGCATGATTGGAATCAAACGGATCGATCGCGAACGCGGCCATCCACCATCCGAGTTTTGCCTGCTTCACTCCCCACAAAAGAAATGGCGTGGCACTCACGTCGCGTTCGCTCTTGCCGGCGATATCCATCCAGGTCTTACCGCCGTCGGTTGTGCGCCAGACGGTATCGACGGGCTTCCAGCGGTTCATGGTGGTTACGCCGAGCGTGCCCGGTCGCTGGCGATCGAGGGATAGACCGCAATAACCTCCCATCCGATCTGGGCCTCGTTCCGGAGTAATGTCGGTCCATTGACCGCTCTTGGCGTCGAACTTCATCACGGCGCCATCGCTGACGCCGTTGGGTCCCGTCCCCTTTCCGTAGGTAACGTACAAAACGCCCTGGTCATCGAGTTGCGCCTGGGCAGGAAGCATCTCCGATGCCGGTCCGCCTTCAACGGCGGTCCACGTCTTGCCCGCATCGTCGGTGCGAAACAAATGTCGCGCGCCCGGATCGGCCGAGCCGACAAAAATGGTTTGCGTCGCCATGCCGCGCGTGCCGCTTCGGGGATCGAAAACGACGAAACTAAGGCCCGTGCTCATCGGCTGGCCATCGGGCGACAAACCTCGCCCCTTGAGCGGAAAGCTCGTCGCCTTCTGCCAGGTCTGACCCGAATCCCCGCTGCGCCATAGACCATCCTGGCGCGAGCCAAAAAACAGAATCGTATGGTCATTCGGATCGATCGCCAGCCGTTCGCCGACGCCGCGGCCCTCTTCGTTGCCACCCATGCGGAAACTCACCGGAAACACCTCCCACGTCTTGCCGCGGTCGTGTGACCGCAAAATTGCCGACGGCTCGGCGCGATACATTCCGGCGGCGATATAGACGGTGTTGGGATCAATCGGATCGGGCGCGATGCTTTCACCGCCGAAATAGCTCGATTCGCCCATCTGATCCTGAAGCGGGATCCATTGTTTTTGAGAATCGTCCCAGCGATAGCATCCGCCCATGTCGGAACGCAGATAGACAAGGCCCTTTTCCACTCGGCTGAAAACGATTCCGGGAATGAATCCGCCGGCTCCAACTTTGACGTTTCGCCAGAGGTAAGATTGCTGCTCCGCCCGCACGGATGCCGCCGCAAGCAAGACCGTCATGCACAAGACTCTGAACATGGTCCTCATTTGATCTCCGATTGATGGCCATGGTGGCCGAAGGGTGATTCTAACAAAAATAGCCAATTTGTAACGCAGAAAGCGTTTTCCGGGATGCTGGGGATTTGGCGGGAAGGACAACTCGTGAAGTGGGTCAATCCTTCAACGAGAACGTCAGCGGCTTGGCCGTGTCGTTCCAGCCAATCAGGGGAGTTTCTGCGGCGGAGCCGCACGGCTTTCCGTTGCTGATCTCGCCAACGAAGCGGCGCGACGGCAACAGCACCTTGACGTCCTTGGCGCGGCCGTCGGAATTCAGCACGAATTTCCCGCCGGTGCGCTGGCAACGGAAGACCACCGGATGCGGACTATCGGTCGCCGGCACGGAAACTGAAACGTCACCGCCATCGGCGATCTGGAACAACTGCAGGGTCAGCTCATCACTTGATTTCCAGCCCGGTTTTTCCCCGTCGCCGCCGATGGGAAGGACGGCATTTTCGCGCACGAGCAACGGCACGTGCATGAAGTCGGTCGGTTCGCGCCGCCACCGGCCGCCCTCGACGACCTCGCCGGAGAAAAAGTTCGTCCAGTGTCCCTCCGGCAGGTAATATTCGGCGAGGTTATCCTGACGGAACACCGGCGCCACCAGCAGTGACGAGCCGAGCATGTATTGGCGATCGAGATGCGCACAGGCCGGATCGTCCGGAAATTCCAACGCCATCGCCCGCATGACAGGCCAGCCGTGGTTGTGGGCCTCATGCGATGCCGAGTAAATGTAGGGGAACAGCCGGTTCTTCAATTGGGTGAAGTGCCGCATGACCGCGACTGATTCTTCGTCAAAAAGCCAGGGGACGCGGTATGAAGAGCTTCCATGCAGCCGGCTGTGGGTGGACAAAAGCCCGAACGCCACCCAGCGCTTGTACAGCGCGGGGTTGGCGGTGCCGGAAAACCCGCCGATGTCGTGACTCCAGAATGCCGCTCCGGAAGCACAGAAGCTAAGGCCGCCGCGCAGGTCCTCGGCCATCGATTCCCACGTTGCGTCGCAATCGCCCCCCCAGTGCACGGGGAACTTTTGGCATCCGATGGAGGCCGAGCGCGCGAACACAATGGCGTTGCCCTTGCCGTGGAAATCTTCCAGCAACTCAAACACCGCCTTGTTGTAGAGGTAACTGTAATGGTTGTGCATCAACGCGGGGTTCGACCCGTCGTGATAGACCACTTTTTCCGGGATCCATTCCCCGAAGTCGGTCTTGAAGCAGTCCACTCCCATTTCCAGAAGCCCGCGAAGTTTGCCGCAATACCATTCCAGGGCCTGGGGATTCGTGAAATCCACCAGCGCCATGCCCGGTTGCCATGCGTCGCGCTGAAACACGCGGCCATCGGGCGTTTTCAAAAAATAGCCGTTGTCGGCGCCCTCGCGGAACAGTTTGGAAAGCTGCGAGATGTACGGGTTGATCCAAACGCAAACCTTCAATCCCTTGCTCTTGAGCCGGCGAAGCATGCCGGCCGGATCGGGAAACGCCTCGGCATCCCATTCGAAATCGCACCAGTGCCGTTCCTTCATCCAGAAACAGTCGAAATGGAACACGCTCAGCGGGATGCCGCGCTTGGCCATGCCGTCGACGAATTCATGGACGGTTTTTTCGTCGTAATGGGTGGTGAAGGACGTGCTGAGCCAAAGCCCGAACGACCACGCCGGCGGCACGGCGGGGCGGCCGCTCAGGCGCGTGTATTTCTCCAGGACCTGCTTCGGACCCGGACCGCGGAAGACATAGAAGTCCAGCTCCTCCTCGGCGACGCTGAACTGCACTTGCGATACCCGTTCCGTGCCGATCTCGAAATCCACCCTGCCGGTTGAATTGACCAGCAGGCCATATCCACGGTTGGAAACGTAAAATGGGATGTTCTTGTATGCCAGCTCGCTTCCCGTGCCCGCGTCTTCGTTCCAGATAGAGATGCTCTGACCGTTCTTGGCAAGCGGGCCAAACCGCTCGCCCAGGCCGTAGAGGCATTCGCCCACCCCCATTCGCAGTCGCTGCATCAGCCATCGGCCGCCGGTGCGGTTGGTCATCTGTCCCAGACTATCCCAGGCGCCTCCGGTAATGATCGTTGAGCCGTCCTCGAACTGCATCGACCATTTGCTCTTGCAGATTCGCAGCGTCAATCGGCCGCTGGTGAAGGTCAACTCATCGGGCAAATCCACAATCTTGACGGGGGAAGCTGACAGGGAGTAATCCAATTCCGGCTTCACGTCGCGACGAGCGTTCACATCGTGGTGCACGATCCGCACGCGGATCACATCGGCCATGGGAGAGGTAATATGGAGTTGAAGGACGAGGCCTTCGAAACGGTCTGACGGATCGGTTCCGCTTCGATCGACGGCGGCGACCCAGAGCGAATCGCGCTCCAGTTTGTATTCCGTGACCCTGCGGACGCAGATCGGCGAAATTCCCTCGGCCCATTTCCAAACACCGTGACTGAATTTCATTGCCTGTGCC
>JBEKIV010000178.1:0-8562 GCA_050011595.1 Tepidisphaeraceae bacterium
CGAGGGCGTGAAGGTCATGGGCCATGAGGTCGGCGACGGCGACGGGGCGGAGCAAGGCGTTCCCGAGGCCAAGATCGCGGCGGGCCGATAAACACCCGGCGGTTGCAAATCCTCCGCCGGCGCATAGATTAACCCCCGGCTTTTTACCGGAGTTCAATGGCCCTGCATTTCCTGGCCCAGCAACTACCTGATTCGCCCGCCAGTTCCTGGGCGCCGGTGGTTCTCCTGGTGGTGATCGGCGTTGGCTTCGCCTTTGCCAATATCGCCCTGTCCCTCTGGCTCGGCCCCAGGCGAACCGGTCCGGGCAAGGAAGCCACCTACGAAAGCGGAATGGTTCCCATCGGCGACGCCCGCAAACGGTTCAACGTCCGCTTTTACGTCGTCGCCATGATCTTTCTGGTCTTCGACGTTGAAATCGTTTTCTTCTACCCCTGGGCAGTTATTTTCGCCAGGCACGTCCAACACGATAGCACCACGGACGGACTTATCCTGCTCCTGGAAATGATTACTTTCGTGGTAATCCTGCTGGTGGCCTATTTTTACGCCTGGGGCAAAGGCGTGTTTAGGTGGGACTGAGATAAAATCCGAAATCCGAAATCCGAAATCCGAATGACGAATCAAATCCGAATGACCAAATGACGAAACAAGGCATTCGGACATTCGTCATTCTGGTTTGATTCGTCATTCGGATTTCGGATTTCGGATTTCCTCGCAACGGCCTGATCCCGTACTATAATCCCCTCATGGACACCCAGACCCTCCCCGACAACGTCCTGACCACCCAGCTCAAGAAGCTTGTGAATTGGGCACGCCGCAGTTCGCTCTGGCCGATGCCGTTTGCGACCGCCTGCTGCGGCATCGAATTGATGGCCACCGCGTCCAGCCGATTCGACCTCGCCCGCTTCGGGGCCGAGGCCATGCGATTCAGCCCGCGCCAAAGCGATCTGCTCATCGTCGCTGGCCGCGTCACGATTAAAATGATGCCCGTATTGCAGCACATCTATCAGCAGATGACCGAACCGAAATGGGTCATCAGCATGGGCGCATGCGCCAGCACCGGCGGCGTCTTCGACGCCTACGCCACCATCCAGGGGATCGACCAGTTCATGCCGGTTGACGTGTACGTCCCCGGCTGCCCCCCCCGGCCGGAAACGCTCATCGAAGGCATCATGGCCATCCAGCGCATGATCGACGAAGAAGGTTTCCCCCCGGCCGGCAAACGCCGCCCGCTACAATTAGCCATCGAACCCAATTATTCCCCCGCCGCCCAGCCCGCCGGAATCCCCATCACCATCGGCGGAAGAGCGATCTGATTACTGGAACGGGTCCACCGCCGTGCTGAGGTTTTCAAACCTTGTGGTCTTGTTCGAAAACGTCAGCTTGATCGTGCCGGTCGGGCCGTTGCGCTGCTTGGCGACGATCACTTCGGCGATGTTGTCAGGCTGGAAATCCGGCTCGCTCATGCGGTAGTAATCCTCGCGATGCAACAGCATCACCACGTCCGCGTCCTGCTCGATGCTGCCGGATTCGCGAAGATCGCTCATCCTCGGCCGATGTCCGTCGCGGCCTTCGGTGGCTCGGTTCAACTGTGACAGGCAAATCACCGGAATGTTCAACTCGCGGGCCACGGATTTCACCACCCGGGAAATCTCGCTGATTTCCTGTTGGCGGCTTTCGGAGCCGGGGTTGTACATGAGCTGCATGTAATCGACCATCAGGCATTTCACGTCATGCTTGAGTTTCAGGCGGCGGGCCTTGGCGCGCAGTTCCAGCGGCGTCATGCCGGCCGAGTCATCGACCCAGATCGGGGCCTTGGAAAGACCGGTGACGGTCTGGGCGAGTTGCTGAAACTCCGAGGCGTTGAGCATCCCCCGGCGGACTTTCTGGGCATCGATGTTGGCGCGGGAGCACATCAATCGTTGGGCAAGCTGCTGTTTGCTCATTTCCAGGGAGAAGATGCCGCAGGGAAGCTGCATGTCCGCGGCGAGGTGCTCGATGATGTTCATGGCGAAGGCGGTCTTTCCCATGGAGGGGCGGGCGGCGACGATGAGCATTTCGCCGTTCTGCATGCCGTTGAGCATGTCGTCCAGTTCGTAGAACCCGCTTTCAAGTCCGCGGCGGCCCTTTTCCTCCAGCATTTCGTAGACTTCATGCGCCACTTCGCCGAGGCTGCTGATCGAGCCGGTGGTCTTTTTCTCCGCGATCTCGAAAATGCGCCGCTCGGCCTTGTCCAGCACGACGTCGGCATGCTCGTAGGGGGCGTAGGAGTCGCGGAGGATGTCGTTGCTGGCGGCGATCAGTTGCCGCAGCATCGCCTTTTCGCGCACGATTCCGGCGTAGTGCAATCCATGCGCCGCCGACGGCACGCAATTCAGGATTTGCGCGATGTACTCCGTGCCCCCCACCTCCTCCAGCAACTGCCGCTTGACCAATTCCTCGAACAAGATCACCGAATCGATCGGGCGATTCATTTCGTAGAGCTTCAGCAGAACGTCGAAAATGATCTGATGATCGGCTTGGTAGAAACATTCGCGGTCGATGAGTTGAACGCATTGCCCGACGATCTCGCGGTCGAGCATCATCGAGGCCAGGACGCACATCTCGGCTTCGATGGAATGCGGCGGAAGACGATCGAACTGACGCGCTACCGAGGACTCAATCAATTGGCTCATCGCAGGATTCCTTTCCTGTGTTTGGTTTTTTGAAGCATTATCTTATCGCCCGTAGCCCCGCATGTACATGCGGGGCTTCTTGAGGACGGGCAGATTAAGAGAAAAATGCCGGGCGAAGCACATCCGTTTTCGCACCCGGCAAGTTTTGCACCGGGTATTCACATTGGCGCAGTGGACAACGTGCGGTGGGAAACGTTTACTTGCGCACGTTTTCGTAATTGCTCGGCGGGGGCGGCTCGGCGGCTTTGGCCTTGGCGGCGGCGTCGATCAACGCCTTGCTCTCCGCATCCGGCGCAACCCAAACCTTCACTTCCGCCTCCAGATCGTCGGCAAAACGGATCTTCACCGTATATTTCTCGATCCGGTCCAGTTTGCCCGGCAGGTTCACGTCGTCGGGATTGACGTTGAAGCCCTGCCCTTGCAGCGCCTTGGAGATGTCGGTGGCGCTCACCGAGCCGAACAGGTGCCCCTGCTCGTTCGCCTTGCGCTCCAGCGTGGCTTCCACGCCCGCAAGCTGCTTGATCAGCGCCTCCTGCTGCTCGCGGCGCTGACGCTCCATTTTCTCGATCTCCTTCCGCCGGGTCTCGATCTTCTTCACGTTCCCCGGCGTCGGCTCCACCGCCAAACCCTTGGGCAACAGGTAGTTCCTGGCAAATCCCGGCGAAACTTCCACCACGTCGCCGACCTTGCCGACGTTCTTAATGCTTTCGTTCAACAACAATTTCACATTTGGCATAATCCTGATCCTTAAAACGGGATATCACTATCGTTGAAATGCTGCTCGTTGCCGAGGGGCGGCTCCTGCGGCGCCGACGGTGGCGTCGAGGGCGGGGGCGAGGAGCGTTGGGGCGGCCGCGCCGCCGGCGGACGGGTCTGGTCTTCCCCGCCCGCTTCCTGGGCCGGGGCCCCTCCTCCACCCGCTCCACCGCCTTCCCGAGCGCCCAGAAACTGGAAATTGTCCACCACGACGCTGTGCTTGCTGCGCTTGCCGCCGCCTTGCTTGTCTTCCCACGTATCGAACTTCAGCCGGCCCTCGATATAAAGCTGTTTGCCCTTCTGACAATACTGGTTGATGACCTCCGCGATTCGACCGAACGCCGAGCAATCGACAAAGCAGACCTCCTCGCGTTGCTCGCCGCTGGCAGTTTTGTATCGGTGATTCGTCGCCAACCCAAAATCCACCACCGCCGTCTGGCTGGGCAGATATCTCAACTGCGGATCGCGAGTCAGGTTGCCGATAAGTATCACTTTATTGACGTTTGCCATGGTTCACCTGGTTTGTAGGGGTCCTATTCTTTAGATGCGATTTCGGCGGATTCCTCGCCCCGGCCGAATCTGGGCGGTCGATCCCGGCGCGGCGGGGCGGAGCGATCTTCCCATTGCGGGCGGTCCCACGGATTGCGTTCCTCGCGCGGAATGATCGGCTGCGGCTCCACCGCCGCCATCTCCTGGGCGTTCAGGTGATCCGCCTTGGTCACGATGACCCGCAGGACCTGATCGCTCAACTCCACGTCCCGCACGATGGCGGCGATCGCCGGCGACGGGGCCGTGAAGAACGCGATGAGGTACAGCCCGCGCTTCTCGCCGCGGATCTCGTACGCCAGCTTCCGTTCGTCCCATTTCTTCAGGACGATGATCTTGCCCTCGTGCCGCTCCACGATCCCGCGGACCAGCTTGATCGCGTTGTCCAGGTCCGTAGCGTGGCCCGCCCCGAGCAGGAACATCGCCTCGTAAGTATTGCCTGTTTTCTTTGCACTCTTGGCCTTTGCCATAGCTAAAGCTCCTTGCATTCCCAAGTTATTGTTCCATTGCATCGGCGTTGAACTGATTCATCGCCGTTTCGATGCCCTTTCCGATCCACGTCAAAACCGCCGACGCCGCCCGCTCCAGCGCCGGCTCGACGGCGCGGCGCTGATCGTCGGTAAATCGGCCCAGGACGTAATCCCGTCCGGAGATTCGCGGCGGCGGGGCGTCGATCCCGATCCGCAGCCGTGGATACTGGTCCGTTCCCAACGCCCGTTCGATGTCCTTCAGCCCGTTGTGCCCTCCGGCGCTGCCGCCGGGGCGAATCCTTATCTTCCCGCTCGGCAACGCCAGGTCGTCCAGCATCACCATCACTTCCGCGGGCGCCAGTTGGTAGAACGCCATCGCCGACTGCACCGACCAGCCGCTGTCGTTCATGTACGTCGTCGGCTTCAGCAGCAGAAGCTGCTCGCTTCGGCCGCTGTGGATCGACACCGATCCATCCAGCGTGATCCCGTCGAACTTGCTTCGGCCCAGCCGGTTGAATTCATCCTTCTTTCCGATCCAGCCGAGCCGAAGCGCCAACTCGTCCACCGCTTCCCAGCCGACGTTGTGCCGGGTGCCGACGAATTCACTGCCCGGATTTCCAAGTCCGACCACCAGGCGCATCGATCACTTCTTCTCCTTCTCCTTCTCCTTCTCTTCCACCGGGGCTTCGCCGGCGGGGGCGGCGGCTTCCTCACCCTCGGCCGGCTTGCGGCCGATGACCTCAGGCTCGGCGGCGCCTTCCTCCTCGACCACCGGCTCGACCACTTCCAGGATTTCCTTCACGGTCGCCACGATCAACTCGCCGTCTTGCAGCGCCTTGACCCCCTCTGGAAACTTCAGGTCCTTGATGTGCAGGACGTCGTCCAGCGCCATCTCGGCGACGTTATGCCGGATCGCATCGGGGATTTCCGTCACCAGGCATTCCACTTCCAGCGCGCTGATGATCTGCTGGAGGACGCCGCCGTCCACCTCGCCCTTGGGAGTGCCCTTCAGTTCGACCGGCACGCTCACCTTGACCTTCTCGTCCAGGCTCACCCGCGCGAAATCGACGTGGATCACCTCGATGCCCAGGTGGTCGAATTGCACTTCCTTGATGAGCACCTTTTCGCTCTTGCCGTCCAGGCTCAGGTCGAACAGGCGCGCTCCCTGGTTCAGATGCTCGACCACTTGTTTCCGGGGAAGGGTTACCGGAACCACCGCTTCCTTGTGCCCGTAGATCACGCCGGGAAGCAGCCCGGCCTCCCGCAGCCGGCGATTGGCGCGGGTGCCCAATTCACTTCGCGGCTTGGCGGTCACTTGTGCGCTTTGAACTGCCATTGCGTTCTCCTGAAAAGGCTCCGATGCAAAAAAATCAGCTCCCGTTGGACTCTTTGCTGAACAATTCGCTGACGCTTTGATTTTGATGGATGCGATGAATCGCTTCGCCCACGAGGCCGGCGACGCTCAACTCCACCAGGCGGTCCTTGATCGCATCGGCGCGGTTTCCCAGCGGGATCGTATCGGTCACCGCCAGCTTGGTGAACTGGCAATCCGCCAGCCGCTTCATCGCCGGCGGGGCGAATACCGCGTGCGTGGCGGCGATGTAGATGTCCTTGACGCCGTTCTGACGCAGCACCTCGCACGCCGTCGTCACCGTGCTGCCCGTGGTGATCATGTCGTCCACGATCAGGATGTTCTTGCCCTCCACGTCGCCGATGACGTGCTTGGCCTCGGTGATCGTCCCGCTGCGCCGGCGTTTGTCGATGAAGCACAGTTCGCCGTTGAGCAGCTCCGCGTAAACCTGGGCGCGCTTCACGTTTCCGACGTCCGGGCTGACGAAGACCAGGTTGGCCAGCTTCAGGCTCCTGAACCATTTTCCCAGCACCGGCCCGGCGTTGAGATGATCGACGGGGATGTCGAAAAATCCCTGCACCTGCGCCGCGTGCAAATCGACCGCCACCACCCGATCCGCGCCGGCGCGCTCCAGCAGATTGGCCACCAGCTTGGCGGTGATCGGCGTGCGGCCGGCGTGCTTCTGGTCCTGACGGGCGTACCCGAAATAGGGAATCACCGCCGTCACCCGCTGGGCGCTGGCGCGCCGAAGCGTGTCGATCCAGATGAACAATTCCATCAGATGGGCGTTGATCGGATGGCTCGTCGGTTGCACGACGTAGCAATCGCGCCCGCGCACGTCCTCCTCCACCCGCACGATCAATTCACCATCCGGAAACAATTCCGTCCCGCCGCGGCCCAGCGGAATCTGCAAATAATCGCAGATCTTCTGCGCCAGTTGCGGGTTCGCCCGGCCCGTGAAAACCTTCAACTTGTTCGGATCCAGCTTGGTTGCCATGGCCTCTTTCGCCTCAAAGATTCCCCGCCACTCTTGTTCCCTCCGGCACGATGCTGCCCGGCGGCTGGCACACGAACGGCCCGATCACGCAATTGCCGCCGATCGTGCTGTCCCGGCCGATAAACGTGAACGGCTCAATCACCGTATCCGATCCAATCGTCACGCCCGCCTCGATGTACGTGTTGACGCCGCTGACAATCGTCACGCCGCCTTCGCGCAAACCACGTTGAATCCGATCCTGCATCGCGGCATCGGCCTCGGCAAGCTGCTGGCGCGTGTTCGGCGCAATCACATCTTCCGCCGTCACCGCCTGCACCGCAACGACTTTCCTGTCCGCCTTTCGCAAAATGCCGTAGATGTCGGTGAGGTAATACTCGCCTTTCTTGTTCCGGTTCGTGAGCTTGGACAGGGCAAACAGCAACTCCTCGGTCTTCACGCAGTAAAGGCTGGGGAAAACCTCGCGGATATCCCGCTGCCGATCGTCGCAGTCCACCTGCTCCACTATTTCGACGAACTGTCCCGCCTCGTCGCGGACGATCCGTCCATAGCCGGTCGGATCGTCCAGGATCGCGGTGGCCATGCTCGCCGCCGCCCGGTCCTGGTGATGCGCGTCCAGCAGCGTCCGCAAAACTTGGGCGCGAATGAGGGGCGTATCTCCGGCCAGCAAAAATACGTCGCCGCCGTGGCCGCGCAACAGCGGCTCACAGGCCTTGGCCGCATGGCCGGTACCAAGCTGTTCAGTCTGTTCGACGAAATGAATCCGCCGATCCTTGCCGAACTGCTCGACGATCTCCTCTTTGCCGTGGCCGACCACGACCAAAGCCCGCGTGACGCCCGCCGAAAAACAGGCGTCCAGAATCCATCCCAGCATGGGCTTGCCGCAGATTTCATGCAGCGGCTTGGGCCGCCGGGATTTCATCCGCGTCGATTTTCCCGCCGCCAGGATGATCGCCGTGACGCTCATGAATCAAAGAACTCCCAGCGAGAGAACTTTCGGCCGGGCATCGCGGAACTACCCGGCCTGGATTCGAACCAGGACAAAGAGAACCAAAATCTCTTGTGCTACCGTTACACCACCGGGTAATGCGAATGGCGACTGACCTGCCCGCCGGCCAGGGGAGCAAATGCCGGGCTTCGGGAATGGACGTGACCGTTCGCGGACTGTCATGGCTCATCTCCCAAGGCCCCGGCCGGTTAAAACCGCGAATTCCGCCCGGTCTCGCCTACCCACCCGGCCACGCGCCGGACCTCTCGACGAACGCCCCATCGGTGGGGAGAGAAAAGCGAATCCTACGGAGGACTGCTGAAGTGTCAAGCCGGCAAGAGTTTACCATCAAAAAAACGACCCCCCGGCTTGATTGCTCGTCAATTCCATGCCGATATGCTACTTAAATGGGTATGTTTTACCGCGTCGCGCTGATCACGCTTGTTTTGACCTTGGCGTCGGATCTGGCCCCTCTGCGCGCGGACGACACCGATTCCAGCGTGACCGTCAAAAGCCAGGATGGCCAGGTTCAACTGGTCGTGCCCGAAGGGTGGATGGCCGAGAATTCCAGCAATCCCGGCGCCGCCATCGAAGCCGGGAATGACGACGCAGACGCTTTCGTGATGGTGATGATCACCAACCGCGACGATCCCTACGCCACGCTGGACGACTATTCCACGCCCCTCCGGGACGAGGTCCTTTCTCACCTGGTCAAATCCAAGTGCTCCGATCCCGAGCCGATCGAGGTCAACGGCTACAAAGCGATCCGATACGAGATTCACGGA
>JBEKIV010000179.1:0-8515 GCA_050011595.1 Tepidisphaeraceae bacterium
TTCTGAAATGCGAGGACGCGGTGCCTACGAACCTCGACGAACCTTGGTATAAGTCGCTGTCCGTGATTGGTTCCGATTTATGTGCCTTGCGCTTTTCACAGAGCCACGATGCCACATGGGTCAAGATACACCTCAGATACGCATGCCGCACAATTCAGGTGGAAAAGGTTGCGAGCTTCCTTCGCAATTACAGAATAACGACTGTAAGGACGGCAGCGATTCTTGACCTTCAGCCAGTGATTCGCAATGCCGTAATTTTCGTCAATGAAAGTATCCCGTTTTTTAGGATAGTAAAGGACGAGGATCCAAAGTTTTCAAAGACAATTACTCTAACGTTTGCGAAGAAGACGTTGGCGGAAAAACATACTGAAATCAGAATAGCGATCGTTACGTTGTTGGAAAAACTCAATCAGGAGACCGAGTTGGTGAAGAACGACCATCTCGCGCGCGGCGAATTGATCTACGCAATTTCGGCGTCCGCACGGCAAACAACCAGCGAAAATAAGCCCGGTCAGTGGAGCATCGACGTGCCGGCCCTGCGCGAGCGCGAGGACTTGACGGACGCCCCAGAATATTTTGGTTCGTTGGAATCTATGTCCGTTCCGGATTTCATTACGGACTCACCTCGATTCGCATGGATGCCCGTTGATGTTGCAGATTACGGTATCCCGTTTTGAAGGAAAATTTACCGAGGCCCAATAGGCCACATTAGCGGGTATCGAACCCCTCGCGTTTTCCGTCTGGTTTGACTGGGGTCCTTTTATCGCGCTCACCGTCTTTCCACGGGAAGGGGCTCTATGACGTGCGGCACGTCGGGGTGAAAAGATTCGAACTCCACCCCTCCATCCCTACGCCACCCGCGCCCGCTCGATCTTCTCGGGATGCATGGCATGCCCGACGGCCGTCTCCTGCGTGATATACCCGTTACGGAAGAGTTGTTGAATCGAATAGTCCAGCGATTGCATGCCGAGGGCGCGGCTGGTTTCGATGACGTTGGGAATCTCGAAAATGCGGTTCTCGCGAATGCAGCTTTTCACCGGCTGATTGCAGATCATGATCTCGGCGGCGGGGATCATGCCCGGCTCGTCGCTGCGCGGCAAAAGCGTCTGGCTGATGACGGCTTGCAACGTATTGGCCAGCATCGAGCGGATTTGGTTTTGCTGATGGGTGGGGTAGATGTCGATGATGCGCTCGATCGTTTGCGGGGCACTCACCGTGTGCAGGGTGCTGAGGACCAGGTGGCCGGTTTCGGCTGCGGTGATGGCCGCGCTGGTGGTTTCCAGGTCGCGCATTTCGCCCAGAAGGATGACGTCGGGGTCCTGGCGGAGGACGTGGCGTAGTCCGGACGCGAAATCGAGGACATCCGAGCCGACTTCACGTTGTTCAATGGCGCAGTTGACGCCGGTGAGAACGTATTCCACGGGGTCTTCGATAGTGACGATATGCGCGTGGTCGCGGCGGTTGATCTGGTCGACCATGGCGGCCAGGGTGGTGCTCTTGCCGCTGCCGGCCGGTCCGGTGACCAGGACCAATCCGCGGGAGATGCCGGTGAGTTTCGTGACGATTTCCGGGAGGAACAATTCGCTCAGCGGCCGCACGCGGTTGCAGATGGTTCGGATGGCCAGCGCGACGGTTTGGCGTTGGAAATGAGCGTTGATGCGGAAGCGGGCCAGGCCGGGGATTTCATGCGAGAAATCCGCGTCCCGTTTTTGCTGAAACTCAGCCCAGCGGTGTTCGTCCATGAGGTCCTGGGCGATGGCCAGGCAATCTTTGGCGCTGAGGCTGGGGAAATCGCCGGGCTGGATGACGGTGTTGATGCGCAACAGCGGCGGCGAACCGGCGTGGATATGCACGTCGGACGCTCCGGCCTTGACGGCGATTTGCAGGATTTGGTCGATCATCGGTTTTATTCGGGCGTAAAGACCGTGCGGTTACCTATTGCTTTATCGTCAGGAATCGGGCGGAGGGTGAGAAGGGTGTGATCGGGTTGGCGAATGCCCCTCGACTCGCTCGGGGTCTGAGCTTGTCGAAGACAACACTCAACACTCAACGCTCAACATCGAAGTAAAAGACGGCGAATTTTCGGCATTTCCTTCAAAGTTGAGCGTTGAGTGTTGAGTGTTGAGCGTTGCATTAATCCCTTTTTCCCGCGCCCCCAAACACGGTGGCCCCGAACAGTTCACCCTCCGGAATTGGGTCCCATGCTGAGTCCGACGGCGGCGGACCAGGCGGGCTGGGGATGGCGGCGGTCGATGGCGGATTCGATGCCGATGCGGCTGTTGCGAGCCATCCGGCACAGGGAATCCCCGGTTTGCCCCGGCAATTTCAAACTCTCGGCGATGTGTTGGCACAGACCTTCGTGCCGGGCTTCGCCGCCGACGAATATCAGGCGATTGACAGCCAGATGCGGGAAAGCCCCTTCGTGCTCGCGGCGGCAGCCGTCCAGGTCTTGAATCAGTTCTTCCAACGCCTGCCGGCATACGGTTTCAACCTGCTCGCCATTGGCCCCGACACTGGTGCCGGCCCCAGTGCCCGCGCCGGCGCAGAGTTTGATGCGTAACGTCCGGGCGTCCTGGAAGCTGATGGCCAGGCTCTCGGCGACGGCGCGCGTGAGGTGGTCGCCGCCGATGGCCAGGTTGCGGGCGAAAAGCAGATGCGTGCCCTGCGCGATGAATGCCCGGGTTCCACTGCTGCCGATGTCAACGTACAGCCGGACGGACTGCTGCTCGGCGGTGCGGCGATAGACGTTGGCAAAGCAATCGAGCAGCGCCAGCGGCTGCATGTTCATCGCCACCACGTCCAGGCGGGCCTGGCGCGCCGCGGCGATGAATTGGTTGATCCATCTCGTGTCGGCTGCCATGACGATGACGTGCAGACGCGGATCGTCGCCGTTGCGCGTTTGGCCGGCGACGGCGTGGCGCAACAACGCCCGCGTCGGATCGAACGGCAGTTTTAGTTTTAGCTGTTCCTTCGCGCGAGTGTTGATCGCCTCGGCGAGCGATTTCTCGTCCATCGGCTCCAGGGCGAGTTGTTGGGTATGGACGACGGAAGGGGGCAGGCCGAGAACGGCGCGTCGGCCTCGGAATTTTCCGGTGTTTAGAAGGTGCCGGGCCTGTTCGGCGAAGAATTCCAGCCGGGCCTCGGGATCGGCGCGGAGGTTGGGCGGGATTTCGGCTGCCGCGGCGGCCAGAAGCCTGAAGTCGCCGTCTTGGATCTGCACCTGGGCCATGCGAATGGCATCGGTTCCGAAATCGACGCCGATCGGACACGCCGCGGGCGCGAAGATGCTCTGCACGAATCCAAACATGGTGTGACCAATTTGGTATCGACGGCTCAAGTGACGTGAGTAACGTGGGGAATCACACGGAATTGGCGGCGAGAAATTCCGCGGCGACGGAATCCGCCACGGGCAGACCCCGTTCCGATAAACGAATCGACGTTTCCGTTACGTCCAGCAACCCCAGCGGCGCCAGCCGGTCGATCACTTCGGCAAAGAGCGCGGGCGCACTATGACCTATGCGGGCGGCAAACTCGGCATGAACGATCCCGCTTGACAGTCTTAGCATCAGCATCGCCAGTTCCCCGGCCCGTTGGCGGGGTGTCAGCGTTTCGATCTCGATGGCCGGCAATTGCCCCATGTCGAGGCTCTTCTCCCATTCGCCCAGATGCGGCCGATTGCGCCATCTCCACCCCTGAACGTGCGACGCCGCCGCGGGACCCAGGCCGAGATAGTCGCCGCCTTGCCAATAGAGCAGATTGTGCCGGCACTCCTGCCCCGGCCGGGAATAATTGCTGATCTCGTAGGACTGGAGTCCCGCTTCCCCCAATCGCCGCCGCGTGGCTCGCAGCATTTCGATTTCCAGTTCCGGCTCGATCGCCTCCACCAATCCCAATCTCCGCCGCACGGCCAGCGGAGTATTCGGCTCATACGTCAGCCCATAGCACGACAGATGATCGGTCCCCAGCCCGATGGCCCGCTCCAGCGATTGCATCCACCCCCCAAGTGTCTGGCCCGGAATGGCATAGATGAGATCGAGGTTCACCCGCCGAATCCCGGCCGACCTGACGATCTCCAGACTGCGGGGAACGTCGTCCGGCTGATGATGCCGTTCGAGGATCGACAACTCCGCCGGATCGAAACTCTGCGCCCCCATGCTGATGCGATCCACCCCGGCCTCAACAAGCATCCGGCAATATTCCGCCGAAACCGTGGCCGGATTAGCTTCCACGGTCCATTCCCCGCACCCCGAAAAATCAAACCGCTTTCGCAATCCGACGATGAGTTGCTGCATCTCCCCCTCCGGCAGCAGCGTCGGCGTCCCCCCGCCAAAAAAAACGGTCCGCGGCCGAAGCGTCGGCTGCGGAGGCTGCGCCTTCCGCGCCGAATGCGTCCAGACATCAGCTTCCCGAAGCACCAGGTCGACGAATCGCCCCATGCGCTGCGGCGTTTGCCGCGTGATCGAATAGAAATCGCAGTAATGGCATTTATGGAAGCAGAATGGGATGTGAACGTACAGCCCAGTGACGACGGCCGAAGGAAGCGACGACGGATTCAGTTCTGGCTCTGCCATTCACGCCAATGATACCGCGCATCGCGTGACGCGGATTGCTTGCAGGTCGCGATTGGATAGACTCAAGAGCCGGGGCGTCACCGCCCCGCAGTTGCGGATCTGCGAGGCAGCTTGAGATGACAAAAAACGGTACGAAAAAGGTGGAACGGTTCCGTGCTCTAGCCTGCCATGAACGCGCTTAAAGCGCAAGGATTGACAGAGGTGACCGAAGCGTGCCTGGCTTCAGAATCTACGTAATATGTGACTTGTGTGCCACCGGCTTGCTCTTACACATAGTATCGAAACTGTGCTCGCCGATGCGTGACACCAGGGTTCGAGAGCAATATCTCACCTACGGCATCTGAGAAGGCCACCGTAACGGGTTGAGAATCTCCTAGCTTGCAGGCATTGTAGTTGAGCTTCGTCAGACCGAGGATGTCACTCGCCACCTGTTCGATGTCGGCGTCTCCCTGCTGCACCTCGATAGATAACGGGACCGGGACATCAGAGCCATCATAGGTAGCAAGCTCGGGCTTGAACCCGGAAGCCCACAGATAGCCGCTACGATCGCTCACCCGAAGGAGCGTTCCACGAAGCACTGGCCTCGTCTGCGATCGGAACAAGCGCAGTCCGCGCCCGGCGCTGCGCACTCGGATGGCCACTAGCTTGGTGCTGCTCGGAACTGCGGCGCGGTAGCCGGCAAACTCTTCTGCGTCGATGCCTGATCGTGCATGGAGGAAGACTTCGGACAGCGGTTTACCGTGGAGTTGCTGGTACGTCTGCAGAACTCCTGCCAGCAGCGCCTTCGCGGCATTTGGCGTTAGGTGGAACTGTCGTCTATCGAGTGCGTACCAGGGGCCATACTCCCCTAGGAACACAACCCCGTCGCCGTCGTCGAGGAACATCTGCGCAGCGCAGCAGCCGTTCCGAGAGCTTTGCTCAGGGTTCTCCAGCCGAAAGGCAATTCCGACGTAACAGACGCCCTCCCGTGCTGTGGCAAGTCGCCAAGGCTTTCCGCCCGCCTTATAGTAGAGCGCCGTACTCAGGTTCCACATTCGGTCGGAAACCGGCGTCAGTCCACGGTACGAAAACCGCTTGTCAATATCTAAGGCGAGTGTGGATTCTCGAATGATCTGGACGGGCGCACCGTGTTCCATGACCCGTGCCTTGAGCTGACGTCGGAAGTCTGGAGCAAGCTTGTACACGATTGGATCGAAGGTGGTGAACAGACTTTGGTTGCCCCGTATCCTCTCTTTGAGTTCGCGAGCGGACACGGCCTCGCCCAACCCGAACGGCACGCGCTGCTGCGGACGACAGGTTTTCCACACGTCGTCCGGGACGACGCACACGATGACGCGCGGCTGCTCATCGCGCTTCTGAGCGGTTTCGATCGGCTCAAGCATCAGGTTGACGACGTCATGCACGCGCTGGTATTTGTCCTGCAAGTTTGCCGCGTTTAACAGCTTGGTGCGATCCACCGCTGCCTGCCACGCGGGTGCGGCGGGCCATTCCACCCCGAAAGCAACGTCGAAGCCCGGAAACTCGGGCCACAAGGCTGCGCTTTTCCCCTCTGGCCCTTGAGTCGGTCCACTCAACTGCCGCGCAAACTTGTGAAATGCCTCGATCCCTTCCGGTGAGCCGACGACGGAGTACGTGACCGCGCCCGGCCGGGAGCCGAGGTCGGCATCGTACGGACCGAACAGCGATAGCCCGTCGTTTGGACGCGTGAGCCGCTGCCCGTGGCGGAATTCAAGCGTCGGTTCACCGAGCACCTTCGCGCTAGCCTTCGTCTTCGTCATCGGATGGGTCCTCCGTCAGATCGTCGTCCTCCACCGGCATCTGGTCAGCAACTTCGTCGCTCACGTCCTCTGGTGCCCCGAGCTTTGTTTCGTCGATCGCCTTTGAGACCGTGAATGAGCAGGGCTGACATTCCAGCACGACCTGCTCGTCACCCTCCGGCCCGACGCGGATCAACCCGTCGGCATCCATGCACCTTTGCATTGCGGCGAGATGTCGAACGAGCCAGTGGTAGTTGTGCCACCGCTTCGTCAGGTGCTTCCTACGTGACAGGTGCTGGATCTCCGCCAACGGTTCGTTGTTTGTGTTTGTGAGGTGGAACCGCAGCCGCCAGAGCAGGTTAAACTCATCAGTAATACCCCGCTCAACAGCAAGCTTCACCGCGAGCCTGTAGCGGTACTTCATCTTGGGCTGTCCAATGCGGAAGAACGTTCGCTCGCCGGAGTGCTGGACTGTCGTCTTTGAGCCGTCGGGTAGCGCGACCCCGAGGTGTTGCCCTTGGAGTCCGGGGAAGGCATATGCCTCCGCCCCAGCAGACCACTGGAATCCGGAGAGTTGAAGCCTCGCCTCTATGCAGCCGCGCAGCAGCCGGACGACAACATTCAGGGGCTCGATTCCTTCGATGCTAGTTACCTCGCGCCACCTGTACGCCTGCGCGAACTCTACTTTAAGCCATGTCGCAAGGTCGGCACCGGGCGGGTGAAAGGCAAGCACGCGGTGCGGTGACACAGAGTAGCACGCCCAGTCCCGGAGCGCGTCGCGTAGAGAACCGTTGTCTTTCTCCAAGGTTGGCGAGACGCGGTACGCGGTAATCTTCGGTGGCACCTGTATGAACGTGGATGCGTTCGATATCAGAAGCTCGTCAGCGTCTACGATCCTATCGAAAGCGGAGGCAACGCGCGACGCGATCGCGCGCCCGTCGCCGTCTCCCTTGGGACATTGCTCGCGTTCGAGCAGCTTGAGCAGTTGGCCGAGTCCCTTTGCCCAGGACGAGGCGAAGGGGACAAACGTAATGTCCGAGCTGAGCCAATCGAGGTCTGTGGCGGCGAGCCCATCCACGTTTAGCGGAATCAGGAAGCCCTTCATGCCGGGTTTCTTGGCGATATTGAGAGCGAGAGTTCTCTCTTTCAGCGGGTTCGGTTTGGCAATAGAGTGCTTCGACAGCAGGCCGAGCATGCGGAACGTTCGTGTCTTGATTGCAACGTCGATGTCACGCGGCCACGACTCACCGCCCAACAACTCAAACTGATCGATCCAAACCTTGTAGCCTTCGGCGGTCAGTCGCAACGCCAACCAGCGCGCGAATGCTTGGTCCTCTACGGCATAGCTGATGAAGAGGTGGTCGCGGGATCCAGTTTCTCGCACTTCCGGCAGTCCCATGATGCATCCATACCGTCGTTGGCCGTTCGACCGCGACAGCAGGTAATTAGGTTAACATTCCCGGTCGCGTATCCGCACATGAAAGGCATATTCTCCAAACAATGTTACTCTAACCGAAGTTATGGCACATTGGAGGGGTCCAGGGTAAATTCCGACCATCGTGTATGCTCTGCAACATCTTTGCGAGATTTTAGAGGAATGTCATGGAAATGCACCCAGCACACAAGTATTGGGCAACTCACATCAATTTCGTTGAGGGTGAACCGTTTTTTGATTTCTTCAAAACGCTGGACTCGGAAATCCAAGAGGCGGTCATCGGGCACGCAGGTGCCACCGTTGGTGCCCCTATGAGCGCCACCTACGTTCAATTCAAGAATGCGTGCCATGATGTGGTAGAGGCTGGCATGGCTGATTTCGTGCTGGTTCACTCATTGGTTGCTTGGGTCTTGGCTTGGTATTCCGGCCTCAGCAATCCTGACGACATCGAAACTAAAGAGGCGTGGTTGAGGAATGCGGCCAACTGGTTTAAATCACAGATGGTTCATGCTGATGAAGCAAGAAAGAAAACTTTGGAATCGGTACATGCCCAAGCTCACGAATCCGTCCAAGAGATGACATCAAACACGCTCAAGCACCAAAAGATATATCTCCGCATTTGTGAGGAGTTGGTGGCCCCGCTGGTTGTCATGAATCAGCGATCAAGGTAATCACGCGGCCAGCCCTTCCGCCCGCCGCTGGCGGAAAAGCTGGTCCCATTCCACTCCTGCTGACTACCCACCGTCGCCTCA
>JBEKIV010000180.1:0-8455 GCA_050011595.1 Tepidisphaeraceae bacterium
ACCGCGGCTCTGGTGTCGAACCTGGACCTGGTGATTTCGGTGGACACAAGCATCGTGCACCTGGCCGGTGGATTAGGACGCCCGGTCTGGACGCTGATTCCTCGCAATCCTGGGTTCCAGTGGCTGCGCGACCGCGCCGACAGCCCGTGGTATCCGACGATGCGATTATTCCGCCAGTCCGCCCGGGGCGATTGGGACAGCGTCATCAGACGAGTGGTCGAAGCGCTATCCCTTTGGATCAAGAATCGCGGCTGACTTTTCGGAAAGTGCAGCTTCGCCGCCAAGCTGGCCGGGAATTCTGGAATACAATGTTAGGCCCCATGACCCTTCAGCATCAGTTCGAATCCGGCATGTCGCATCATGACGCGGGCCGCTTGGCGGAGGCGGAGGCGATCTATCGTCAGATTCTCTCGCAGAATCCGAATCATGTCGAGGCACTTCATCTGCTGGGCTTAATCGCCGGACAACGCGGCAACCACGACCAGGCGATCGATCTCATTGGCCGCGCCATCCGCCTGAAGCCCGACTTCGCCGACGCATACAGCAATCTGGGAAACTCGCTGTTGCGAAGGGGCCGGCTCGACGAGGCCGTCGCCTCCTACCAGCGTGCGATCATGCTCAAGCCCGATTTTTTCGCAGCTCACTGCAACCTGGCCGTGGCCTTGAAAAACCAGGGAAAACTTGACGAGTCCATCGCCGCCTCCATGCGCGCCATTCAACTCCATCCCAACTCCGCCGAGGCGTACAACAATCTCGGCAACGCACAATCGAACAAGGGAGAATTCGGCTCGGCCATCGCCGCATTTCAGCGGGCCGTCGAACTCAATCCGAATTTTGGGGACGCGTTTTGTAATTTTGGCTGCGTCATGACTGCGATGGGCCGTGTGGACGAGGCGATCTCCCTGTGCCGACGCGCAATCCAACTCCTACCCGATCGCGCCGAAGCCCACAACAATCTCGGCGTCGCCTTGATGAACCACGGGCAATTCGATGAGGCCGACGCCGCCCTGCAACGCGCCATTCAATTGAAACCCAATTATGCCGAAGCACTCGGCAATCTCGGCAATGTCCTGAAGGAGAAAGGGCAACTTGGGCAGGCCATCGCCGCGTACCGGCGGGCCATCGAAATATCTCCAGCCAATGCCGCCCTCCACAGCAACCTGGTCCACACGGTCTATTTTCATCCCGATTACGGTCCAGCCGATTTGCTCCGCGAAAGCCGCGGCTGGGCCGCGCGACACGCCCATCCCCTCCAATCCTTCCGCCGCCCCCATGAAAATACGCGCGATCCCAGCCGTCGGCTCCGCATCGGCTATGTCTCGCCGGACTTTCGCAGCCACACCCAGGCCTTTTTCACCCTTCCACTCTTCGCCGCCCACGATTCCGATCATTTCGAGATCTTTTGCTACTCCGACGTCGCCAAGCCGGACTCCATCACCCAACGGCTGCGCGCGACTTGCAGCACCTGGCGAAGTACGGTCGGTTTGGCCGACTCGAAGTTGGCGGACCTCGTCCGGTCCGACCGGATCGACATCCTGGTCGACTTGACGATGCACATGGCCCGTAACCGGCTGCTGGTGTTCGCGCGCAAGCCCGCGCCGGTTCAGGTCACTTGGCTGGCATACCCCGGGACGACCGGCTTGGACACGATCGACTATCGCCTGACCGATCCCCACCTCGACCCGCCCCAAACCGGCGACGAGTTCTACACCGAAACATCCATCCGCCTTCCAAACGCCTTCTGGTGTTACGACCCGATGAGCGCCCAAGCCGTCGGTGAACCGCCGGCGTCGCGCAATGGTTACGTCACCTTCGGGTCCCTCAACAATTTCTGCAAGGTGGGCGACGGGGTTTTGGCGTTGTGGTCGCGCGTCCTGGCCGCGGCGCCGGACTCGCGATTGATCCTGTTTTCTCCCGACGGCGTTCATCGTCAGCAGGTCGTCGAAAAGCTGGGCGTCCAACCCGCGCGCGTCGAGTTCGTCACGCGGATGAGCCGGGGCCGCTACCTCCAAACCCATCATCGATTCGATATCGTGCTGGATACCTTTCCCTACAACGGCCATACCACCAGTCTCGACGCATTATGGATGGGCGTCCCCGTGGTCACGCTTCGCGGCCAGACCGCCGTGGGCCGCGGAGGCGCCAGCATTCTTGCCAACGTCGGACTCGCCGAATTCATCGCCGAGACCCCGGACCGATATCTTTCGATCGCCGGCGAATTGGCCGGAGATTTGTCCAAACTCGCGGAACTGCGATCCAGCCTGAGAACCCGGATCGAGCGCTCGCCCCTGATGAACTCCCGCCAATTCGCCGCCGACATCGAAGCGGCGTATCGGCAGATGTGGCGGAATTGGTGCGAGCAAGGCGGAAATTCGAGTTTACAAGGTCCGGGCACATGACGCTTCAGCAGCAACTCGAATCCGGTTTGTCGCATCAACAGGCGGGCCGATTGGCGGAGGCGGAGCGAATCTACCGCCAGATTTTGGCGCAGCAGCCCAATCATGCGGATGCATTACATCTGTTGGGGACGCTGGCCTTGCAGGCGGGCCGGTTGGACGCGGCCGTGGAATCAATCCGGCGGGCCATTCGGCTCAAGCCTGATTTTCCCGAAGCGCACAGCAATCTCGGCATCGCCTTGAAGGGCCTGGGGCAAATTGACGAAGCGATCGCTTCGTTTCGGCAGGCCATTCGGTTCAAACCTGATTTCCCCGAAGCGCACAGCAATCTCGGCAACGCACTGATGGACCTGGGGCGACTTGACGAAGCGATCGCTTCCTATCGGCAGGCGGTTCGGCTCAAGCCCGATCTTGCCGAAGCGCACAACAATCTCGGCAGCGCCTTAAAGGACATCGGGCAACTGGACGAGGCGATCGCCACCTTTCGGCAGGCGTTGCGGCTCAAGCCTAATCACGCCCAGGTGTACGCCAATCTGCTTTTCGCGCTGAATTATCACCCGGACATGGATGCCGAAGCGATTCTGGCCGAGCATCGGGCGTGGTCGGATCGGCACGCTCCTCCGCTAACCAGCGAGCAGCTTGCGTATCCCAATGATCGTGCGTCAGACCGGCGGCTTCGCATTGGGTATGTCTCCTCCGACTTCCGGCGTCATCCGGTCGGTTACTTTTTCATCCCATTGCTGGAGCGTCACGACCGGCGGATGCCGGAAATCTTCTGCTATGCCAATGTCCAGCGTCCCGACGTCCTCACGGAGCGGATGAAGCGTTCTTGCGAAGTCTGGCGAAACGTCTTCGGTCTTGCCGACGAGGCCGTCGCGCAGTTGGTTTCGTCCGATCGCATCGACATTCTGGTGGATCTGTCGGGACATACGCGCGGCAATCGACTGCGCGTCTTTGCGCGCAAGCCGGCGCCGATTCAGGTGACTTACCTGGGCTATGCAAATACCACCGGAATGACGGCCATCGACTACCGTCTGACGGACGCCTTGGCCGACCCGCCGGGGATGACCGATGCACTGAACGTGGAAGAACTATGGCGTTTGCCGGGGTGCGCCTGGTGTTATGATCCGCCGGAAGATGCGCCGGAAATTCAACTCCGCGGGAACGGGCCGATCACGTTCGGATGTTTCAACGCGTTTGCCAAGATCAACCGCAAAATGGCGGCGATTTGGGCCGAACTGCTTAAACGGGTTGCGGGATCGCGTTTGCTGATCAAATCGGCCGGGGCCGGCGAAGCCTCTTCGCGCCGGCGATTGACCGACCAATTCGCCGAGTTCGGCATCCCGAGCGATCGGATCGAGATCCGTGGGACAATCGCAGATCTCCATGCACATTTGGAGCTTTATGGGCAGGTTGACGTGGCGTTGGATACCTATCCCTATCACGGGACGACAACCACTTGCGAAGCCTTATGGATGGGCGTGCCGGTGGTGAGTTTGGCGGGCCGGACGCACGTTTCGCGCGTGGGGGTGAGCCTGCTGAGCAACGCCGGCCTGCCTGAACTGGTTGCGAAAACGCCGGAGGATTACGTGGCCATCGCGTCGGAGTTGGCGGCGAATCGACCGCGCCTGGATGCCTTACGCGCCCAAATGCGAAGCAAGCTGAGGTCTTCGCCGCTGCTTGACGGCCGGCGGTTCGCCGCGGACGTCGAGGCCGCCTATCGGCAGATGTGGCGGAATTGGTGCCGGCAGGGCGGAAATTCGAGTTTACAATGCCCGCCCACATGACCCTTCAGCAGCAACTCGAATCCGGTTTGTCGCATCACCAGGCGGGCCGCTTGGCGGAGGCGGAGCGAATCTACCGCCAGATTTTGGCGCATCAGCCCGATCATGCCGATGCATTGCATCTGTTGGGGACGCTGGCCTTACAGGCGGGGCGGTTGGACGAGGCCGTGGAATTAATCCGACGGGCCATTCGGCTCAAGCCTGATTACGCCGAAGCGCACGGCAATCTCGGCAACGCCTTGAAGGAGATCGGGCGACTTGATGAGGCCATCGCTTCCTGTCGGCAGGCGATTCGGCTCAAACCCGATTTCGCCGACGCATACGTCAATCTCGGGAATGCGTTGCACGACACGGGGCAACTTGACGAGGCCATCGCCGCCTATCGGCAGGCGATTCGGCTCAAGCCCGATTACGCTGAAGCGCATAGCAATCTGGGTACCGCATTGGCGGACGCCGGGCAACTCGACCAGGCCATCGCTTCCCATCGGCAGGCCATCCGGCTCAAGCCTGATTACGCCGAAGCGCATAGCAATCTGGGCCTGGTACTGGCGGACGCCGGGCAACTTGACCAGGCCATCGCTTCCCATCGGCAGGCCATCCGGCTCAAGCCTGATTCCGCCAACGCGCACAACAATCTCGGCAGCGCATTGACGGCCGTTGGGCAACTTGACCAGGCCATCGCATCGTATCGGCGGGCCATGTGGCTCAAGCCTGGTTTGGCGTCGGCGCACGGCAATCTGGTCTTCGCCCTCCAATATCATCCCGGCTACGACGGCAGGATGATCCGTGAGGAACTTCGCCGCTGGAACCAACAGCACGCCGAGCCGCTCAAGAAGTTCGTGCAGCCGCACACCAACAACCGCGACCCCGACCGCCGCCTGCGCATCGGCTACGTGTCGCCGGATTTCTGCGAGCATGTTGTCGGGCAGAATCTGCTGCCGCTGCTGGGCCGGCACGATCATCTGCAAATGGAGATTTTCTGTTACTCCAATGTTCTGAGGCCTGACGGGCTGACCGAACAACTCCGACGCCACGCGGATGTCTGGCGCAGCATCGTGGGATTGTCCGATTCCCAGGCTGCCGATCTGATTCGGCAAGACGGGATCGACGTTCTGGTGGATTTGGCGCTGCACACGTCGAACAACCGTCTTGCGGTGTTCGCTTACAAGCCGGCCCCGGTGCAGACGACGTTTGCCGGCTATCCAGGCTCGACAGGTCTGGAGACAATCGATTATCGCCTCACCGATGCCCATCTGGACCCGCCGGGACTGAACGATCAGTTCTACTCCGAAACGTCGATCCGTCTGCCCGATAGTTTCTGGTGCTACGATCCCCTGGCTACACAGGTCGCGGTCAACCCGCTGCCCGCGCTAACAGACGGCCGCCTCACCTTCGGATGTCTGAATAATTTCTGCAAAGTCAACGAGCAAGCATTGCGGCTCTGGGCACATGTCCTCGAGGCCGTTGATCGATCGAGATTAATGATCCTCTGTCCGGAAGGGCGCCATCGTCAACCGCTCCCGGACCTGCTGCAAAGGTTGGGCATCCATCCCGATCGCATCGAGTTGATCGCCCACCGTCCACGTCCGCAATACCTCGAGCTTTACCATCGCATCGACGTGGGACTGGACACCTTTCCATACAACGGTCACACCACGAGCCTGGACTCATTTTGGATGGGCGTTCCCGTCATCACCCTGGTGGGCCAGACGGTGGTGGGACGAGCCGGCTTGTCGCAGCTGACCAACCTGGGCTTGCCGGAACTCATCGCCCAAACGCCGGAACAATATGTGCGCCTCGCCACCGAACTGGCCGGGGATTTGCCGCGGCTGGCCGAGCTGCGCCGGACGCTGCGTGCGCGGATGCAAACGTCGCCGCTGATGGACGGCCCGCGTTTCGCCCGCAACGTTGAAGCCGCCTACCGGCAGATGTGGCGCAATTGGTGCCGGCAGGGCGGAAATTCAAGTTTAATGTCCGGACACATGACCCTTCAGCAACAGCTTGAATCCGGCTTGTCGCATCACCAGGCGGGTCGCCTGGCCGAGGCGGAAAGGATTTACCGCCAGGTTCTGGCGCAGCAGCCCGATCATGCGGACGCATTACATCTGTTGGGGACGCGGGCCTTACAGGCCGGCCGGTTGGACGAGGCCGTGGAATTAATCCGGCGGGCGATCGCGATTTGTTCAACCAATGCGTTTTATTACAGCAACCTCGGCAAAGCCTTACGGGACATCGGCCGGCTTGACCAGGCCATCGCGTCCTATGGGCAGGCCATTCGGCTCAAGCCTGATCTCGCCGAGCTGCACTACAACCTCGGCAACGCATTGAAGGACAACGAGCAGCTTGACGAGGCCATCGCTTCGTATCGGCAAGCCGTTCGGCTCAAGCCTGATTATGCCGAAGCGCACAGCAATCTGGGCATGATGCTGGTGGAGGTTGGACAACTTGACCAGGCGATCGCGTCCTATCGGCAGGCCATTCGACTCAAGCCGGACCTTGCCGAAGCGCACGGAAATCTGGGCAATGCCTTGAGGGCCAAGGGGCAACTTGACGAGGCGATTGCTTCTCATCGGCAGGCTATCCGGCTCAAGCCGGACCTTGCCGAAGCGCATGCAAATCTGGGCAATGCCTTGAGGGACCTTGGGCAACATGACCAGGCCGTCGCCGCCTATCGGCACGCCCTTCGGCTTAAGCCTGATGACACCGGAACGCATGACAATATGATTTGTGCGATCCAGTATCATCCCGGCTACGACGCCAGGATGATCGAAGAAGAACTGCGCCGCTGGAACCAACAGCATGCCGAGCCGCTCAAGAAATTCGTCCAGCCACACCCCAACAATCGTGATCCCGAACGTTGCCTGCGCATTGGATATGTCTCATCCGATTTTTGTTCTCATGCCTCCGCCTTCTTTCTATTACCACTTTTCCGTCATCATGATCGGCGGCAGGTTGAACTGTTCTGTTACTCCTTGCGGGCTGATTCTGACAACGTGACGCAACAAATGAAGGACCACGTTCAACACTGGCGCACCGCGGCGGGACTGACCGATGCGAAAGTCGCGGCACAGGTCCGCGAAGACCGGATCGACGTTCTGGTCGATCTAAAGCTCCATGCAAGCGATAACCGTATTCTGATCTTCGCCCACAAGCCCGCGCCCGTGCAAGCGAGCTGGTTGGGGTACCCAGGAACGACGGGAATGGACACCATAGCCTATCGGCTCACCGATCCATACCTGGACCCTCCGGAGCTGGATGATGCTTGTTATTCAGAGCGGTCAATCCGTCTGCCGGATACGTTTTGGTGTTACGATCCGCTCACGAGCGAGCCGGCGGTCAATGCGCCGCCCTGTCTGGAGAAGGGATTCGTCACCTTCGGTTGCCTGAATTACTTTTGCAAAGTAAATGACGGCGTGCTTGCGCTGTGGGCAGGGGTTCTCAAGACCCTTCCCAACTCGCATCTGTTGCTGCTGGCGCCCGAGGGAAGTGCGCGGCAGCGAGTGCTGGACCGAATGGGCCAGGAAAACATTGGGCCCGACAGGGTGGAGTTTGTGTCAAAGCAGTCTCGTTTGCAGTATTTGCGCACCTACCACCGCATGGACATCGGCTTGGATACTGTTCCCTACAACGGCCACACCACGAGCCTGGACTCATTTTGGATGGGAGTTCCCGTCATCACGTTGGTGGGCCAGACGGTGGTGGGACGAGCCGGGCTGTCGCAATTGACCAATCTGGGCCTGCCGGAACTCATCGCCCAGACACCGGAACAGTACCTTCAGATCGCCACGGACTTGGCCAGGGATTTACCCCGGCTGGCCGAGCTGCGCCGGACGCTGCGCGCGCGGATGCACGCATCCCCGCTGATGGATGCCCCGCGTTTCGCCCGCAACATCGAAGCGGCGTACCGGCAAATGTGGCGGAATTGGTGCGCCACGGGCGGGGAATCGAGTTTACAATGCCCGGCCCCATGACCCTTCAGCAGCAATTCGAATCCGGCGTGTCGTACCACCAAGCGGGCCGCTTGGCGGAGGCGGAGAGGATTTACCACGAGGTTCTGGCCCAGCAGCCTGATCATGCCGAGGCATTACATCTGCTGGCGGTGCTGGTGGCCCAGGCCGGCCGGTTGGATGCGGCCGTGGAATTGATGCGGCGGGTCGTTCGGCTCAAACCCGATTTTGCCGATGCCCACAACAATCTGGGCAACGCCTTGAGAATCCTTGGACAAATTGACGAGGCGATCGCCGCCTGTCGGCAGGCCATTCGGCTTAAACCTGA
>JBEKIV010000181.1:0-15034 GCA_050011595.1 Tepidisphaeraceae bacterium
GCCTTTTGTGCACAATGCCGCCCATCCAGGAGCGATGCGTGAGGGTCACCGATATCCGCGAGGTCACTAAGCCGATCCAATCGCAAATCCGCAATGCCTACATCGATTTTTCCAAAATGAACCTGAGCCTCGTGGCGGTGGTCACGGACGCGATGCGCGAGGGTCGGCCGGTGGTCGGATACGGGTTCAACTCCAACGGCCGATACGGCCAGGGGGCCATCATCCGCCAGCGGCTGCGCCCCCGCATCATCGAAGCCACGCCCCGGAGCTTGCTGGATGACACCGGCGAGAATCTCGACCCCGACAGGATCTGGTCCTGCATGATGACCAACGAAAAACCAGGTGGGCACGGCGAGCGCTCGGTGGCGGTCGGAACCATCGACATGGCCGTCTGGGATGCCGTTGCGAAGATCGCCGGCAAACCGCTGTTCCAAATCCTGGCCGAGCGCTATGGAAATACACGGCCTGATCGCCGGGTCTTCGTCTACGCCGCCGGTGGATATTATTACCCGGGCAAAAATCTCGACGCCCTCAAAGGCGAAATGAAGAGCTACACCGACCGCGGATACACGGTGGTCAAAATGAAAATCGGCGGCGTGCCGCCGGCCGAGGACCTGGAGCGCATCGAAGCGGTCCTGGGCATTCTCCAACCAGGACAGCGGCTGGCCGTGGACGCCAACGGCAAATTCGATCTGCCCACGGCCATCCAATATGCCAGAGCAATGACGCAATACAATCTATTCTGGTACGAAGAGGCGGGCGATCCACTGGATTTCCAACTTCAGGCGGAATTGGCCAGGCATTACGCCGGGAGCATGGCCACGGGGGAGAACCTGTTTTCGATGCAGGACGCCCGAAACCTGATCCGCTACGGCGGCATGAGGCCGGATCGCGATTGGCTTCAGTTTGACTGTGCCCTCTCCTACGGATTGGTGGAATACCTGCGGACGCTGGCCATGCTGAAAGAAAACGGCTGGTCGGCGGTGCGGTGCATTCCGCACGGCGGGCACCAGATGTCGCTGAACATCGCCGCAGGTCTGGGTCTGGGCGGCAACGAATCCTATCCCGACCTGTTCCAGCCATACGGCGGATTTCCCGATGGGGTCGGCGTCGAGAATGGCCACATCACCATGCCGGAGCTTGTTGGAATTGGATTTGAAGGCAAAGCGGATCTCTACCGCGAAATGAAAGCTCTGAGCGCCTGATGCGCCTCCTTTCCAAACTGCACGTCCAATTGTTCCTGGCCATTGCGGCGGGGATTGCCTTCGGCGCCGCTCGGCCGGCCTGGGCGGTCCAACTCAAACCTCTGGGCGACCTATTCGTCGGGCTGATCCGCGTGCTGCTGGGACCCATCATATTCGGGACCGTGACGGTGGGGATCGGCAAAATGTCCAACGTCAAATCCATCGGCCGCATCGGAATCAAAGCGATGATTTATTTCGAGCTGGTTTCAGGATTGGCGCTGGTGATCGGGCTGACCGTCGCCAGTATCTTCCGGCCCGGCGCGGCGATGAACGTCGGCCCGCTTTCCGCAACTGGCGCGGCGGCGGCCCATGGCACGCTGGATCGTCTGATTCATCCGAATATTCTGCTGATCGTCCTGGTTTCCATCTGCCTCGGCCTGGCGCTATCGCGCGTCAGCGACAAGCAAGCGATCCTTCATCTGCTCGACACATTCCTGCGCGTCATGTTCCGCATCGTACGCCTGGTGATGTACCTCGCCCCGCCGGCCGCGTTTGGCGCGATGGCCTACGTCATCGGAAAATACGGCCTGGGAAAGCTTCTCCCCTATGCCAAGCTGCTGGCTTGCGTCTACGCCACCTGCCTACTGTTTATCCTCGGCGTGCTCGGTCCGATCGCCCGGCTCAGCGGAATTTCGCTGGGGCGTTTTCTCGGCTACATCCTGGACGAAATTCTGATCGTCTTCGGAACCTGCTCCACCGAATCAGTCCTGCCGCAAATGATCGCCAAACTGGAGGCGATGGGCTGCGAAAGTTCCCTGGTCGGCATGGTTTTGCCGGCCGGCTATACGTTCAACGCCGATGGCACGTCGATCTATCTCACGATGGCCGCCCTTTTCATCGCCCAGGCGACCCGAACGCCGCTTTCCTGGCACGACGAACTGACGGTCCTTGCGGTACTGATGCTGACAAGCAAAGGTTCCGCCGGCGTGGCTGGAGCAGGCTTGGTGACGTTGGCCGCGACTTTGGCTTCCACGAACAAGATTCCCGCCGCCGGCCTGTCACTCGTACTGGGCATCGAAAGCCTGCTGAACCAGGCCAGAGCGGTGACAAACGTCATCGGCAACGGCGTAGCGACGCTGGCGATTGCACGCTGGGAGGGAAAACTCGACAGGGAAAGAGCGAATCATCAATTGGAACATCCAATCAGAAAAGGCGAAGAAGGGATTTAGAGCAGGAGCGATTTGAAACTGGAATGGGCGACAAGTTACGGGATTGCGGGCATCTAGAACGCCCGCAAGCACAACCCTCATCGGATCACGTTTTTAATTTCAAATTGCCCAGGACAGACATCGAACAATTGGAGATTTCGCCGAGAAATCTGGCGATTCTGAAAAAGGCGATGCAAAAAGCGCTGCAATCGATCCAGAATTGGCTGAGCTATTGGGGAGGTGGAAAAACCTCCCACCAGTCATCAAGTCGGCCATTCTTGCAATTGCGCGACAGCACCCGGTGCCGTGCCATGATTCCACGGCCCCCGGGTTATAAGCGGTTTTCACTCAAAAACTCTGCCGCGAATCAATATTGTATTCCATTTATCGATAAGCCGTTGATGGAGTAATATTGATAAATAGAATACAGGCATGGCTAAGCCACTGGGGCCCCTTGAATCGCAGTTTTTCGCCTACACTCAAATGCGTCGGCTGCAAATCGTGCGTTTGGGCGATCTCGTTGGTCCCCTACACCTCACCAAAGCTCAGGAACGACGACTACTCGGCCAGTTGACCAAGAAGGGCCTGATCGTCCGTGTCATCCGAGGCGCGTACCTCGTGCCCCCGCGCCTTCCTCTGGGTAGCGCCTGGAGTCCAGATGTCGATCTGGCAATCGACGCCTTGATGAGTTTGGCGGATTCACGCTATGAAGCCGCTACCCGACCAAGCCGTGGTAAATCGCACACCGTACGCTATCAAATCTGCGGACCAAATGCCTTCAACCGATACAGCCTAGATGAGCAGTTGCCGGTACGCACTTATGTGTACAACGATCGATTCACGGGTGATCGCCGAATCGGGGGCGTCAACCTCACGCTCATCAAGGTGGCTCGTAACCGGCTGGGAAGCACCGAAGAAATCACAACAAGTGCCGGTTTACGACTGGTTTACTCCTCCCGTGTTCGGACCCTCGTTGACGCGGTCTACGATTGGTCACGATTTGACTCACTACCCCGTGGTTTCGAATGGATCAGACGTGAGCTGGCAACCCGGCGCATTCGGGCGGAGAACCTCGTCGAAGCTACGTTGCGATTCGGCAATCAAGGTACGATCCGACGCATGGGCTTTCTTCTTGAGAAGGAGGGCGTTGCCGAATCGCTGCTGCGACGACTGCACAACGCCTTGCGTTCCTCCACGAGTTTGATTTCCTGGATTCCGAATGCCCCTCGCCGAGGAAAGGCTGATATGCGATGGAGAGTCGTCGATAACCGACCTGGATGCCTCCGATGAACTCCAATGAAACGCCTGGCTTGCGAACGCACGAGGATGCGGAACTGTTCCGCGAAGCGGTTACCTACACGGCGGCCGAAACCGGGTTTCTACCCCGATTGATCGAGAAGGATTACTTCTGCACGCTCTTGCTTTGGCACGTGGTACGGGCAAATAACATTGTGTTCAAGGGCGGTACCTGCCTGGCAAAGGTGCACGCGGAGTTTTACCGCCTCAGTGAGGACATGGACTTTGTCGTTTCGATCCCGGTAGATGCCAAGCGCGCCCTGCGCCGAAAATTGGCCGAACCGGTTCGCAGGATTATTAAGGATCTACCCGCTCCCTTTCACGCATCCGCCCCAATGGAAGGCCACAACGACTCCACCCAGTACAACGGTGCGGTCAGCTACACGTCACTGATGGACGGGCACGACGAACCAATACACTTGGAACTGAGTTTGCGCGAACCACTTCTAATGCCGGTCAAACCAACGGGTGCCCGCACACTTTTGCGCGACCCAATAACCGGGAGGCCCATGGTGTCGCCACTGAAGTTGCCATGTATCGCGAAGGACGAAGCTTTCGCGGAAAAGTTCCGTGCGGCACTAACGCGTCGCGAAATCGCCGTTCGCGATTTCTTCGACTTGGATCATGCCGTTCAGAAACTGAAATTGTCCCCGTCCGAACCAGCACTGATCGAGTTGGTTCGCCAGAAAGTGCTGGTTCCAGGCAACGATCCAGTAACAGTTGCCCCAGAACGTCTTGATCAATTGCGCGATCAACTCGATGCCCGCCTTCGTCCAATGCTGCGACCACAGGATTTCGCCACATTTGACTTGGACCGAGCGATTCAGATTGTCGTGGAAATGGCGAAAGCCATAGCCGCCTGATTTCCGGCTTCGCGCATTGATGGCGAACCATGCGGGGACTGAAAATGGAAAAACGCCCGGACGTAAATCATCATTCTCCCACCGAGGCCAAGATACGCCTCTTTCGCTCGCTTTTTCGCGGCCGAGAGGATGTCTATCCGCGCCGATTTGAAAGCCGCAAAACTGGCAAGGCCGGGTATTCGCCGGTCTGTGTCAACGAATGGATTCAAGGGATCTGCGAAAAACCGAAGATACGATGCGCGGATTGCCTGCACCAGCGGTTCTTGCCCGTCACGGATGACGTCGTTCGTCGGCATCTTTCTGGGCAGGATGATCGTGGCCGTGATTTTGTCATGGGCGTTTATCCAATGCTCCTCGATGAAACTTGTTTTTTCCTGGCGGCCGACTTTGACAAAGCCAACTGGCAGGATGACGTGAAGGCGTTCCTGGAAACAGCGCACCTCACCCGGGTACCGGTGTATGTGGAGCGATCTCGGTCTGGAAACGGCGGGCACGTCTGGATCTTCTTCAGCGAGCCGGTTCCCGCGAACATGGCCCGCAGACTTGGAATGTTTTTGTTGACGCAAACCATGGAGCGGCGTCCGGACATCGGACTGGATTCGTACGATCGCTTCTTTCCAAATCAGGACACGATGCCGCAGGGCGGATTCGGCAACCTGATTGCACTGCCTCTCCAGAAGCGCGCAAGGGATTCGGGAAATAGCGTTTTCTTGGATACACATCTGACACCGCATGAGGATCAGTGGGCCTGTTTATCATCTGCGCAAAAAATGAGCCGGCGCGAACTCGAAGATGCCGTGCGCCGCGCCGAGGCAAAAGGGCACGTTGTCGGGGTGCGCTTCGCGCCTGACGATGAAGAAGAAGCCGCTGCGCCTTGGATGACGCCGCCGTCGGGGCGTCGAACGGCATCGCCAATTGCAGGCCCACTGCCAGAGAATTTGGAATTGGTTATGGGAAGTGAAATCTTCATCGCAAAGAAAGCGTTAACGCCGCCGCTTCGCAACCGATTGATTCGCTTGGCGGCATTTCAGAATCCCGAATTCTACAAAGCGCAGGCCATGCATTTGCCGACGTATGACAAGCCGCGCATTGTGGCATGTGCCAATGATTATCCCGAACACATTGGCCTGCCCCGCGGCTGTCTTGATGAGGTGCGCGAGCTGCTGTCGAGCCTGAAGATCAAGCAAACCCTGCGCGACCAGCGCCAAGGCGGCACGCCGTTTCACGCAACATTCAATGGTGAATTGCGCCCCGACCAAAAAAACGCGGCCCAAGCCATGCTCCAGCACGACACGGGCGTGTTGTCGGCAACGACCGCCTTCGGCAAGACAGTCGTCGCGGCGTGGCTGATCGCTAAACGCGGCGTCAACACGCTGATCCTTGTGCATCGACGTCAACTTCAAGAGCAGTGGGTCGATCGCCTTTCGACTTTCTTGGGCTTGCCGTCGCGCGACATTGGCCGCATCGGCGGCGGGCGGCGCAAGCCAAATGGAATTCTTGATGTCGCGGTCATCCAGAGCATGGTCCGCAAAGGCGTCGTCGACGACTCAATCGCAAATTATGGTCATATAATCGTCGATGAATGCCACCATCTCTCCGCACAAAGCTTCGAACTCGTCGTGCGGCAGGCCAAAGCCCGATTCGTCACCGGCCTTTCCGCGACCGTTACCAGAAAGGACGGCCACCATCCTGTCGTCTTCATGCAATGCGGCCCGGTTCGGCATCGCGTGAATGCGAAGGAGCAAGCCGCGGCGCGCCCTTTCGAGCATTTGGTCATTGTGAGGCCGACGAACTTCCAGCCCATACGGCCCGCGGACGCGGACCTGCGAATTCAATTCCAAACGCTATACGGCGAATTGATCGCTGATGAACGTCGCAATGAATTCATCTGCCACGATGTTGTGCAAGCTGTGCATGATGGTCGATCTCCGTTGGTCCTCACCGAACGAAACGATCATCTTGAAGCCTTGGTCGCGCGGTTGGCGCCGCACGTGCGACATTTGATCGTATTACGCGGCGGAATGAGCCGAAAGCAATTGGACTCGGCAAAGAACCAGATGGCAGGAATTCCGCGTGAAGAAGAGCGAATCATTGTGGCAACTACGCTCTTTGTGACGCTGCCTATTTCCTGGCACGGCACAGTCGCACAATATGTCGGCCGATTGCATCGCCTATATGACGGCAAGCGCGAAGTGCAAGTGTACGATTACGCCGATCTCAATGTGCCGATGCTCTCTCGTATGTTCGACCGCCGATGCAGCGGCTACGAGGCGGTTGGATATACGATTCAACTTCCGGGTAGCGCCGTGCCGGGCTGGCCAGCCGAAGTACTTCTTCCCATCGATCCAGAATGGAAGACACAATATGCCGCGAGCGTAAGGCGGCTCGTGCGCGACGGAGTGGATCCGCCATTGGCGAACCTATTCGTTCACGTTGCCAGGGAGCCCGGCGCAAACGCGGATGGAGTCGAGCGGGCCAGAAGTTCCACGGAGGCGTTTCTGTATCGCCGTCTGGAAACACTTCCGGAAACATCGGGACGCTTTCGCCTCAACGCGGAATTGCCAATTCCGTTTGACGGCTGGGGCAGAATGGAAGTGGATTTGCTTTGTTCCAGCTCGCGTATCGCCATCGAACTGGATGGCGGCCAACATTTTGACAATCCCGATGCGTATAGGCGCGACCGGCGCAAAGACGTTTTGCTCCAAGAGAACGGCTACCATGTTCTGCGATTTCTCTGCCAGGACGTCGGCAAGCGCCTCGACGATGTCCTCGACGCGATCTTGCGAGCAATGACTCATCGACAGGCCCGGCAATTGCCGAAGTCACACCGGTTGACGGTTCTCGATTAACAAAACAGGTTGAAAGCCAATTCAGGCGCTGCAAAAAGCGCTGCAATCGGTCCCGATTTCGTGAATTCTATTGAAAACTGATGGTAGTTGCCCACTTTCATCGGCACCGCATAGGCTCGACAAGTCTTGCTGAAAATGCCACAAAGATCCTCATTTTACGAAATGTCAAGCTCGTTCAAACAGTGATAAATGCCCCGCGGCGAAACCGAACAAAATATATATATTGTTTAAATACAAAGACTTACATCGCAATGCCCAGGACAGGATTTGAACCTGCACGGGTTGCCCCGCTACCACCTCAAAGTAGTGCGTCTGCCAATTTCGCCACCTGGGCCAATTGGCCCCAGTATATGCGCCGGATTGGGGGTGTCGAGGGAAAATGGATCGCCTATTCGCCGCCGGGCGCGCCGACCAGTTGCCGCTCGTACAACTGCTGATAAATCTGGCAGGTGTTCAGCAATTCATCGTGTTTGCCCTGTCCGACGATTTGGCCGCGTTCCATGACCACGATGGTGTCGGCCGAAATGATCGTGCTGAACCGATGTGCGATCACAAACGTGGTGCGCTCGTGGATCAGATGTTCGATGGCCTGATGAATGAGGTGCTCGCTTTCGGCATCGACCTGGCTGGTGGCCTCGTCGAGAACGAGAATGGGCGATTGGTGGAATACGGCGCGAGCGATGCACAGCCGTTGTTTTTGACCGCCGGAAAGCTGACTGCCTAATCCTTCGAGCACCATATTGTATCCGCCGGGCTTTTCAACGATGAAATCGTGGGCGAAGGCGCGGCGGGCGGATTCCTCGATGCGCGTCCACAATGCCCGGCGCTGGGGTGAATCCGGCGTTTGGGGATTCGCCAGGGTCTCGCCGTAGGCGATGTTCTCCGCGATCGTGCCGGGGAAGACATAACTGTCCTGCGTGACCAGGCTGATCTGCTGGCGAAGGGAGGTTCGGGAGACGGTGCGGATGTCGGCGCCGTCAATCAGAATTCGTCCGGAATCGGGATCGAAGAAGCGTTCGAGCAAAGCCAGGAGGGTGGTCTTGCCGCTTCCGTTGCGGCCGACGACGGCGACGCACTGGCCTTTGGGGACCGCGAGGCTGACGCCGTTGAGAGCGGGCGACGAAGCGTTGGGATAGGTGAAGACTATGTTCTGGAACTCGATTGCCGAGCGTAGCGGCGGCAGCTTGCGTGGGACCACATCGCCCTTGACGAGGGCTCGGGCGGCGATGAGGCCTTGCTGGCGTTCCGACGGCAAATCGAGCGTTTCGAAGACGCGCGCCGCCGCGGCGTTGGCCTTCTGCAAGGCGTTGATCACCTTGCTGGCCTTACGGAGGGATTCGGCGATTATCGCCAGGGAAAACATCACCGTGACGAATTGTGGGACCGTCAACTGCTGTAGGGTGATCATGTACGTCCCCGTCAGCACCACCAACCCGGCCATGACCATGATCATCGTTTCCATGACGGGGGAGCTGATGGCGTCGATCCGGCTCATCTTGATCATCTCGGTGATCAGCGAGTGAAGTATTTTGCTGTAGCGCCGGCGCTCAAACTTCTCCGCATTAAATCCCTTGACGACGCGGATGCCCACCAGAGTTCCCTCGACCTGTCCCAGGAGCACGGAAGAAGACCGCAGCGCCGCCCGGCTGGCGCGCCGCATCTTCTTGCCGAACTTCTTCATCATCAGGCCCATCAGGGGGGCAAGGATGATGATGAATATCGTCAATCGCCAACTCACCCACAGGGCGAATACGAATGCCATGACCGCCTTGATCGGCTCCTGGATGCTCTGCCCGAGCACTGTCTTGAATCCATCCTGAAGATTGTCCACGTTGGTAATCAACCGGCTGGTGACGTCGCTGGTGCCCTGATTGTTGAACGATGAAAGCGGGATGCGCAGGACTCGATCGTAAAGTCTTTGGCGAATGTCGTTGGCCGCGAAGATGGCCGACTGATCCGACAGATGCTCCTGGAAAAAGCGCGCAACGTTGCCGACGAGGGCAATGATGGCGAGGAGCGCGAAGACCGTGGCGACGGATTGCACGGGTTTCAAGGGAAGCGATTGAACGGCTTTCAGAGCAAAGACGTCGTACCACTTGGCTCGGTTCAAGGGGACCAAGACGGTGAGATTCCGGGCCGCGACGGTTAGCGCAACGTGTCCTGGGTCGCGCGAGTCCGAACCGGTCCAGGCGATCCGCCGAAGGATCTCGCCGGCGCGATAGGACTGATCGGTTGCGCTCCAGGTTGCCGGATCGCCGCTGACCGGGGGAAACGGGCTGGCCGGCGCTCCGGCGGGCGATGGGGATGCGTCGGTAATGACATCGGCGGATTTAAGTCCGGCCGCCTTCGCGCGGCCTTGTGGGGCCTGGGCGAGTTGCACCTCGGTAGGCTCAACGACGAATTTGACGTCCATTCGTTCCTGAGCCACATGGCGGTAGACCGACGCCTGGATAGTGTCGCCGCTGAGCATGACCCCCAGGATCGGGATCATGGTGGTCAACCCGCCGGTCATGGCCAGACCGACGAACACCGCCGAAACGACCGAGATGACGACCTTGGCGCGATACGGCCAAAGATAGCGGCAGGCTCGCCAAAAGTCGCGATGCTTTTTTCCCTTGATTTTCGACCGGTCGCTCATGCCAATGGTGGCCTCATCGGTGAAAGTGCAAAGGATAGAACAGAAACGCCCGGTACGCCACCGTGACTCACTCATTTAGGTTAATTGAGCGCTGGTGGGCAATTGCTTTATGCTTGAAGAGGGAAGGAGTGGAATTTGGGATGCTTGGACGGGAAGAGGGTTTATTTGCGCACCCACTTGGCAAGCAGTTCGGGCCGGCTGTTGACGGCAAACCGCTTGTAGAGTGATTTGACGTAAACGTGGACAGTATGGCGGCTGATGCTGAGGCGTGCGGCGATTTGCTTCTCGGCATTCCCGGCCAGGAGGAGTTCCAGAGTCTGCCGCTGGCGCGGGGAAAGGGGTGGGCCGGCGCCGGTGACAGGCTTGCCGTCGAGCACTTGGTCGCCCAGCATCGAGCAGAACATGGCCACCAGCCGCCGCCGCCGGTTCACGCCGTCGCCGCCGGCCGGCATGCCCAGCGATTTCGACGCGCGAACCAACGCGGACATGTCGCCCAAACGTGAAGCCCTCATTTTCGGCATCACATCACCGCAACAGGGGAATTGAACGATCGATTACTAATTTGCTAACAATATAACCTCCCGCGGCAGACTAACCAACGCCACGGAAGGAGATATTGATGCAACGGATTGAATCTTCCTGCAAATGCTGGGTGGACGTCTTTGAGGAGGGCTATTTTCTCGGCCGGATGCGCCGCCTGTTTGGGCCGCGAAAACTGCGGCAACTGCAAGCCAAGAGCATGATCGTCGGGCCCCGGGCAACCGTTCTGCTGTCGGTGCGCCGCCGCGGACGGGAATCCCTGGTCAAGCTGGCGGGCAAACGCGTGATTCCCGATCTGGCCAAATCCATCCACGGCGCGACGATCCGCCAGGCGACGGTGGCGTGTGCCGAATGATCAGGTCACGATCGCATCGGCCTCGATCTCGATTTTCGCCTGCGGGTCGATGAGTTTGGCGACCTCGACAATTGCCGTTGCCGGCCGGATTTCGCCGAAGATTTCCCCATGCACCCGCGCCACCTCTTCCCATTTTGACACGTCGGTCACGAACATCCGCGTGCGGATGACGTGCTCCATCTTGCCGCCGAGTGATTGAATAGCCGATTGAATGATCCACAAGGATCGCCGTGCCTGCTCTTCGACGGAGGGAGGATATTTGCCATCGGCGTTGACGCCGACGGTGCCGGAAACGGCAATATAATTTCCGCTGCGGACCGCACGGGAATAGCCCATCATCGGCTCCCACTTGGAGCCCGAGCCGGCCGTCTGCCGACCGGCGCGTGGGATCACGCCGAGGTGGATCTCGTTGTTCATTTCATCTCCAACAAAAACAGAGGCTCCTAAATCGGGGCGGGGAACTGGGGTTTGTTGCCCTGCAAAACGGCAATCACGTCCCGCACCACCCAACTCATGTTCTCCAGCGCGGTGGTCGTTCGCGCCGCCAGGTGCGGCGTGAGCAGCACGTTGGGAAATCCCAGCAATGGGAAATCAGCCGATGGGGGCTCGGGGGCAAAAACGTCCAGGGCAGCGCCGGCAACCTCTTTTCCCCTGATCGCATCCGCCAATGCGGCGGCGGCCAGCACTTCGCCACGGCTGGTATTGATGACGACGGCCGTGGGCTTCAGCGTCGCGATCTGCTCGCGGCCGACCAGGTTCTCGTTCCCCGGCCGCATGTCCACATGGATCGTCAGAACGTCCGCCTGGCGATAGAGCGTCGGCTTGTCAACCGAAGTGGCGGGGAAATCCAGGCCGGATATCTGCACAAGATCGTTATAGATCACCCGCATGCCGAAACCGTTGGCGGCAATGCGGCCGACTCGCCGGCCGACTCGCCCCATGCCGAGAATCCCTATCGTCAGTTCGTTGAGTTGCCGCCCGCGCACGGTGTCGCGGATGCGTTTGAATTCCTTTGGCGGATAGACAGCGTCGCGGAAAAATTCCCACGGACGAAGAAGCTGAAGGAGATATCCGAAAACGAAATCCCCGACCGCCAGGGTGTTGGCATCGGGGGTGTACACAACCTCGATTCCGCGTCGGCGGCATTCGGGGACATCGATGTTCTCCAGCCCCACCCCGCCGCGGCCGACGACTTTCAGCCGGGGGGCGCGATCCAGAAGCGGCGCGTTCACCTTGGTGTAGGTGCGAACGAGTAAACCCTGGGCCTGGGCCAGAGCATCGAAAAACGCAGGGTCGCCGGACGAAATCTCCTCAACGCGCGCACGCTCCTTGAGCCATTGCAACGGGCGGGAATCGGAACCCTCGGTGACGAGAACCCGCGGCAGAGAATTTGGTTGCGTCATGGTGAAAGTGTACCAAGGAGAAATCCGAAATCCGAAATCCGAATGACGAATCAAGCCCGAATGACCGAATCCCGAATGAAAGGCTGTTTCGTCATTCGGATTTCGGATTTGATTCGTCATTCGGATTTCGGATTTCGGATTTCCGCGTATACGCGGTATGTTTAATGCCGTGTTCCTCCCGCTGCTGCTGCTGGTTCTCGCCGCCGTGCCCGCCGCGCTGGTGGCTTACGGCATCGATCCGGCCTGGGCGCAATATCCGCATGGAATCGAACTGATCCTGCTATCCCGCAGGCTCCAGTGGCCGGCAATCGCCCTCACCCTGCTCCTGTGCGTCGCACTGATCGGACTGGCGCCGATTCTCACCCTGTTGGGACATCGTTTCGCCACGAATCCCGGCAACGCGTTCCTCGTCAACGCCAAGCCCGTGTTTGTCGCGGCGGACCAGGCGTCATTCATGGCCAATGACGAATGGGTCGTGGGGCTGATCGACCAATCGGGCGCGGTGGCGTTCCCGTACGCCTCGTTGTATTCCCGGCCCTTGGTGGTGCGAAACGACCAGACGGAGCCGATGATTCTGATGTGGTCGCCGTTCGCCAACTGCGCCACGGCGTTCCGCATCGATCGATCCATCCGGAGCAATGAACTGGAAGTGGTCTCAATGCCGGCCAACGCGCTGCTGGCATACAACTCACGAATCGGGCAGTTCATCAACGGAGTGACCGGAACGACGCCGGACGGCCGCCGGCCGGCCGGGTTTGGCTCGCCGATCCCGACCATCAAGACGACGTGGGACCGCTGGCTGGCGGCGCATCCGGGGACGACGGTCATGGCGCCGCCGCAGGGCGGCGAAGCGCCGCGGCGGGCGGTTCTCCCTTACTTTCCCATGCCCAGGGATTCGGTCAACCTGCCGCCCCAAACCACGATCGCGTTGATTCGCGGCCCGACGCCGGTGGCCATCGCGGATTCGGACCTTGGCGCCGGGCCGGTGAACTTTTCCGATCCGCCGATCGTCGCGGTGCGCGATCCCGTCACCGGGACCGTGACGGCGTTCGACCGGCACATTGACGAGGATTTAATTCCCACCTTTTCGGCCAGGTCGTTCCGGAAATTCGCCCAGGCGATGATGACCGATTCGGACAGCAGCAGCGCCTGGACGTCCGGCGGCCGGGCCATCGACGGACCGTCCAAAGGAAAGAAACTCCAGCCTTTGCAAATCGAAGACGAGGTTTATTATGGAGTGGCGCGGTTTTGGTACGGGAATCTGCCGCTGACGGCCCCCCTGCCGCCTAAACCCGCGTCTTAATTGGATGTCGAGCATTATAGGACGCCGCTGAATTACTGGTATAATTCGGGTTAAGTTCAGACGGCGACGATGAATGGATGATCGATCGGGCATGTAAGCGGGTGAAACGATGCAATATGGCGTAATCATGGCTGGAGGATCGGGAACGCGGCTTTGGCCGTTGTCGCGGGCGGATCGACCGAAGCAGATTCTGCCGGTGGTCAACGGCCGGAGCCTGCTCCAGTTGAGCTATGAACGGCTGCGCGGATTGTTTCCACCGGAGCGGATTTTCGTTTGCACCGGGACCGTTCATGCCCAAGCGGTGCTGGAGAACCTGCCGGAGATGCCCAAGGAAAATCTCCTGGGCGAACCGATGGGCCGGGACACCGCCAACGCGGTCGGGTTCTCCGCCGCGGTTCTGCACGCGCGCGATCCCGACGCCGTGTGTGCCGTGGTCACCGCCGATCACGTCATCGAGCCGGTCACGCAGTTCCGGCAGAGCGTGAATTCGGCGTTCCAAGTCACCGCGGCTCGGCCGCGCTCCCTGGTCACGTTCGGCATCCTGCCGACGTACGGGCACACGGGGCTGGGGTACGTTCATCGCGGCGAATCGCTGGGGATCGACGGCGCGTATCGCGTGCTGGGTTTTCACGAAAAGCCGGACAAGGCCCTGGCGGATCGGTTCGTCGAATCGGGGCGGTACTACTGGAACAGCGGGATGTTCGTCTGGCGATGCGACACGGTGCTGAACGAACTGGCCGTTCACCTGCCCGGCTCGCACCGGGGGCTGACGCAAATCGCGGCGGCGTGGGGCACCCCGCAGCAGGAAGCCGTTTTGCGCGACGTGTATCCGCGGCTGCCGAAGATCAGCATCGACTACGCCGTCATGGAACCGGCCAGCCAGGAAAAGGGCAACGCCTCCGTGGTCGTGGTGGAGATGCCCGTGGAATGGACGGACGTGGGATCGTGGCCCGCGCTGGCGGAAATCCTGCCCACCGACGAGCACAACAACGCCGTCGAATGCAAGACCGGGCTGTTTCTCGACTCGGATGACAACGTCATTTTCAGCCTCGACGCGGACCATCTGATTTCGACCATCGGCCTCAGCGACATGATCGTGGTTCATTCCCGCGACGTGACGCTGATCTGCCCCAAAGACCAGGGCCAGCGGGTCAAGGAACTGGTCGCCAAGGCCAAGGAAAAGTTCGGCGATAAGTTTCAATGACCGATGACTATGCGGACGCTGGCGATAGACTGCGGCGAGCGCCGGACGGGGCTGGCCCTGAGCGATGCCGGCGGCAAATTGGCCACGCCGTATGACGTTCTCCAGACGGCGTCTATCGCGCAGTCGATTTCACAAATCGTCAAGATCATTGACGCCGAAGGCGTCGAGCGGATCGTGGTGGGATTGCCGCT
>JBEKIV010000182.1:0-8418 GCA_050011595.1 Tepidisphaeraceae bacterium
GTCGAGGCGTTTGCCCTCAAGAATCCAGATGATGTTTCGCAGGTAGACGAACGACCCGAACGCCTGGCCCAGCAATCCGATTGGATCGCGCCGCCACAGAAAATACGCCAGAAGCAACAGCGAGCCGACGAGGCTCATCCACCAGAACATCGGCGGCACGATGCTGGTTCCCTTGCGTTCGCTGGCAATCCATTGCACGACCATCCGGCCGGTGAAGAGCAATTGCCCGAACAAGCCCAGGGCCAGCCAGAACATGACCGTCGTGGAGTTCGCGCCCAAGATGGATGCCAGTCCCCCGCCTTTGCCGGATTGATAAATCCGGTCGGTCATTTGCTCGAAGCTGATTTTTTCAGTTGCGCCGCCGGGGTGCCAGATGAAATATTGGTAATTGCCGCCGGCGTCGCGTTGGAGATAGACCTGGGCGCGGGAATCAGAGAGCTTCACGTCGGCGCGCACGGCATCGCCGAGGGGCAGATGCTGCCGAAAGAGAACAACGGCGACCACGCATAGAATCCCCACGAACAGGACTTCGCCCACAATCAGGTAAAACCGTGACATTGCGCCTCCAAGCCGCTCGTGTGCCCCCGCGTCAGCTTTCGCCCCGCATCAGTTCCGCCGCGGCGGCCGTTGCCGGATCGCTCACGAACGTCCGCACGAACTGACGGTTCTCTTCCCGCGGGATCGGCACGTATTTCCCGGCCGCCGCCGCGATGATCGTGCCGTGAGCATCCACCGCCTCGGCCGACGTCGCAATGAGCTTGGCGCGGCTGGATTCCACGCGAGCCCTGAATATCAGGACGTGGCCCACCGGCGCCTTGCGCCTGAACCGTACGCTCATCTCCCCGCAGACGCAAAACCGCTTGCCCGCCCACGAGGCGGCCCAGACCATCGCCTCGTCAAAAACCGTTGCCAGCACGCCGCCGTGCGTCATCCCCTCGAATCCAATGTGCTCCACCCCCGGCGCGAACCGCGTCTGGACGATTCCCGTCTGGGGATCAACGTGTAAATGCAGGCGCAATCCCTTGGGATTGCCCGGCCCGCACACCAGGCAACCGGCGGTGTGTGGCAATTCCAGCGGCATGATCAGGTGGAAACAGGCTCGATGGTCTCAACCGGCGCGGCCTCGACTTCCTTGGCCTCCCGCGCCATCCGGTGCAACACGTAAAGACTGTTGAATCCAACGTAAAAATATCCCCCGGCGAAAATCGCCAAAAATGGCACCGCCTGGAGGCAAAATTGATAGCGCAGGCTGATGAAGATCCAGCATGACATGTAACACCCGAACGCGATCTCGATGATCGGCAGACTCAGCCTGCGCAGCGTCCAGACCCCCGCGCTCTGCCAGGTCCGCTTGGCGATCCCCGTCACGCCGTATTTCTGGGTCCGGACGAACTCGCTGGGCTTGCGGCGGATCGCGCCCCAGATCGCCTCCAGAACCGCCTTGCAGTTGTTCAAGCTCACGCCCACGCCCAGCGCCATCAGCATCGGCATGTACAACAGCGCCTTCCACCCCGCCAAGCGCCCAAGCAATTCGCGCTGCCCGAAGATGAAGAACGTGCTCGCCGAGCACGTCGCCAGAATGAACAAACTGACGCTGAAAAGGTATTGGCCCCAGGTATGATGCGCCCTCAGCGGGCTGTAAAAGCTCAGGAACGCCGGGTACATCAGGACCGTCAACACCACCATCATGACGTAGACGATGGTGTTGGTCAGATGAAAGAACGCCTCGGTCTTGACGCGCCACGGCAGGTGCTTTGAACGCAGAACCCTCGGCAGCAGCTTGATCGCCGTCTGAACGCTTCCCTTGGTCCACCGATGCGCCTGCTGCTTGAATCCGATCATCTCCGGCGGAAACTCGGCCGGGGCGCAGAACTGCGGAAGATAAACAAACTGCCACCCCTTCATCTGCGCCCGATAGCTCAAGTCCAGGTCTTCCGTCAGCGTATCGTGTTCCCATCCCCCGGCGTCGTCGATGGTCTTCCTTCGCCAGACGCCCGCCGTCCCGTTGAAGTGCATGAACCGCCCGCTTCGGTTCCGGGCCGTGTGCTCGATCACGAAATGCCCGTCCAGGAAAATCGCCTGGCTCTTGGTCAACAGCGACGCATCCCGGTTGAGATGGTCCCACCTCACCTGCACCATCCCCACCTTCTCATCGGTGAAGTAATCCAGCACGTTGTACAGCATGTCGCGCGGCGGCACGAAATCCGCGTCGAATATGGCGATGAATTCCCCCGTAGCCTTCGGCAGCCCCTCCGCCAGCGCGCCCGCCTTATACCCCTTGCGGTCCTCCCGGTGCACGTACTTCACCGGATATCCCTTGGCCACCCACTTGTCGCACGCCTCGCGCGCAATGCGCGCCGAATCGTCCGTGCTGTCGTCCAACACCTGAATCTCGAATTTCTCCAGCGGATAGTCGATCCGGCACGTCGCGTCGATGATCCGCTCGGCCACCTCGCGCTCGTTGTACATCGGCAACTGCACCGTCACCCGCGGCAACTCGTTGAACTGGCTCTTCGGCTGGTAATGATCGTGCCGGTGTTTCAGATAGAGATACACCAGCAGGTAGCGATGAAATCCGTACAGCGCCACAATCGCCAAAACGGAGACGTAAACCAAAACCACCAAGTCGTCGGAGATGCGATCCAGCATAGGGATTTTGCGAAGGGGATTCCCTTATTCCGTCGTCCCTTCAAACGCAACGGCGGCGCGATTGTAAAGCATTGACTAAAATTGTGTCAATGGCGGAACACCGCCAAGGAAGGCGCGTTCTTCTTTTAGCGGCCGCACTTGTGCGGCGTTTCCGACCGGAATTCACCGCTAGACAGCCAAATCCCCCGAATTGCGGAGCACTATCCAATTGCGGAGCGCTATCCTGGGGCGGGCGAAGATTTCGGTTCCTCGGCCTTTTGCTCCTCCGGAGCAGAATCGGTCCTGGGCTTCTTCAGCGCCTGTGCCGCGAACCGCCGGCGACGCTCGTTCCGCTTTCGCCGAAGCCCCGCGCTCCGCCGGATCGTCCCGCGCGGAACGTTCTCCTCGGTCAGGAGTTGCAACAACACCAGACTGCCCCCGTCCCCGATGCGAAAATCGCTCAATTTGATGATCCGCGTATATCCCCCAGGCCGATCCGCGAATTTCGGGGCGATCTCGTCGAACAGCTTTTGGACCACCGTCTTGCCCGTGAATTCCTGTTCCTCGTCCGTCAGCCGGCGATCGTTCAGGATCGAAATCACCCGCCGCCGCGCCACCAGCGTGTTCCGCCGCGCCAGGGTGATCAGCTTCTCCGCCATCGCCCTGACTTCCTTGGCCCTGGGCATCGTCGTCCGCACCTTCCCGTGCTCGAAAAGGCTCTGCACCAGGTTCCGCCGAAGCGATTTGCGATGCTCGCTGTCCCGGCTGAGCTGCCGGCCGAATAACCGATGACTACTCATGTTCCAATCCCGCTTTCATTCGCTGGCGCCGCTTTCATTCGCTGGCGGAGGTATCCGCGGCTCCGCTGGTCTGCGGCTCGTGACCGGGTTCCTCGGCGGCGTCGTCGTCGGGCATCGTCGCCGCGGCCTGAGGCGTGGCGTCCAGGTCCATGCCCAGACTCAATCCCAAATCCGCCAGCTTCCGCTTCACTTCGCGCAAGCTCGTCTTGCCGAAGCTCCGCACCTTCAGCAAATCCGCGTCCGCTTTTTTCACCAGGTCGCGGACCGTCGCGATCTTCGCCGATTCCAGGCAGTTGTTCGCCCGCACCGACAAATCCAGCTCCTGGATCGTCATGCTCAGCTTCTGTTGAAGGTCCGGATCGATCATCGCCTTGGTCGCATCCCGCAGCGCCGACACCGCGTCGTCGTTGGCCGTTTCCGTCCCCAGCTCGAAGTATTGCACGAACGGGTTCAGATGCTTGCGGAGAATCTTGCTGGCTTCCACCAGCGCCATCTCCGGCGTAAGCGTTCCGTTCGTCCAGATCTCCAGAATCAGCCGGTCATAGTCCGTCTTTTGACCCACCCGCGCGTCCTCCGTGCTGTAGCGCACGCGAGTGACCGGCGAATAAATGCTGTCCACCGCGATCAGGCCGATCTCCTGCTCTTCCACGTCCGCGATGTTTTCCGCGGCGGTGACGTACCCGCGGCCCTTGGAGACCGTCAGCGACATGTCAAACGAAACGTCCTCCGTCAGCGTCGCGATGACGTGATCCTTGTTCACGACGGTGATTGCCGGGTCGGCCTCGATCATCCCCGCCGTCACCGGGCCGGCCTTGCTCAGCGTCAGCTTCATCTCCTTGTCCTCGTCGCTGTCGAGCTTCACGATGAGGCTTTTGATGTTGAGAATGATGTCGGTCACGTCCTCCATCACCCCGGGGAGGCTGGAAAACTCGTGTTCCGCGCCCTTGAGGCGGATGTGTGTCACCGCCGCACCTTCCAGCGACGACAGCAAAATGCGCCGCAGGCTGTTCCCCACCGTCGTGCCGAACCCCCGTTCGAACGGCTCGGCAACGAATTTCCCGTACGTGTCCGTCGAAACCTGCTCGTCGCGAACCACACGCGACGGCAACTCTAAACCGCGCCAACGCATTCGCATAAAAAGTTCTCCTGGATCTGTGCTTCCCACCGGATCGCTGAAGTTTACCGCCCCAACCGTTAGGGGCCATCTGTCTTCCGCCTCGCCGATGGGATGCTTGAATATTTTTTCGTCTTTAGAACTTCGTTTCTGTTCTCCGCCGCTTCATACCCGCCGCTTCTTCGGCGGCCGGCAGCCGTTGTGCGGCAGCGGCGTCACGTCCTCGATGCCGGTGATTTTCAATCCCGCGTTCTGTAGGTTCAAAATCGCCTGTTCCCGCCCGGCGCCGGGGCCTTTCACTTTCACTTCGATTTCCATCATGCCCGCCTTTTTCGCCACTTGCGCCGCGTTTTCCGCGGCCCGGCCGGCCGCGTACGGCGTGCTCTTGCGCGCTCCCTTGAAGAATCCGCCCTTCCCCGCCGACGCCCACGCGATCGTCTCCCCGCTCGGGTCCGTTATCGTCACGATCGTGTTATTGAACGTCGCCTTGATATGCGCGATCCCACGCGTTACGCCCTTGCGAATTTTCTTCTTCTTTGCTCCGGCCTTCGCGCCCGTCTGCGGTTTGGCTTGCTCGCTCATGAATGCTCCGAATGGTCATTTGTCATTAGTCATTTGTCATTGGTCATTTGTCATTGGTCATTTGTCATTGGTCATTTGTCACTCGTCATTTGTAATAGATCATTTCTGCAAATGACCAATGACCAATGACCAATGACCAATGACATCTCTTCTACTTACTAAGTTCCTTCACGCCCTTCTTCCCAGCGACGGTCTTGCGCGGACCTTTGCGCGTCCGCGCATTCGAGCGCGTCCGCTGCCCACGCACCGGCAGGCTCCGGCGATGGCGGCTGCCCCGATAGCTCCCGATGTCGCGCAATCGCGCGATGTTCTGCGTCATCACGCGCCTCAAGCCGCCTTCCACCAGGTAATCGCGGTCGATGATCCCGATGATCTTCGCCAATTCCTCTTCGCTCAACTCCTTGGCCCGGCGCTGCGGGTCGATCCCCGCCTCACGCAAAATCACCCGGCTGTTGCTCCGGCCGATCCCGTACAAATACGTCAAGCTGACCCAGATCGGCTTGTCCGGTGGAATGTCCACGCCCGAAATACGCGGCATAATTTATCCCTGCCTCTGCTTGTGCTTAGTGTTCTTGCAAATCACGCGCACCACGCCCTTGCGGCGCACGATCTTGCAGTTCTCACAAATCCGTCTGACGCTCGCCCGAACTTTCATATTGCCATCGCCTTGCCGTGCCCGGCCTTGCATTCGCCGAATTGGTTATCATAACACACCGCTGACGTTCCCTCAAGTTCCCCTCACGTTCCCGTGGGCGCCGCCGCGATCGGGGCGATCTCCACCGGCGTCCGCCCATCCGTCAGCACGTCCACCCCCGTATCCGTAACCGCCACCGTATGCTCGAAATGCGCCGCCGGCATCCGGTCCACCGTGAATACCGTCCACCCATCCCGGTAAAGGTCCACGTCCCGCCGCCCGGCCACGACCATCGGCTCGACCGCCAGCGTCATTCCCCGCCTCAACACGAAATCCCCGCTCAACTGCTCGGCCGTCACGAAATTCGGCACCTTCGGGTCCTCGTGCATTCCCCGCCCAATGCCATGCCCGACGAATTCCCGCACCACGTTGTACCGGTTCTTCTCCACGAAATGTTGGATCAGCCGGGCGATGTCCGACCATCGCCGCCCCGGCCGCATGTTCGTCAGCGCCAAATCCAGCGATTCGGCGGTCACGTCCAGCAGGCGTTGCATCACGGGGCTTATTTTTCCCACGCCAACCGTCGTGGCCGTATCCGCGCAATATCCATCCAGCGACAACGCCAAATCCAACGTCACGACGTCCCCCTCCTTCAGGGTCCGCGGCCCCGGCACGCCATGCACCACTTCCTCGTTGATGCTGATGCACGTATGTCCGGGAAACCCCTCGTTCGGCCGATACGTCGGAAAATTCTTCGACAGCGCCTTGGCCCCCGCTCTTTCCAACTCCCTGTGCGCCAGATCGTCCAGCGATTGCGTGCTGACCCCCGGCGTCGCGGCTTGGCGCATCTTGGCCAGAATCTCCCAACCCAGATGCCCGGCGCGCCGCATGCGCTCAATTTCAAACCGGCTTTTGATGATGATGGGCATGCGAACTCGAAATCCGAAATCCGAAATCCGAATGACGAATCAAATTCGAATGACGAAATCCGAAACGGAATTCCATTCGGTCATTCGGATTTCGGATTTGATTCGTCATTCGGATTTCGGATTTCGGATTTCACCTAATACTGTCTTCCCTTGATCCTTTTTCCCTTGCTGCCGGTGCCGCCGAGGAAGCCGCTGTAATTCCGCATCAGCAGATTCGCTTCGATCCGCTGGATCATGTCCAGTGCGACGTTCACGACGATCAGCAAGCCCGTTCCGCCCAGAAACGCCGAGATCCGCGCGTCGATTCCCATGCTGCTCGTCACCATCACCGGCACCACCGCGATGACGCATAAAAATGCCGCGCCTACGTAGGTGATGCGCATCATCACCTTTTCCAGGTAATCGGCCGTGCGCTTGCCGGGACGCAGGCCCGGAATGAAGCTGCCGTAATCTCGAAGCTGATTGGCCATTTCCTTCGGCTGGAACTGCACCGTCGTCCAGAAGTACGCGAAGAAATAAATCATCGCCGCCTCGGTCACCAGGTAAACAAATCTGCCTCGGGAAAATTCATTTTTCAGCCACTCGAGAAAGAAATGCAAGCCGCCGCTCTGAAACAAGTGATCCGCCACCCAGGCGATCAGCATGCCCGGAAACAGCATCAGCGACTGCGCGAAAATGATCGGCATCACGCCGCCGTGATTCACGCGCAAAGGCAGATACTGCCGCTGGCCGCCGTAAATCCGCCGGCCACGCGTCTGCTTGGCCTGCTGAATCGTGATCCTCCGCTGCGCCTGCGTGATCAGGATGGACCCGGCCACCACGAACACGAAGCACGCCACCAGGAAGATGATCTTGCCCGGCGTGATCTGCCGGACGCCGCTGGCCTGCCCGGTCAGCGTGGTCTGTCGCGCCAACTCGGCGACCGCGCCCGGCATGCGGGCCACGATCCCCGCCAGAATCACCAGGCTCACCCCGTTCCCCAGCCCATATTCGTCAATCTGCTCGCCCAGCCACATCAAGAAGATGCTCCCCGCCGTCAGCGACAGCAGGCCCATGAACCAGAAAACGCCCGCATAATGCCGCTGGAACAACGGCATCACCATCGGGTGCCCGCTCGGGCCTTGCTGCATGTACGCCAGCAGCATCACCGCCTGGACCATGCACAAAGGAACCGTCGCGTATCGGCTCCATTCCTGAATCTTCTTCCGGCCCGTCTCCCCTTCCTTCTGCAATTTCTCCAGTGCCGGAACCACCGTCCCCAGCAACTGGAAAATGATCGACGACGAAATGTACGGCATGATCCCCAGGCTGAAGATCGAACTCTGCGTCAGGCTTCCCCCCGAAAAGATCGACACGTAGCTCGCCATCCGCCCCGCCGCGCTCGTGTCGTCCTGGTTCTTCTCGATCTCCTGCATCCTGGCCTGATCCACGCCCGGCAACGGCACCCAGAATCCGATCCGGTAAATCAGCAACATGAAAAACGTGAACAAAACCTTGTTCCGCAACTCCGGCACCCTGAAGATGTTCAAAAACGACTTGATCATGCTTCACCGCCCGCTCGGAAAAACCATACGCCTTGGAAACATCATAGGCCGGGCATCCCCGGCGGCTAAACGGAATCCGGCTTGGCCGGCTCGGCCTTGGGCGCCTCCGGTTTCGCCTTGGCGGCTTCCGGCTTCTCCTTGGCGGCTTCCGGTTTCTCCTTGGCGGCTTCCGGTTTCTCCTTGGCGG
>JBEKIV010000183.1:0-8348 GCA_050011595.1 Tepidisphaeraceae bacterium
TTCAGAGGAATTCACGATCGCCACAGGTTTCCTCTTGACATCCCCAGCATGGAAGTCGCCCTGATGATGACGGACATGCTTGTCCACCGGCCCGATTTTTATGGCGTTGCCGCACTTCTTGACCGCAAAATCGCCGGCTCGAACTTTACGCAGATCAGCGACGGCGTTTCCGGCGTGGGGCCTATCACCGTGGACCCCGCTTGCCAGGCGCGCGGCGTCGGCCGCGCACTCATGCGGCACGTCGTCGACTGGTCCTTGGCAAACCACGGACCGATGGTCCGCCTTGTTCAAGATGGTTTTAACATGGCCTCGTTGTCACTTTACACTTCGATCGGGTTTACCGTCGTCGAGCCGTTGGCGCTGATGGCGGTCTGCCCGGCCGATCATGCTGACCCGACCGTTCGCCCGCTCGTATCGAGCGACTTGCCCGCCTGCGACGCTCTGTGCTCCGGAATCTTGAAAGTATCGCGAAGGAATGAATTGGCCTTCATGATCGAGCACGGCGGCAAGGCCGGCTTTATCCCCCACGGCCGCTTCAAACCCGAAAGGCTCGTGGCCTATGTTATCCCCGGTTTTTTCGGCCATGGCGTCGCCGAATCAGCCGACGACCTTCTGACGATCGTCACACAGGCGGCGCGCAACGTGCCGCCGCCGGCCCACAAAGTGTTCATCCCCGCGCGAAATGGCGAACTTTTCCGCCAGGCGCTCGCCTTGAAAATGCGCTCGATCAAGCTCATGTCGCTCATGGCGATAGGGCCTTACGAGGAGCCGCTGACCCCCGAAACCGGCGCGGCTTGGGCCCCATCCATCGCGTATTGAGTTGGGCGCGGCGGCTTCCGTTCCGACACCAGCCCAAGCCATGACATTGACGTCTTCAAGACGCCATTTACATACACTTTTTAATCGACCGCGCTCACGGATTTTAAGCTTAGAATGATCGTGCGGATTCGATATAAACCCCTTTATTACGTTGAAATGAACGCCGGACGTCGCAATCACTGGAATCGCATTCGCATTTTTTGGTTGACGGATATTTGTCGGGAAAGTATTATCGGACGCTGGTCGCCATTAGTAGTTGCACGGGCTAATCTGTGACGTTCAGGTTATTGTAAAGCTATTGTGAAGAAGAGGTTATGCGAAATCCTATCTACGGCATCATCGGCGTGGTGTTGGGGTTGTGGATTCTTCCGTTTTCCAACAGCGCAATGGGACAGTATCCCGGCACTCCCAGCACGGAGTCGGTCAACTCTCTTGGCATGTTTTCGATAGTGATCAATCCGGCGTTTGCCCCAGCTTTTGGCTCGGTTCCAGGTTATAACGCCACAACTAATATATACACCAGCCCATTGCTCAACGATACGGCTACAAAGATCGATCTTAGCGCGTCGACGACCGTTGGATCCGCCGCCTACAACTCCGGATTGACGGTTGGATCGCCTGCCAATGGCACGGTGTCGGCCAGTTCCATCACCGCGCTCCCGCCGGGCTATACACCGCCGGCTGGCGAGGACACTGTCTTCACTAAAATCAATACCTTTACTCTCAGCGGTAGCGGCGTGTCCGTAACGGCTGGCTCCGCGGCTCAAGCGATTAATCCGTCAACCCCGGCCAGCGTCGGCGAGGTCGTCTCCAATGCCACCGGCTCCAATATTGGCAATCCCTCCTATGACTTTCCCGCAAGGAGCTTCTTCGACGTCTTTGTCGATATCGAGGTGCCTAACCCCATTGGCCCCGGTAACATTACGATGGCCAATCCCTCCAACTCCCCACTGATTGTTGAAAATAACGGCATTACCTCACTCCCGCCCGTGGTGATTTACACGCACGGCAACAGCTCCGCAGTGCCGCTTGAGATTGTGGGAGGGCCCTATAATGGCGACACGCTTGGCCTTCTAACCCTCGCCGGACATGGCGCCGGTTATCAGAATAACTCGAATCCCACGGGCAACCCCATCGACGAAAATGATAGCGAACAGGCTAACATTCCGGATTTTGACAACAGCTACGACCAGTTGTTGGACACCCCATCTGACCTGATGCCCCTACCGAACGTAATTGATCCGACTTCCGATACGAACGAGGAAACTTGGTCGGATTATGTTCCCGATGTCCCCGAGCCGTCCAGCCTTTCGCTTCTGGCTGTTGGCGTCGTCGCTGCCGGCCTGCGCAACCGTGGACGCCGCAAACTCCTTGATATCCAAGGCGCGTGAGTGATCTTTTTCGGAGAATTTCCAAGGTTAGATTCTTTTCAGGCGATCCTTCCGTGGGGTTCTGTTGTTTCTGCGTCGCCGGCATGCCGAACACGGCCTGCATGAGGCAATCGCAGCCGTAGTGCTTCCTCGCCATTTTGTTTTCCCCCCTCTGGCCAAGCGATTGGTGAATCCCAATGAGGTGCGCGAATTCCAACCACGCGCGGACTAGTATCTTGTGAGAAGGGGGTCAGCAACGAATCACGAAGACTTTCAGAGGTGTCTTCTCATTTGTTCCGTATCTGCGGGAACCGGCCGATCAACGCCTTCCACCACCAACGCCCATCGAGATAATCTTTGGCAATGACCAACCCAATTTTGCTCGACATTCCAGAATCGTTCGAAACCGAGCGATTGTTGATCCGCGTGCCGCGGCCCGGCGACGGTCCCGCGCTCAATGCCGCCATCCTGGAGTCGTTCGAGGATTTGCAGCCCTGGATGCCCTGGGCCAAGGAACGTCCGAGCATCGAGAAATCCGAAGAAAACTCCCGCAAGGCCTACAGCCTGTTCTTGTCTCGTGAGGACATCACGCTTCGGCTGATTCACAAGCAGAGCGGACTGTTTGTTGGTTCCAGCGGACTGCACCCCCGTGACTGGGCCGTGCCGAAGTTTGAGGTGGGATACTGGTGCCGCAAACGATTTGAACGGCAAGGATACATCACCGAAGCCGTGGCGGGGATTCTGCGGTTTGGGTTCGAAACCATGGGGGCCAAGAGGATTGAAGTTTGCTGCGACTCCATCAATCAGCGCAGCATTCGCGTCGCCCAGCGGGTTGGGATGAAACGGGAAGGCGAGTTGAGGCATCACAGCGTTGGCATGGATGGGACGCTTCGCAATAGGGTGGTCTTTGCGCTGACGGACGCAGATTGGCGCGAATTGCCACAGGCCGCGGTTCCCGGGAAACCATGAAGCTCTTAAAGCTCACTCAACGCCACGCGCAACACCTCGATCTTATTTTTGTCGCGCGAGACGATCACATAGAGACGCCCGTCATGAACGATGCTGTGCGGATAAGCCGGGAAGCCGTATTCGTCGCTGCCGCGGGGCAGATCGCGGTGCGCCTCGGCGAGGATGAAATGCTGGTCGAAATGCACGCCATCCCGCGACAATGACAGCACCAGCGGCGTGCGGCGCCACAGCGGGTTGCCGACGTAATAAAACCGCCCGTCCGGCAACCGGCCAAAATGAAATTTCGAATAGGCATCGCTGAATTCGGTGGGAACCGGAGCCGACCACGTTAAACCGTCGTCGCGGCTTTCCGTCAGCCATAGCCGATGCGGGATTTGCGTGGTCCCGTTGCGCAGGAGCATGTGAATCACGCCGTCATCGGTCTGAAAAAACGACCCTTCGCAGGGGTTTCCTTGCACCGATTGCGGGTCGATGCCCACCATGTGCCAACCGCCCAGGCCCGAGGGGTCGTCCGACCACGGATATGAAGTGTTTCCGCAGATGATCAACCGCCCCGATGCAGTGGGTTGCGGACCGTGGTTGGGGCACAGGGGCATGCCCAGGTCATGCGGCTTGCTCCAAGTCTGTCCATCGGTCGTCGTTAGCGTTTCCACGAGTTGATTTTCCTTGTGCGGTCCGAAGCTCGCGACGTAGGCCGCCAGCCTGCCGTCGTATAGGTAAAGGCCTACGGCGGTCAACACCTGCTCGACGCCCGCCGCATCCTTCACCGTGTCAACCAGCGGGCGCGGCTGGGTCCAATGCGCGAAGTCCTGGGCCGTGGAGATCAGCACGCGCTGACCCGGATGGTCTTCGCTTTCTCTGCCATTGGACCAGATCGCATAGAACTGGCCCTTGAAGAAACCCAGGTGCGGGTGATGCGAATACGTCCACTCGGTCCCGGGACGGGAGATAAAAACGCTCTCCACCTTCGGCCGCCGCACGCCCGGCAACGCCACCGGCAGGCCGTTCGCCCATTCCGCTCCGTTCGTTATGGAACTCGGCATCGTCGTTGAAGCCGTCGGGCTGTGGTGAAGCGCGGCTTCTAAAACAGGATCGCGGCCGGCCAGAAAATCATCGACCGAATACGGCACCAGGATGTCGGGATCGAGAAAGAGCGGATCGGCGCCGTCAATCTGGTGCACATATTCCGTCGAGTATTGCACCTGTAGCTTTGCGTTCGGCAAGGTAAAGTGATTGGCCTGACCATAATGGTTGGGTTTATTGCCGGCGGGTTCGCCAACCAGGATGGCATTGAGATGCTTGCGGAAAATCAGCGCCGTGTCCATCGCGGCGGAAAACGTGCGCCCGGCGATCAGAACGTAGAGATGTTCCTTGCCACTGAGCGCGGGTCGCGATTTCAAACCGTCCAGCAGCGGATCGACGATTTGGGTCTTGCCGCCGCCGTTGAAACGCAGGTCCAGGACGACGCGCTGGACCGGCTGGGCGTCGGCAAAGGCGAATAGGTCGCTCGCAAAATCCTCGAAGGGATTGTCCGGTGCGTCCGCACATCGTTTGTATTGAATATAGAGGGTCTGCGTTTGGGGCAGGTATTCATACCAGTAGAAAGCGTGCGGGTGTGTGCGGCACAGTTCCTTCGGAATGTGCAGGGCCTCGGCCGCGGTCACCAACGACCGTCCAGCCTGGGCGGAATCTTCCGAGGCGATTTCCAGCGTAAATTCGCCCCCACCCGCTTTGGCGCAGGTCAAACTTAATTGGCCGCTGGGTTCGGCGATGTTTTCGTGCTGCATCAATTCCACCAGCGTCAGGTATCGCGGACTCTCGATATGCAGATGAGCGTCATTCTCGTGGGCGATGTAAGGAGCGACCGCCGCTTCGGCTTCTTCGGGCGTTTTCGACCCAATCCGCACCACGCGCCTCCCGATCGCCTCTTGATACTCCGAAGCCGCGGCCACGACCGCCAGCCCGTCGGAAAACCACTGCAATTGAACTGGATAAGAATGGAGTCCCATCGCTTCGGCGGCCGGCACGAAGGCCACCTCCGTGTGCGCCACACCCAGGCTTGCGATCATGCGCATGAGTTGGAAGACAATCTCCGCATCCGAAAGTTGTGGAACTTGACGCTTCAATTCCGCGACTTCGCGCTCAAACTTTTCTTGGGGCATGAGCATGAAGAAGTCTTTTTGCCTGACCGGAAGTTCCCTGGTGAGATAGTCGAGGTCTTCCTCCCAGCGGCCGGTGCGCGCGGTCGGGGTAGTTGTCGGCGAAGGGGCGGCCGCGGCCGGCGAAGTGGTTGCCTCGGCCACCGCTTTGGCCGCCGCCTCATCCGCCTGTGCCTTGGCCAAACCCGCTTCCGCCAGCCTGAGTTGGGCGCTCGCCTCCGCGTACGATTTGGTTGCACTTGTAACCGCGGCATCCGAGGCCCAGGCATTTTCCTGCAAGCGGCCGAGGCGGGTCTTGGCATTTAAGATATGCGTTGCCGCCGTTGCGCGTGCATCCTCCGAATCGGCCCCATCCAGTTCCTTCTGTGCATCCGCGACCGCGGCTTCGTCCTGCTGATACTCCGGCGTCTGGGAGAGGCGATGAAGTACGGCGGCGCGGGCGCGGTCCAGTCCCTGGCGAGCCAAGTCGGATTTCGCTCGCAACCGGTCGATCTCATCCCGCAATTGCTGAATGGGCCGGGTTGTAGGCCCGCCGGCCGAGGCGGGCTGGGTCGATGCGCTGGCCGCGCTTATGCGGGGATTGGGTTTATCTAGGGCAAGACCTGTCACCACCAATGCCAGCGCCAGCGCGGTTGAAATCGCCGATTTCATCGCAATGCACCCATGGACCACGCCACTGTGGGGTCGCGCTTCGTCAACTGGGATGTGCGCCGGCTACGCACCTTTGCCGGACCCTCGCCGGGCAGCCATATATGAAAAGAGCGTTCGTCGCCGCGGTCAATCGGGAACAAGACCTAATGCGACATGGGTGAAATCACCTAGACGAAGCCCTTCACTTCGCTTTCCGCGTTGTCGGCGGATAGTGGCTTGGTTCCAACTGCCCTTTCAGTTCCGCGGCACGCATCAGGATTCCGGGGCTGGGGCCGCTGGCCGGTGGGGCGGGGGTCAGGTTGTAACTCAGCGTATGGTGGTCCTTCAGCGGGATCGGCAGCAGTTCGCTGATCAGGTCGAATGGAATCCATTCATAAATCGGAGCAATCACCCAGGCCGACGTGTGGATCGTTTGATATTCGTCACGCCGAACCGTGATCTCGTAGTCCCCGTACCAGGTGAAATCCCGGCTGACCGGCGTGCGGCCCAATTCCTGGCCGTTCAATTGCACCAACGCCCCCGGCGGATTCGTTTGCACGGTCAGAATCCGCTCCACGCACCCGCCGGTGACGGCCGGAACGACCGCGATGCAGCCCAGCAGCCCGAAAAATCTCTTCATGCCGTGCGGAAGTATAGAGCAGGGGCAAGGGTTGACAAGATTGCGGAATGAGGAATGCCGAATGCCGATTGCCTAATGCCGAATGAAAGAGGCCCAATTCGCGATGCTTGGTATTTCATTCGGCATTTGGCAATCGGCATTCGGCAATCGCATTCCCCCACCCGATCTCCTAAACTATTACAAACGGGAAAGATGAAGAATCCGGTCTACTTATTTGCTTCGATTCTGTCCCTGTTCATCCTGCTCGACCTGCTGGTTTTGTGGCGGGCGTACGTTCTGCTTCGGCCGGCGCCGGGGCGCAAATATTGGCGGGCATTTCTGCTGCTCTGGATATTGACCGCGGCCGCGTTCTGTTTGATGGTCATGTTCGCCAATCATGTACTCGGCGCCAGGCGCGATCCCTTCCCCCAATGGCTCGTGGCCGGCCAGTTTCTCTGGCATTTTCTGGTTTTGCCGGCCGTGGTGATGGGACTGTTCTTCCATCTGGTCTTTCGAACGGCGCGCAAGGCGTTGCCAAGGGCAAAACCTCCGGCCGCGGCCACTGCCGCACCTCCGCCGGCCCTTGTTTCCCGGCGTGCCTTTCTGACCTCCGCGGCCATGATGGCCGCGCCCGTCGCCACCGCTTCCATGGTCGGCGCGGGTCTGGCGCAGCTCGGGAAATTCCGCGTCAAATCGTACGACCTGGCCCTCGCCGGTTGGCCGAGGGATTTGGACAATTACGCCATCACCGTCATTGCCGACGTTCACGTCGGGGAGTTTTCAACGCAAAAGATGCTCGACGACATCGTCCAGACCAGCAACCGCCTGCGCTCGGAATTGGTTCTTTTGCCCGGCGATCTGATCAACGTTTCCCGCGCCGATTTGCCCGGGGCTTTGGACATGGTGCTGCGTCTGGACTCCCGCGACGGCGTCTACCTGATTCAGGGCAATCACGACGTCATCCAGGGTCCGGACCAGTTTAACTATGCCGTTCGCCGCCGCGGCGTGAATCTGCTGGTTGACGAAGCCGCCATCATCACCGCCCGCGGCGTGCCGTTCCAATTGCTCGGCACGCGCTGGATGAACGCGTGGTTCCGCGATGGATCGGTCGCCTACACCGCCGGACTCCGCCAGGACGGGTTGTTTCCCATGATGATGGCCCATCATCCCGACAGTTGGGACGTCGCCGCCGCGCACGGGATACCGCTGGTGATCTCCGGCCACACCCACGGCGGCCAAATCATGTTGACAAAAACCATCGGCGCCGGCCCGTTGCGATTCAAACACTGGTCGGGCCGTTACGACAAGCCCGGGCCGCAAGGGCTTCGCCCTCCGCTCTCGACGCTCATCGTCTCCAACGGTGTGGGCAACTGGTTTCCCCTGCGCATCGGCGCTCCCGCCGAAATCCTTCAAATCACCATGCATCCGAGCGCTTGACGAGCCTTAAAACATGGATTACCGCGAAGAAGCGAAGGAGCGAATGAACGCGAAGAAAAGGCCGACTGAAAAAATCCGAAATCCGAATTGTAAATGGCTAGAGCACGTTGCAAGTCGGTATACACCGCTCAAAATCCACCCGCGCGAATTCTGCCCGGAACGCCCACGGCGCTGCCGTGGGTATTTCTTCGCGAAAGTGTACATCCACCTGCAACCCGCTCTAACCTAAAAACGCGCCCGACAGACCTTCGCGTACGTTCGCTCCTTCGCGGTTCATCTTTTCGGAAAAACGCAAAAAGACAGGGGCGCCACGAAGACTCGCCAGCGAGATTTTCAAGGGTTTTC
>JBEKIV010000184.1:0-8298 GCA_050011595.1 Tepidisphaeraceae bacterium
TCACCTGGCTGAATGCCTCTACCGCCGCAAGCAATACGTGGAAGCCGCCAAATGGGTGGACGAAGCCTTGAAACAGAAGCCGGAACACCAGGGCGCGCGCAACCTGAAGCAGTGGATTGCGGAACGGGCTGCCATTGAAGCACGAAAAAGTCAAAATGAATCTTCGGCGGCCCAGTGAGTGACGGCCATGGCGCTGCTGGAAGCGAACAATCTTGTAAAGATATATCAAGGCCGTCGCGTCGTGGACCAAATCAGCTTCGTCTTGCAACCGCGCGAGATCGTCGGATTGCTGGGACGCAACGGATCGGGAAAGACAACGACCTTCCGGATGGTCATCGGTATGGCCACTCCGGACGAGGGCACCGTGGTCTTTGATGGTTGTGAAGTAACGTGGCTTCCGATGTACCAGCACGCGCGATTGGGAATTGGTTATCTGCCCCAGGAGCGAAGTGACTTCAGAAACCTGAGCGTGTGGAACAATCTGATGATAGTTCTCGAAACATTGAAAATGAATCGCCGCCAGCGCGCAGGCCGGGCATCGGAACTCCTGGAATTCTTCGGCCTTTTGAAAGACAAGAAGCTCCGATCCGACCATCTGAGCGGCGGCCAGCGCCGCAAGCTGGAAATCGCCCGCGCGCTCTGTACCCAGCCCAAGCTCATCCTTCTTGACGAGCCTTTCAGCGGCGTCGATCCGATCACGGTCGAAGACCTCCAGAGAGAAATCCAACGGCTGAGGGCACAGTTCGGGCAAAGCCTGCTCGTCAGCGACCACAACGTGACGCAGACGCTCGCCGTTTGCGACCGGGCACTGATTATTCACGAGGGACGGAAGTTGGCGGAGGGCACTCCAAGGCAGATTATCAATGACCCCGCGGTGCGATCGGTCTATCTCGGCAATACCTTTCGTGGCGATGAATTTGGTTGATTGTTCAGGTTAGCCTATAATGATCTGATGGGGATGGAGTCCCCCGCATAACCGCCTTTTCGGCTAATGACTCCTGCCGCGATGAACCCGCAGGCGGGAGTGTCCCAGACACTTTGTACCTCGCCTGTCGGCGAGTTTTTTTGTTCCGGCCGAGGAGGCGTTTTTATGACGCACGTTTGGGCTCAAGCATCGCTCTGGCTGGCTCTGGCGCTGGTGGCGACACTTCTGTCGATTTGGTTCCGTATCGCGACAGCCCTGTCGGAAATCGTGGTCGGGACCGTGGCGCAATTGGTGATCGGCGCTTTGGTCGGCACCGCCGCGCTGGGGGCGAACGAATCCTGGATCACCTTCCTTTCCGGCACCGGGGCCATTGTGCTGACCTTTCTGGCCGGCGCCGAATTGGATCCCAAGGTCTTCCGCGTCAAGTGGAAGCAAGCGACGATCATCGGTCTGATCGCGTTTTTTTCGCCGTTCTTCGGCTGCGCCGCCATCGCACGATACGTGCTGCATTGGGGGCCGCAGGCGAGTTGGCTCTGCGGCATTGCCCTATCGACGACTTCGGTAGCCGTGGTTTATGCCGTGATGCTGGAGTTGGGGTTGAACAAGACGGACTTTGGCAAGGCGATTCTCGCCGCCTGTTTCATCAATGATCTGGGCACGGTCGTCTTCCTGGGTTTGGTGTTTGCTCCGTTCACTGTGCGCACGCTGGCGTTCGTGGTTGGATGCCTGGTGGTTTTTCCCCTGATCTTGTGGGTGACGCCGCGATTCTTCCGCTGGTACGGCAATCGCCCCTCGGAATTGGAAGCCAAATATCTGCTGCTTCTCCTGTTCGGGATGGGTGCTTTGGCGGGGTGGGCGGACAGCGAAGCCGTGCTGCCGGCGTACCTGATCGGCATGTTACTGGCCGGGACGGTCGGCAAAGATCACATGCTGGTGCGCAGGCTCCGCACCCTCACGTTCGGGCTGTTGACGCCGTTCTATTTCATCCGCGCCGGCTCGCTCGTTTCGGTGCCGGCCCTCATTGCCGCGCCCCTGATTTTCATCGCTCTGTTGCTGGCGAAGATGGCGACGAAGTTCGTCGGCGTTTATCCCGTCACCAGGGCATTGGGTTACGTGAAGCAGGAGGGGTTGTACACGACCATGCTGATGTCCACCGGATTGACCTTCGGCACGATTTCCGCCCTGTTCGGTCTGAATCACAAGATCATCACGCAGGCGCAATATTCACACGTGGTGGCGACGGTCATCGCCAGCGCCGTGATTCCGACGCTCATCGCCAACGCCTTCTTCCTGCCTCGTTACTTGCTGCCTCGGCAATCCGAAGGTGCGCCGCCCGCTGGAGAATCCGCCGCCCCTCCGGTAAAGTCCGGCCAACTGAACATGATCAGCAAGTGAGGAGCCGCCATGTACAAATCAATTCTCGTCGCTTATGACGGTTCCACGGCGGCGGCGCATGCCTTTCATTCGGCTTTGGAATTGGCGGAGCGTTTGGGCGCCAGCCTGAGTGTAGTTTCTGTCGCACAACTGCCGGAACCTCCCACGATGGTCGAGACCACCGCGATTTTGGACGCGGCCAAAACCCACTACGAGAAGGACTTCAAACGGCTGCGGGCGGACGCGAAGGCACGCGCCATTGAATTGCAAACTCACGTCGCGGTCGGCCATGCCGCGGACCAGATCATTCATCATGCCGTCGAGTGCAAAGCGGACCTGATCGTGATGGGTCATCGCGGCGGAAGCCGCATGAAGGAATGGCTGCTCGGATCGGTTTCCAAGCGGGTTTTGTCATACGCGCCGTGCTCGGTCTTGATCGTGAGGTAGGTCGGCGGATCGATCGCGAACCGGTTGATGACTCCCCCGGGTTGGCATTGATATGGCTTTTGCGATTCCGGTCCTTGGTAATGATGATGCCGACCCGATGATGACGGTTTCCCAGGGCCGCCGGGCGGCGATTGCCAGGGACTTGTCCGGCATGGACGTTGGCGAGGTTCGTTTCGATCGTCACGACAGGCTTCTGTATGCGACGGATGCCTCGCTCTATCAGGTTGAGCCGATCGGCGTGGTGTTGCCGCGGGATGCCGAGGGCCTTCGCCGTGCGATGCGGTATTGTGGCGAGCAGGGGGTAGCGGTGTTGCCGCGCGGCGGGGGGACGAGCCTGGCCGGTCAAGGGGTCAACCATGCCGTTATCGTCGATCTGTCGCCGAATTTTCGCCGCGTGATGGGCATCGACGCGCCGGGCCGCCTCTGCCACGTCGAGCCGGGCATAACGATTGACGAGTTGAACCGCGCGCTGGCCGAGCAGGGAACCGGCCTATTTTTCGCGGTGGACCCGGCGTCGATGGCTCAAGCGTCGATCGGAGGTTGCATCGGCAACAACGCGGCGGGGGCGCGTTCCGTGCGATATGGTCGAACCAGCGAAAACCTAGCCGGACTTCAAGTCATTCTCTCAAATGGCGAGGAAACGTGGCTGGAGCCGGGGGCGGGGCGGCGGGAGGCGGCCGCGCTACGGCTTGCCCAGCAGGTTTTAGCGATCGTTCGGCGTTACGCCGATGAGATTCGCCGTAAATTTCCCAAGCTGGTGCGGCGTAATGCCGGGTATGGGCTGGACCTGATTCTGAGCCAACTGGACCGCGGGGTGGGCGCTGAGGACCTCGATCTTTCCGGTCTGATATGCGGAAGCGAAGGGACGCTGGCGGTCATCATTGGGGCGAAGCTAAAGCTTCATCCGACTCCGGCGGCGCGGGGACTGGCGATCGCGGCATTCGAATCGGTCGATGCGGCCATTGAATCCGTGCCCGCAATACTGGCCAGCGGCGCTTCGGCCGTCGAATTGCTCGACGACGTGGTGCTCGACGCCGCGCGGAACAACACCGAATGCCGGCCGTACGCCGATCTGATCCCAAAGCTCCGGGGCGCCGGTGCAAATGCCGCGCTGTACGTTGAATATCAGGCGGAGCGGCCGGACATCCCATCGGTGGGTCAGCTCGATTCTCGATTCGATTCCCTGCGCGCGATCCTTCCGAACTCCGCCATCGCGGTTTATCGCGATTCCGGGCCGATGCTTGGAGCCTGGGCGTTGCGCAAGGCCGGCGAGGCGCTGTTGCACAACGGTTCCGGCCCGCGCAAGCCGGTGACTTTCGTCGAAGACAATTCGGTCCCCGTCGAAAACCTGGCCAGATTCGTCAAAGAGTTCCGCCGGATCGTCGCCGCGCATGGGACGTCCGCGGCCTATTACGCGCACGCCTCGGTGGGAGTGCTGCACGTGCGGCCGATGCTCGACCTCCACGAGCCGAAGGACCTGCAATCCATGCGCGACATCGCGATCGAGGTGGCGGAGTTGGCCCGCGACTGCGGTGGCGTCATGTCCGGGGAACACGGCGACGGCCGCGCTCGCGGGCCGCTTCTGGAGACGTTCTATGGTCCGCCATTGATCGAGGCATTTGCCGAGATCAAAAAGGTCTTCGATCCGGCGGGGATTCTCAATCCCGGAATTATCGTTCAGGCGGGCGCGCCCGGCAGCATCACCGAGCATCTTCGGGTCAAGGCCCAGACGGGCGATTTCAAAACCGGGCAGGTCCAGACTTACTTTGATTATTCGGATCAGGATGGATTTGGCGGCGCGGTGGAACGGTGCAACGGCGCCGGCTTCTGCCGAAAAACCTTCGGGGGGACGATGTGTCCCTCTTACCGGGCGACCCTTGACGAGCGGCATTCCACGCGCGGCCGCGGCAACGCCCTCCGAATGGCCATCACTGGCCAGGCGCTGGCGGGTCGCGCGCGCGCACCGGCATGGGACGATCCGGATACCCTGCAAACGCTCGACCTGTGTCTGAGCTGCAAGGCATGCAAGACCGAGTGCCCCAGCAACGTCGACGTGGCGAAGCTCAAAGCGGAATATACGGCCCAGCGGTACACGCTCAATGGAACCATTCCCCTGCGCGCCCGGGTGTTTGGGCACATTCGCATGATGAATCAATTGGGGTCGCTGGCGCCGGGCCTGTTTAACGCGCTGGCCGGCTGGGGTCTGACGCGCGGCGCGGCGAACCGGCTCCTCGGGCTGTCGCCGCGGCGAAGCTTGCCCCGCTTTCAACGGTCGCTTTACCGCCTGCTGCGCAGGCGTGATCGCGCGATGGGCGCGGGGCGGCCCAGGGTGGTATTGTTTGCCGACTGCTTCAGCGCATACAACGAGCCGGAAGTCGGCCTCGCCGCCGTGGAGGCGCTGGAATCGCTGGGATACGCGGTGGATTTGCCGCACGTCGGATGCTGCGGCCGCGCCATGATATCGACCGGGCTGTTAGACAACGCCATTCGAACAGCCGATCGAACCCTCGGCGACCTGCGCGAATTCATCCTCGACGAGCGCGTGAAAGCGGTGCTGGTTTGCGAGCCGTCGTGCCTCAGCGCAATAAAAGACGATTGGTTGCAATTGCGGCTGGAAACGGGGATCGATCTTCGGCGTCGCCTGGCGGAAAAGGCCATGATGGTCGAGGATTTCATTGATCGCTTCTGGGACGAACACCCGCAGAAACCTTCGTTGCCCGGCAAGGAAGGTCCGGCGCTTTTACTGCACGGCCATTGCCACCAGAAGGCATTGTGGGGCGACCAGACCAGCGCGGCGCTGCTGCGGCGGTTTGCCGGCGAGCGTTTGACGGTGTTGCCTTCGGGCTGCTGCGGGATGGCCGGATCGTTCGGTTTCACCGCGGAGCATTACGACTTGTCGATTCGCATCGGCGAGCTTTCGCTTTTCGGACCGGTTCGGCAGGCTTCGCCCCAAACCATCGTGCTGGCCCCTGGAACATCGTGCCGGCATCAGATCAGAGACGGCGCCGGCCGCACCGCGTTGCACCCAATCCAGTGGGTCGCCGCTGTGCTCCGCTCAAATAGCACGCTCAGCAAGACATGACCACGCCAGCCCATTACCATCGGAGAAAAAAGGGAAGACATTATTTGCCGCCGGGGGCAGGCCGAATGAGGACGATCTTAAAAGGCCATTTGAGCTTGGTCCAGGACTGTTCTGCCGTGTAGACAATGGGGGTGGCCTGGGTCTGGGCGATGCGTCGGGCAAGGGCCAGGCAGGCCCGGTCGCCGAGGGATGCTCCGATGGGCATGGTTCGCACCCGGATGGCGGCGGCGAGCCGGGCCAAGTCCACGTCGAAATCCGTCACTGTCAGTCCCAGATCGTCGGTGGCCGCCTGAGCTTCATCGGCGGGCATCCCATTTTCACAGAGCTTGCTGAGAACCTCGCAGTAGTTGACAGTAGTCACCCATGAGGGGCCTGCGTCGAGAGCGGTTTCCACGACATCCTGACCCTTCTCCTGCTGGAGGTAGGCAAGGATCGCGGAGGCGTCGATGACGTTGACCTTACTCACGCCGGGCATCCGCCTTCCGCTCGGCCATCAGCTCCTCGCTGAGGCTCACGTTGGGCGGGACGTAGCGGCGAACCCTTTCGCGAGCCTTGCGGCGCGCGCACTTGGCATTCATGAGGATTGCTTGACCGTCCTCGACGGTGAGGATCAGATCCGTCCCGACCTCCATGCCAAGTCGCTGGCGTACTATCGCCGGGATGACAATGCGTCCGCCGTCCGCAACTCGGAGGGTTGTGCGAAGTGCCTGGTCCATGACAAACTCCTTGTGGGTGCCAGATCGGGCTATTCTTGCCATCGTCATTATACTCTGCCAATATCAAGACTGGGTGCAAATAGGGCCAGTTCAACAGCCACAAGAACATGGATTCCCGACCACGGGTCGGTTAATCGCCCCCGATCATGCCCTTCGCCTATACTTTCCGATCTTCCAGCGTGTGTTGTAGCAGTTGAATTGGAAGGATGTTGTACGCCAATGAGCGGTTGCCAGGAGTGTGTGGAGACAGTGCAGCGCATTACCGGGATTTCGCCGGGAACGACCGGGGGCGGCAACGGGGCGGTGCCGGTGGACATGGTGCCGGCTTCGCCGGTGCAGATCGTGGCGGCGGGCAAGACCAGGCCAAAGCTGGATCGAAGATGGGTCACTGCCGCCCTGATGCTGGTCATGGTGCTGGCTTCCATGGAACAGACGGTGACCAGCACCGCCATGCCGACGATCATCGGGTCGTTGCACGGGCTGGAACATTATTCGTGGGTGGCCTCGATTTATCTGCTGGCTTGCACGGTGAGCATGCCGTTGTATGGCCGATTGGCCGATTCGCTGGGAAGAAAGCGGGTCATCCTATTCGCGATCGCGCTGTTTTCGGTCAGTTCATTGCTGGCTGCCAGTTCGCGGTCGATGCCGGAATTGATTGCCTACCGCGGGCTGATGGGGTTGGGGGCGGGGGGGATCATGCCGGTGGTTTTGACGATCCTCGGTGACATTTTCACGCTGGAAGAGCGCGCCCGGATTCAGGGGCTTTTCAGCGCGGTGTGGGGGACGGCATCGCTTGCCGGGCCGGCGCTGGGATGGTTCCTCGTGGTCACGCTGGGTTGGCAGTCGATCTTCTTTGTGAATCTGCCGTTCGGACTGCTGGGAATGTTGGTGCTGGTGCGATATTACCGCGATCAGGAAAAGCCGCGATCGGTGCATCTGGATCTGACGGGGATCGCGTCGCTGGGCGTGGGGTGCATGGCCCTGCTCATGCTGGTGTCGCGTCTGGGTCCGGGCGGCTGGCCGATGGACCTCTCGCTGACGCTCGGGGCGGTGGCAGCGGTCGCCATGATCTTCTTCATCCTCAATGAACGCCAATCCTCCAACCCCATCATGCCAATGAATTTGTTGATGAACCGATCCATCGGCCCGTCGCTGCTGGGGAGTTGTCTGATGGGCATCGGATTTCTGAGCCTCGACACCTTCGTGCCGCTGTACGTCCAGGGCGTGCGCGGGGGCGGACCGGGGTCGGCGGCCTGGGTCGTCTCGCCCGTCATGCTCACCTGGGCCGCCTCCGGAATCGTCGCGGCCCCGCTGGTCGTCCGATGGGGGTTCCGAAATACCTCCATGCTCGGCTCGGCGATCATCGTCATTGGATTCAGCGGGCTGCTTGCCGGTACGGCGCTGGGCGTGTCAAAGCACGTTCTGGCAGCCGTGCTGGCCCTGACTGGCTTGGGATTCGGGCCGTCTGCCATGAGTTTTCTACTGTCAGCCCAGAACGCCGTGAGCTGGCAACACCGAGGGATCGTTACCAGCAGCATTCAATTTTTCCGCACCGCCGGCGGATCGATGGGCATCGGAATTTTGGGCGCGGTGTTCAACATCATCACCCGCCCGAAGCTGCTGGGCCTGGAATCCTCCGGCGTGACGCCGGCTTCCCTGCTCGATCCGCATGCCCGCGCCCATCTCTCGCCTGCGATTCTGCACTCCGCCGGCTGGATCATCGACGGCGGATTGCATTGGGTGTTCATCGGAAT
>JBEKIV010000185.1:0-8270 GCA_050011595.1 Tepidisphaeraceae bacterium
GGCGCCGCCTGGAAGGAACTGACCGGAAAGCCTTTCGTTTTCGCGGTCTGGATCGCGCGGTTCGGGACCGATCTGGCGGACCTTCCGGATCGCTTGCGGCAAGCCCGGGACCGCGGCCTGGCCGATCTGCCCAACATCGTCGCCCGCCATGCCGTCTCCCGCGGCTGGCCGGCGGACCTGGCGATGAAGTACCTGTCTGTCTATTTGAAGTTTGAAATCGGCCCCGCCCAACTCGACGCCATCCGGCTCTTTCACGACTTGGCGAGCAAATATGGGATTACCGAATCCCCTCGTCCGCTGGAATTGTATTGATCCCCTCGCCCTCACCGGCGCGAACACCAATTCCGCCACATCTGCCGGTACGCCGCTTCGATGTTGCGGGCGAAACGCGGGCCGTCCATCAAGGGCGACGCCTGCATCCGCCCGCGCAACGTCCGGCGCAGCTCGGCCAATCGCGGCAAATCCCCGGCCGACTCGGCGGCGATCTGAACGTACTGTTCCGGCGTCTGGGCGATGAGTTCCGGCAGGCCCAGGTTAGTCAATTGCGACAGCCCGGCGCGTCCCACAACTGTCTGTCCCACCAGCGTAATGACGGGAACGCCCATCCAAAATGAGTCCAGGTTCGTGGTGTGGCCGTTGTATGGGAAGCTATCCAATCCCACATCGATGCGGTGGAAGAGATCGAGGTACTGGAGACGCGGACGGCGAGCGACCAACTCGATGCGATCGGGACTGATTCCCTCCCGTTGCAGCAGGTCCAGCAGCGGTTGACGACGGCTCCCTTCGGGACAAAGCATTATGAATCGCGACCGAGGGACGGTCTTGAGAACCTGTGCCCAAAGCCGCAGGACCGGCTCGGTGACTTTGCAGAAGTTATTCAGGCAGCCGATGGTGATATGGCCATGTGTTTGCGCGGGTAGTGCGTTGACCGGGACTTGAGTAGCCAGGGGATCGTAGCACCAGAAACTATCGGGCAAACGGATGGACGTTTCGGAGTAGAACTGATCGTTCAATCCCGGCGGGTCCAGATAGGGATCGGTGAGGCGATAGTCGATGGCATCCAGCCCGGTCGTTCCCGGATACGCCAGCCACGCCGCCTGCACCGGCGCCGGCTTGCGGACAAAGATCAACGGCCGGCCGCGGGCCATGTGCATCGTCAAATCTATCAGGATATCGATCCGATCTTCGCGAATATTCCGGGCCGCCTCCGCATCGGTCATCCGCAGGATCGACCGCCAGACTTGGGCGTATCCGCGTATCCGCTCGGTCACCGCGTCGGGCCGGAGGACGTGGGCGTAGCAAAAGATCTCGAACGCTTCCCGGTCATGGTTCGAAAGCAAGGGAATGGTGAAGAACGATTGGCAATGCTCGCGGAAATCCGGCGATACGTAGCCGATGCGCAAACGACGGTCGGGGTTGCGATCGTTGACGTGCGGCTGAACAGACGTCCTGAGCGGATCGGCAAATTGATGGTTCCAGCGCTGGTGTTCCTCGTAGATCATCCTGGCGTCGTAGGCGGGATGAAAATGAAGACCGTAGATCAGATTACTGTGCGGCACCGCGTAATCGGGCTTCAGCCGCGCCGCCCGCCGATAGGAGGCAATGGCCTCGTCCAGTTGCCCCATGTCCTTCAAGGCATTGCCGAGATTGCTGTGCGCTTCGGCATAATCAGGCTTGAGCCGAATGGCTTGGCGATAGGAAGCAATCGCCTCCTCAAGTTGCCCTACGTCCATCAATGCGTTGCCGAGATTGTTGTGCGCTTCGGCATAATCAGGCTTGAGCCGAATGGCCTGCCGATACGCGGCGATGGCCTCATCAAATCGCCCCTTGTTTTGCAGGGTGATGCCCATGTTGTAGTGTGCCTCGGCAAGCCCAGGTCTGAGCCGAATGGCTTGGCGATAGGAAGCGATGGCCTCCTCCAGTTGCCCAACCTCCGCCAGGACGATGCCCAAATTGCCGTGCGCTTCTGCGTAATCAGGTTGGACCCGAATGGCCTGGCGATAGGAAGCGATGGCCTCGCTAAATTGCTCCTTGTCCTTCAATGCGTTGCCGAGGTTGTAGTGTGCCTCGGCAAAACCAGGCTTGAGCCGAATGGCCTGCCGACAGGCGGCGATGGCTTCGTCAAATTGCCCCGTGTCCGTGAGCGCCTTGCCGAGGTTGCTGTAATAAATCGCTTTGGTCGAACAAATCGCGATCGCCCGCCGAATCAAATCCGGCGCCTCGTTCAACCGGCCCGCATGTCCCGCCAGCACACCCAATAGATGTAATGCGTCCGCATGATTGGGCTGCTGCGCCAAAACCTGGCGGTATATTGTCTCCGCCTCCGCCAAGCGGCCGGCCTGGTGATGCGACAAGCCGGATTTGAGTTGCTCGTGGAGAGTCATGGAGCCTGACATTGTAATCCTGAAACCCCGCCCTGCTGGCACCAATTGCGCCACATCTGCCGGTAGGCCGCTTCGATGTTGCGGGCGAACCGCGGGGCGTCCATCAAGGGCGACGCCTCCATCCGCGCTCGCAACGTCCGGCGCAGCTCGGCCAGCCGCGGCAAATCCCTGGCCAGGTCCGTGGCAATTTGAACGTACTGTTCCGGTGTTCGGGCGATGAGTTCCGGCAGGCCGAGGTTGGTCAATTGCGATAGCCCGGCTCGTCCCACCACCGTCTGGCCCACCAGGGTAATGACGGGAACTCCCATCCAAAATGAGTCCAGGCTCGTGGTGTGGCCGTTGGACGGGAAAGTATCCAGTCCCACGTCGATGCGGTGGTAAAGCTCCAGGTACTGCCGACGCGGACGGCGGGAGATCAATTCGATGCGATCGGGACTGATTCCCTCCCGTTGCAGCCTATCCAGGAGCACTTGACGAGGGCTCCCTTCCGGACTGAGGATCATCAATCGTGATCGATCAACCGACTTGAGCACCTGCGCCCAGAGCCGCAGGACCGGCTCGTTGATTTTGCAGAAGTTGTTCAGGCATCCGAAGGTGACGTGGCCATCCGTTTGCGCGGGCAGCGGGTTGACGAGCAGGTCCGTAACCAGCGGATCGTAGCACCAGAAGCTGTCACGCAGACGAATTGACGTTTCGGAGTAGAACTGATCGTTCAATCCCGGCGGATCGAGGTACGGATCGGTCAATCGGTAGTCCATCGCCGACAGCCCGGTCGTTCCGGGATACGCCAGCCACGCCGCCTGCACCGGCGCCGGCTTGCGGGCAAAAATAGCCACGCGATTGTCCCCCATGTGCATGGTCAGATCCACCAGGATATCGATGCGATCTTCGTGGATTTTCCGCGCCGCCTCCGCATCCGTCATTCCCACGATTGACCGCCAAACATCGACGTATCCGCCAATCCGCTCGGTCACCGCATCCGGCCGGCCGACGTGGGCGTAACAAAATATCTCGAACGCTTTCCGATCGTGATTGGAAAGAAGCGGAATCGTGAACATCGCCTGGCAATGTTCGCGGAAATCCGGCGACACGTAGCCGATGCGCAGCCGGCGGTCGGGGTTGCGATCGTTGGTGTGTGGCTGAATGAACTTCTGGAGCGGCTCGGCGTGCTGCCGGTTCCAGCGGAGGTTCTCCTCAAGGATCATCCTGGCGTCGCAGCCGGAATAAAACGGGAGAGTGAAGACCAGATTGCTGTGCGCTCCGGCAAGATCGGGCTTGAGCCCAATGGCCTGGCGAAAGGATGCGACCGCCTCCTCAAGTTGCCCCGTGTCCTTCAAGGCGATGGCGAGGTTGCTGTGCGCTTCGGCGTAGTCAGGCTTGAGCCGAATGGCCTGCCGATAGCATGCGATGGCCTCGTCGAGTTGTTCCTTGTCCTTCAATGCGACGCCGAGGTTGTAATGTACCTTGGCAAGATCAGGGTTGAGCCGAATGGCCTGCCGATAGGAAGCGATGGCCTCTTCGGGTTGCCCCCTGTCCCCTAAGAATTTGCCGAGGTCGCCGTGATACGTCGCATTGGTCGAACAAATCGCGATCGCGCGCCGGATCAAGTTCACGGCCGCGTCCAACCGGTTCGTCTGTCCTGACAGCACCCCCAACAGATGTAATGCGTCCGAATGATTGGGCTGTTGCGCCAGCACTTGCCGATAAATTCTCTCCGCCTCGGCCAAGCGCCCGGCCTGGTGATGTGACAAGCCGGATTCGAGTTGCTCCTTGAGAGTCAATTCGGCCGAGCATTGTAAACTCGGACTTCCGCCCGTCGCGCACCAATTCCGCCACATTTGCCGGTAGGCCGCTTCGATGTTCCGGGCGAATCGCGGGGCATCCATCAGCGGCGACGCCTGCATCCGCGCTCGCAGCGTCCGGCGCAGCTCCGCCAATCGCGGCAGGTCCCCGGCCAGGTCCGTGGCGATCTGAACGTACTGTTCCGGTGTTTGTGCGATGAGTTCCGGCAGGCCCAGGTTGGTCAATTGCGACAATCCGGCTCGTCCTACCACCGTCTGGCCCACCAGCGTCACGACCGGAACGCCCATCCAAAATGAATCCAGGCTTGTGGTGTGGCCGTTGTACGGGAAGCTATCCAGTCCCACGTCGATGCGATGGTAAAGTTCCAGGTATTGAAGGCGCCGACGGCCGGCGATCAACTCGATGCGATCGGGACTGATTCCCTCCCGTTGCATCAGGTCCAGCAGCGCTTGACGCTGGCTCCCTTCCGGACAGAGGATCATCAATCGTGATCGATCAACAGTCTTGAGCACCCGCGCCCAGAGCCGCAAGACCGGCTCGTTGATTTTGCAGAAATTATTCAGGCATCCGAAGGTGACGTGGCCATCCGTTTGCGCGGGCAACGGGTTGATCACGAATTCCCCAACCAGCGGGTCGTAGCACCAGAAACTGTCAGGCAAACGGACCGACGTTTCGGAGTAGAACCGATCGTTCAATCCCGGCGGGTCCAGATAGGGATCGGTCAGGCGATAATCGATGGTGCCCAGGCCCGTCGAGCCCGGATAGCCGGCAAAGGTCGCTTGCACGGGGGCCGGCTTATGAGCGAACACGGCAAGGCGGTTCTTCGCCATGTGCAGCGTCAAGTCCACCAGAATATCGATTCGGTCCTGCCGAATCAGATCGACGGCCTGGGAATCAGACAGCCCCACAATGCTGCGCCAAACATCCGCGTAGCGACGGAATTGTTCGGTGAGCGCATCGGGGCGGGCCACGTTGGCGTAACAGAAGATTTCCGTTTGCCGATGATCGTGCTCGCGGAACAGCGGAAATAGATTCTGGCCGACGACGTGCTCGCGAAAATCCGGCGACAGATAGCCGATGCGCAGCCGGCGGTCGGGGTTGCGATCATTGGTATATGGCTGAATGAACTTCTTGAGCGGCTCGGCGTGTTGTTGATTCCAGTTCCGGTGTTCCTCATAGATCATCCGGGCATCGTAGCCGGGATGAAAATGGAGGGTATAGATCAGATTGCTGTGCAGTCCCGCGCGATCGGGCCTAAGTCGAACGGCCTGCCGATAGGCCGCGACCGCCTCTTCAAGTTGCCCCATGTCCTTCAAGGCGTTGCCGAGATTGTTGTGCGCTTTGGCATGATCCGGGTTGAGCCGAATGGCCTGCCGATGGGCCGCGACCGCCTCATCTAGTTGCTCCTTGTTCTTTAGGGCGTTGCCGAGATTATCGTGCGCATCGGCAAGATCCGGTTTCAGCCGAATCGCCTGCCGAAGGGCCGCGATCGCTTCGTCAGGCTGCCCCGCGTCCTTCAATGCGGCGCCGAGATTGCAGTGCGCTTCGGCAAGATCAGGCTTGAGCTCAATGGCCCGCCGAAAGGAAGCGATCGCTTCATCCAGTTGCCCTTTGAATTGCAAGGCGATGCCCAGATTGTTCAATGCCTCGGGCATGTCGGGCCTCAACCGGAGGATCGTTTGAAACGTCGCGACGGCCGCGTCGAATTGCTCCAAAATTCCCAGGCACGCGCCGATCTTCTCCAGGGCCTTGATGAAATCGGGTTTGAAAGCCACGGCCTGCTGAAACGCCTCCAGGGCCTCGGCGGTGTGTTGCCCGGCTAATAGAGTCGCGCCCCATTCGAAATAGGCGGCCGCGACGTTCGATTTCGCCGCGGGGAAGTCGCCCTTGAGCCGGATCGCCGTCTTGAACGCCGCGATGGCCTCCTCGACTCGTCCGCTGCGTTGCAGGCATCCGCCGAGATTGTTGTGCGCTTCGGGGAGGTTGGGCTTCAGCGCCGTGATCCTTTGGTAGACTTCAATCGCTTCATTCAGATTTCCGGCCAGATAGAGACATCCGCCAAGGACATTGAGCGCATCCACGTTATTCGGCTCACGCGAGAGGATCTGACGGCAGAGCTTTTCCGCGGCACGGGGGTTTCCCGCACGATATCGCGCCAGTGCGGCCTGGAGGGTTTGGTGAACGGCATGACCCGGCATAGATCGTTGCAGGGATGATACCGCATTTACGTCTTGCGTATCGACTTTTCCAGGCGTTCCGCGACGCGCTGGGTCACGTCAAGCCAATCGCCCGGGGCGGCCTGGCGGAACAATCGCATCGTCGGATACCACGGGCTATCCTCGCGATCCAAGAACCATCGCCAATCGGGCATGAATTGCAGCATCACCCACACCGGCCGCCCCAGAGCGCCGGCCAGATGCGCCACGCTGGTGTCCGTGGTGATCACCAGGTCCATCAGGCACATCACCGCGGCCGTGTCGGCGAAATCGTGCAACTCCGGAGCGAGGTTGACCAAGGGCAGGCCCGCCGGCGGTTGATCCGCCTGCCGTCCGGCAGCGCCTTTCTGAAGGCTGTAAAAAGTCGCGCCGCGCACCTCCGACAGGGGAGCGAGCCGATCCAGTGACATCGACCTCGCGTGATCGCGCCTGACGTTTGGGTTGCCCGCCCAGTTGAGAGCGACCTTCAGCCCGGCCGCCGAAGCGCTCAGTTTTTGCCGCCAGGACTCCAGCAACTCCGGATCTGGAAATAGATACGGAACTTCCGCGGGAATCGACTCCAGCGTGGTCTTGAAAGCAAGCGGCAAACTGAGGATCGGGCAATGAAAATCGAAAGGAGGCAGGGGCCGGCCTCGGACCACGATTTGACATCTCCCGGCGATTGTCTGGAACAGCCGTTGGAGTTCGGCTGGACATTCAATGACGATTCTCCCGCCCCTCTGCTGCACCAGGGGCAAGTAACGGATGAAGTGAATCGCATCCCCAAAACCCTGCTCCGCGTGGAGCAGAAGGGTGCGGTCTTGCAACGGGCAGCCGTCCCATTGCGGCCGGGCAAAGTTTCGCGCGGGGGACGGGAAATCCTTGCATTTCCATCGCCATTCATACTCCTCCAAGCCTGGTCGAAAGTCCCCCCGCGCCAGCAGCGCCAAAGCAAGACCGGTATGGGCTTCGCCGTATTGGCGCTTGAGGGCAATCGCCTTCCGGTAGGAAGCGATCGCCTCGTCAACCTGCCCCATCTCCATCAGGGCGTTGCCGAGATTGTGGTGCGCTTCGGCGAAATCAGGCTTGAGCCGAATGGCCTGTCGGAAGGATGTGACCGCCTCGTGCAGTTGCCCGACTTCCCCCAGTGCGTTGCCGAGATTGCTATACCCCGCGGCAAGATCGGGGTCGAACCGAATGGCCTGCCGATAGGAAGCGATCGCCTCGTCCAGTTGCCCCTTGGCCCCCAGTGTGTTGCCGAGATTATTGTGCGCAGCCGCGTAATCGGGCTTGATCCGAATCGCCTGCCGATGGGCCGCGATCGCCTCCTCAATTTGCCCCTTGTCCTTTAGGGCGTTGCCCAGATTATTGTGCGCATCGGCAAGATCCGGCTTGAGCCGAATGGCCCGGCGAAGGACAGTGACCGCCTCGTCAATTTGCCCCACGTCCTTCAACGCGGCGCCGAGATTGTTGTGCGCTTCGGCAAGTTCGGGCTTGAGCCGAATGGCCTGCCGAAAGGATGCGACGGCTTCCTCCAGTCGCCCCTTGCGTTGCAAAGCAATGCCCAGACTGTTGTACGCTTCGATGAAATCGGGTTTGAACGCCACGGCCTGCTGAAACACTTCCAGGGCCTCGGCGGTTTGTCCCTTGGCCGATAGAGCGTTGCCCCATTCGAAATACGCCGCCGCCAGGTTCGATTTCGCCACCGGAAAGTCGCCCTTGAGCCGGATCGCCGTCTTGAACGCCGCGATGGCCTCCTCGACTCGTCCGCTGCGTTGCAGGCATCCGCCGAGATTGTTGTGCGCTTCGGGCAGCTCCGGCTTCAGCGCGGCGATCCCTTGGTAGACTTCAATCGCTTCATTCAGCCTTTCGGCCAGATAGAGACATC
>JBEKIV010000186.1:0-8261 GCA_050011595.1 Tepidisphaeraceae bacterium
GATCCAGCAGACGCTGGAGCCGCAATGGCAGGGGCTGGCGATTTGGGTGGGGTCGGGAGTGGCGGGGCTGATCGTATTTCTCGTCTTTATGAATTCGCTGGCGAAGAAGCAGATTGCCGCCGTTTACGTCCCGTTGCGCCGGGCGCTGGATGCGGGCCGGATCGCCAACGACAACCTTTTGAGCCAGGCAACGGTCGAGCACGACATGAATCTGGCGAAGGCGAAGCGGCAGAATAAGGCCGAACTGCAGGTCGCGCGAGACCGTGCGGCGCCGATTCTGGACAAGGCGACGAAAAAGCGGGATGCGACGCTGCAAGCCTCGCAGGCGGAATTGCAGGCCAAGGGTGCGCAAAACGAAGCGTTGCGGAAAAGCGCTCTGGCCGAGTTGGAACAATGGCGCGTCCGCAAGTTGGAGGAGATCAAAAGGCTGTTTGACGCGGAGACGGGGAAAGTGGGGGACCGGGCGACGGCGCGGGCGGCCGAATTGCGGCAAAAGCACACCGCCGAACGCGCCATTTTGGAAAAGCGGTGGGCCGAGGGGTTGAAGAACATTCAGGAGCCAATCCGCGAAGAGGGCAACGCAAATCCGGCGTGGAGCGATCCGATCTGGGACGACTGGAAGGGGCCGAAGAAATTTCCGGCGACGATTCGCTTCGGTCAACTCCAGGTGGACTTGAAGGCCATGGTCGCGGACGTGGCCAAGGATTCGCCATTCACGTTGCCGTTACCGGAGACTTTCAGCGTGCCGGCGCTGATGGCGTATCCGAAGCAGGCTTCGATCATGATTCACACGGATCGGCCGGGCCGGATGGATTCGATCCGGGCGATGCAGATGATCATGACGCGGCTTCTGACGACGATTCCGCCGGGGCGGGTGCGGTTCACGATGATCGATCCGGTGGGGCTGGGGCAGAACTTCGCCGGGTTCATGCACCTGGCGGATTATGACGAAGCGCTGGTCGGCGGGCGCATCTGGACCGATGGCGAGCAGATCGACCAGCGGCTGGCGAACCTGACCGAGCACATGGAGACGGTCATTCAGAAATACCTGCGGAACGAGTTCGCGACGATCGATGATTACAACGCGCAGGCGGGTGAATTGGCCGAGCCGTACCGGTATCTGGTCATTTCCGATTTTCCGGTGAACTTCAGCGACGAGGCGATGCGGCGTCTGAGCAGCATCGCCAGTACGGGTTCGCGCTGCGGCGTCTACACGCTGGTGATGCGGGACACGCGCGTCAGCACCGCCGGGGGGGGCGCGATGCACCTCGACGACCTGGAAGCGCACAGCGTCAACCTGGTGCGCGAGGGGGACCGGTTCGTCTGGCGCGATCCGGTGTTCAACCGCTTTCCGCTATCGCTGGACCAGGCCCCGACCGACGAGGAATTGAGCAAGATCCTCCATATCGTCGGCAAGGGCGCACGGGAGGCGAAGCGCGTGGAGGTCTCGTTCGACGTCATCGCCCCCAAGCTGCCGATGTTCTGGACCCTCAAGAGCGACGAGGACGTCGCCGTGGCCGTCGGCCGATCCGGGGCGACGCGGTTGCAGACGTTCCGGCTCGGCAGGGGAGTGGCGCAGCATGCGCTGATCGCCGGAAAAACCGGCTCGGGTAAATCGACCCTGCTGCACGCACTGATCACCAATCTGGCGATGTGGTATTCGCCGGAGGAAGTGGAATTGTACCTGATCGACTTCAAGAAGGGGGTGGAATTCAAGACGTACGCGATGCACCATTTGCCGCACTCGCGGGCGATCGCGGTGGAAAGCGACCGCGAATTCGGGCTGAGCGTGTTGCATCGCATCGACCAGGAGATGACCCGCCGCGCGGAGCTGTTCCGGCCGTTCAAGTCGCAGAACCTTCAGATGTATCGGGAGGCTTCGGGCAAAAAGATGCCGCGGACGCTGCTGATCATCGACGAATTCCAGGAGTTCTTCACGGAAGACGACAAGCTGGCGCAGGATGCGGGGTTGCTGCTGGATCGCATCGTGCGGCAGGGCCGTGCGTTCGGCGTGCATCTGCTGCTCGGGTCGCAGACTATCGGCGGGTCGTCGGGCCTGTCGCGAAGCACGATCGGCCAGATCGGCGTGCGCATCGCCCTGCAAACGAGCGAGGCCGATTCGCAAATGATCCTGGGCGACGGCAACTCGGCGGCACGACTGCTCTCGCGTCCCGGCGAGGCGATCTACAACGATGCGGGCGGCTTGGTCGAGGGCAACAGCCCGTTCCAGGTGGCCTGGCTGCCGGACGAGCAGCGCGACCGATATCTGGATCAGGTCAACGCCAAGGCGGCCGGGGTCGGCGAGAAAGTCGATCCGCCGATCGTGTTCGAGGGAAATGAGCCGGCCGATTTCAGGCAGAACCCGTTGCTAGCCGAGCAAGTGAACGCCGCGAAATACGTGGTCTCCAACGCGGTTCCGATGATATGGGTGGGCGATCCGGTGGCGATCAAGGCGCCGACGGCCATTCCATTCCGCCGGCAGAGCGGGGCGAACGTGCTGATCGTCGGACAAAACGAGGAAAGCGCCCTGGCGATCTCGGCGCTGTCGATGATCGGATTGGCCGCGCAACTTTCGCCGACGTCGGCCAGCTTCTATCTGCTGGATGGCACGCCGGCGGATGCGCAGAACCACGGGTATCTGGCCAGCGTGGCGGCCGCGCTGCCGCACCGGACGAAAAACGTGGATTACCGCGCGGTGCCGCAGGCCATCCACGAAATCGCCCTGGAACTGGCGCGGCGGCAGGCCAACGAATCGTCAAATCCTCCGTCGATTTTCATCGTGGTCTTCGGACTCCAGCGGTATCGGGCGCTGCGGAAATCGGAAGAGAGCTTTAATTTCTCGTCCAGCGAAGGGGAAAAAGGCCCTGATCCCGGCAAGGAATTCGCCGACGTGATGCGCGACGGCCCGGCCAATGGCATCCACATTCTGGCATGGATCGATACCGCGACGGCGCTGGAAAGGGCGGTCGATCGGGCCTCGATGCGAGAGCTGGACAATCGCATTTTGTTCCAGATGAGCGCCACCGACAGCAGCAACCTGATCGACTCCCCCGCGGCAAATAAGCTGGGCGCCAACCGGGCGATGGCCTATAGCGAAGAGCAAGGCTCGATGGAAAAGTTCCGTCCATACGCGCTTCCGAACGAAAAATGGCTGGCGGAAGTGAAAGCGACGCTGGCCGCCAAATCCCAGGCCAGCGGCATCAAGCCCGGCGAATTCCCACCGGACCCGGCCGAGGCGGTGGCGGCGGAAGCCGCGGAAAAGGCGAAGGAGGCGGAGGAAGAGGCTGACGAACCTGAGTCCGAGCCGCCCGTGGACAGCGATGACGACAAGAACGCGGCGTAGGTTGCGGCGAAGATCGTTCTTCCGCGAAGCGAGTTAGTTCGCATGGGGGTGGCGGTGGGAGTATTCGTACCGAGATGAGACGCCTCGGTCATCGTCGTCGGCGCAGGCGCAAGAGGCTCGCCGAGGGGACGGTCTTTTTTGCCGGGGCGTTCTTCGCGGCTCTGGTCATAATTATAGCGACGCGGAATAATCCGGGACCTGTGACGGCTCTATCGCCGTCGACGCAAGGGTCACCCTGACCGAATCGGAGGTGTGGATAAGTGTCGCGCGCAAAAAATACGTTGTTTATTTTCGCGGTCGCCGGTTTCCTCATCGTCGCGGTGGCGGTTCTCGGGCAGGTCACGACCGGGCCATCGACGCAGCCATCGGTGGAGGAGGAGGTCTCCAAGATTCAATACGTTCCAGAATATGCGCCTCCGACCGTTGAGAACCCCGTCGGTGAGATATCGATTACCATCTTCCGGCCGGCGTCGGACCGAGCAATCGCGTGGATTTTGCGGAAAGAGCTTGAAAAGCAGATAGCGAGGGACGCGCCGACGACTGACATGATCACCTTCGCCTATTTGCACAAGCGCGGCACGAATCCGAAGTTCGACGGGAACATTGGCGACAGCGATCTGGACCCCTGTTACATCTTCGATCTCAAGAAGATTGTGCCCTGGTCGGAAGGAAAGAAAATTAATCCGGAGGTGAATTGAGCCGAGTGACGGAACATCACTGATATTCAATCAGTGTTGTTCCCCATATTTTGGATTCAATCAGTGATGCCCGACTTATGTTGGACCAATCGATCACGATGTCCGCCAGTTCTCGACACGCAAGTTGGCAACGCGGCGAAACTCCTTTTCGTTGCTTGTCGCCAGCGTCACGTTCAAAGCCAGGGCATGCGATGCGATCAGTGTATCGAGCGGGCCAATCGGTTGACCGGCTTGTTCCAATTGAGAGCGCACCTGACCATATACCTCAGCGGCACGGTCGTCGAAGGGTGCTACCTCCAGAGCGGCACAGAAGTCCAGCACGGCGCGTTCATTGCGGACAGGGTCGCTGCTGCGCCATACGCCGTACACCAATTCAGCGAAAGTGATCGCGGATAGGCAGAGTTGGTCGAGATTCAATCGCTTGAAGCGTTGCAGATTGGGCCGGGCGGGGCGACGCAGCATATCCACGCAAACGGTCGTATCGAGCATGTACCGGATCACAAGGGCCGCCTTCGCTCGGCGGCTTTGGGCTGGCGGCGATCCAACATGAAATCCTGCGTTGCTTGACCCAGTGTGCCTAGGAGCATCGGGAGTCGATCGTTCGGGTCAAATAGAATCACCACGGAGCCGATGCGCTTGATGCAGACTTCTTCGGTGTCGAAGCGGAACTCTTTAGGAAGCCGCACGGCTTGGCTGCGCCCAGTGGTGAAAATCTTGGCGGTGTTCATGGATCCGTCTCCATAAATGGTATATACGATGATATCTACCGACCGGCGTCGAGTCCAGCCCCGAATCAATCGCACAACCCGAACTTCACCAGCGCCGCGTGGACGCCGTGGTCGTTGTTGGAAGGGGCGATCCAGTCGGCGGCGGATTTGACGATGTCGCTGGCGTTGTTCATGGCGACGCCGATGCCGGCCAGCTTGAGGATTCCCACGTCGTTGGGGGCGTCGCCGAGGGCCATCACGTTTTCAAGGGGGATTTGATAGTGCTCGGCGACGATCTGTAATGCGGCGGCTTTGCTCACGTTGCGGTCCATGATCTGAAGGATTTCGGGGTCGGTGCGGACGACGGTGATTTTGTCGTCGGACGCTGGCAGGAGGAATTCGAGCTCGTCGATCATGCGTTTGTCGCCGAGCAAAAGCAGCTTGGTGATGGGTTGATTACAGAATTGGTCGAGCGGGGCGATGACGTCGGGGCGGAAGAGTCGGCCGGTTTCGGTGGTGTAAGTCTGATCGAAACGGTCGGTGTACCAGCGGTCGAGGATTTCGCAGCTTACCAGGACGGAATCGAATCGGGATCGGGCGGCTTGGATGAGTCGGCGGACCAGGTCGCCGGGCATGGGGCAATGGTAGATGACGCGTTTGCCGGGTTCGTCCCAGATGAGAGCGCCGTTGTAATTGATCTGCCAGGTGTCGAGGTGGAGCAGGTTGTAGACGTGGCGGACGCTTCGCGGTGGGCGGGCGGAGGCGATGATGACGCGGGCGCCGCGGCGGACGGCGCAGCTTAGGGCCGCAAGGGTCTGGTCGCTGACCTGCTTGGAGTCGTTGAGGAGGGTGCCGTCGAGATCGATGGCGACGAGGCGGACGTCGTGGCTGGGTGGATTCAGCATGAGGGGCGGAATACGGCGTCGGGATACGGTCTGGCGGTTCATGGAAGCCTGACAAAAAAGGCCGGATCGTTTATCGTGCATTGCGACCGGGAATACAAGGCCCGCCGCGGCGCGGGTGGTTTGTACGGAGAATTCAATGAATCGGCCTCGCAGCGAAATCGTGACGGAAGGGGATCAGCGCGCTCCGCAGCGCGCATTTTTCAGATCGATGGGGTTGACCGATGAGGAGATTCATCGCCCGTGGGTGGGGGTGGCCAGCACGTGGAACGAGGCGACGCCGTGCAATCTGACGCTGGACCGGCAGGCGAAGGCGGCGAAGGAGGGGGTGAAATCGGCGCGGGGCACGCCGAGGGAATTCGTGACCATCGCGGTGTCGGATGGGATCGCCATGGGGCATGAGGGAATGAAGACGTCGCTGGTGTCGCGCGAAGTGATCGCGGATTCCATCGAGTTGATGATGAATGCGCATGGATACGATGCGCTGGTGGGTCTGGCGGGCTGCGATAAAAGTTTGCCGGGGATGCTGATGGCGATGGCCCGGTTGAACGTTCCGAGCGTGTTTCTGTACGGTGGAACGATATTGCCGGGCAAGTTCAAAGGCCGGGACGTGACGATTCAGGACGTGTACGAAGCGGTGGGGGCGCACTCGGCGGGGAAGATGAGCGATGCCGATCTGTATGAGATGGAATGCGGCGCGTGTCCCTCGGCGGGAAGTTGCGGGGGTCAGTTCACGGCGAACACGATGGCGTGCGCGGCGGAGGCGTTGGGGATGGCGTTGCCGGGCAGCGGATCACCGCCGGCAGTGGACGTGGAGCGGGACACGTTTGCGGTGCAGGCGGGCCGGCAGGTGATGTGGCTGCTGGAAAGGAATATCCGGGCCCGGGACGTGATGACGCGGGAGGCGTTTGAGAATGCGGTGACGATCGCGGCAGCGACAGGAGGTTCGACCAACAGCGCGTTGCATCTGCCGGCGATCGCGCACGAATGCGGGGTGACGCTGACGCTGGACGACATCGATCACATCAGCCGGCGGACTCCGGTCATCGCCGATCTGAAACCGTTCGGGCGGTACACGGCATTCGACGTGTTCAAGGCCGGCGGGATTGGGGCGATCCTGCGGGTGCTGCTGGATGAGAAGCTGATTCATGGGGAATGCATGACCTGCACCGGAAGGACGATGGCCCAAAACCTTGCGGAGGTAAAGCTGAAGGCGGAGCAGAACGTCATCATGCCGGCGTCCCGCGCCTTGGAAAAGACCGGCGGGCTGCACGTTCTGCGCGGCAACCTTGCGCCGGAGGGATGCGTGATCAAGACGGCGGGCGTGAAAAAATTTCAGCATCGTGGGCCGGCACGAATCTTCGATAGCGAAGAAGCGTGCATGGCGGCGGTGCAGGGGCAACAAATCAAGAAGGGCGACAGCGTGATCATCCGTTATGAAGGACCCAAGGGCGGGCCGGGGATGCGCGAGATGCTGGGGGTGACGGCGGCGATTGTGGGGCAGGGGCTGGGATACGAGGTGTGCCTGCTGACCGATGGCCGATTCAGCGGGGCGACTCGGGGCTTGATGGTCGGGCACATCGGGCCGGAGGCGTTTGTCGGCGGGCCGATCGCGCTGGTGAAGGATGGCGACATGATCAGCATCGACGCGGAGAAGGGGACGATCAATTTGGAATTGAGCGAAAAAGAACTGGCGAAGCGGCGATCGCGCTGGAAGCAGCCGGAGCCGAAGTATCCGCGCGGAGCGTTGGCGAAATACGCCAAATTGGTCGGACCGGCGTGCTATGGGGCGGTGACGCAGTGAGCTGGTCATTCAGGGTGGGTGCGCTCTATCCGTGTTCGATGTAACGCGACAAAGCGCGGCGAATACCGCAGGATTATGGGAGTGGATGCGAGGTTATAACCTGGTCTTTTCTATGCTGTTTCAGGACCCTCCCGCTATGGCGAAAACCCACGGCGTCGCCGTGGGCGTTCCGGGAGGTTGGATGGGATATGAAGCAGGTTTTCAAGGCGATTGGGGCAACAGGCTTCGGCAGTAATCGGCGATGAGCCTGGCGATGGCGGTGGGGCCGGCGGATGAAGCGTCGATCATGCGTTGGACGATGGCGCTGCCGACGATGGCGCCGTCGGCCATGGGGGCCAGCGCGGCGAGATGGTTCGGCTTGGAGATGCCAAACCCGACGCAGATGGGGCGGTCGGTGATGGCTCGAAGCTGGCGGAGGTTTTCGGGGAGATCGGGCGGCAACTGATCGCGGGCGCCGGTGATTCCGGAAACGGCCAGATAATAGACGAACCCGGAACAAAGGCCGGCGATTTCGCGGCGGCGCTGGGTCGTGGTGGTGGGGGCGATGAGAAGAATGGTGTCGAGTCCGGCGGCGCGGATTTGCCGACAGACGTTGTTCGCCTCGGGGGGCGGGAGATCGGGAACAATCAGGCCGGCGAACCCGGCCTCCCGCGCATCGGCGAAGAATCGGTCGGCGCCATATCGGAATACGATGCTGTAGCTGAGCATCGCCAACAGGGGCGTGGAAATCTGCCGAGCCGCGTCCCGAACCATTGCAAAGACGTCGGACACCTTCACCTTGCGGGCCAGAGCGGCGGTGAAGGCTTG
>JBEKIV010000187.1:0-8194 GCA_050011595.1 Tepidisphaeraceae bacterium
GCGGATCACCGTGCTGGATCACGGAGAGACGATCGCGGTGGGAACGCCGCGGGAGATACAGGATGACCCTCGGGTGATTGAGGCGTATCTTGGAAAGGCGGAAGAGGTAAAATCCGAAATCCGAAATCCGAATGACGAATCAAATCCGAAATCCGAATGACGAAGTGAAAGCACTTTCGGGCTTCGTCATTCGGATTTGATTCGTCATTCGGATTTCGGATTTCGGATTTACCCATGGAGTTCTCATCGTGCTGCTTTCGGTAACCAACCTGACCGTATGCTACGGTGCGATCACCGCGCTCCACGACGTGTCGGTCGACATCGCGCCCGGGGAGATCGTCGCCCTGATCGGCGCCAACGGCGCGGGCAAAACCACCCTGCTGCGAACGATCAGCGGGCTGCTCAGGCCGGCAAGCGGCAGCGTCACCTGGTGTCCGCCGACCGCGGACTCGCAAAACCGAACCCTGGAATATTTCGGGGCCACGCGGGAGCTGGTGGGGATGCGGACGGACCAGATCGTGCAACTGGGGATCAGCCACGTCCCGGAGGGTCGGCAGATTTTCGCGGATTTGACGGTTCGCGACAATCTCATGCTGGGGGCGTTCGTGTTGCACGGCAGGCGGGAAATCGAACAGGAACTTCAGCGATGTTTCGCCCTGTTTCCCGTCCTCCTGGAGCGCAAGCACCAGCGCGCCGGCACGCTCAGCGGCGGCGAGCAGCAGATGCTGGCGATGGCCCGGGCGCTGATGGGCAAGCCGCGGCTGCTTCTGCTCGACGAGCCGTCCCTGGGTCTTGCCCCGCTGGTCGTGCGTCAGATTTTTCAGATCATCCGTGAGATCAATCAGCGCGGCGCGACCCTTTTTCTCGTCGAGCAGAACGCGCACATGGCCCTGACCGTGGCCCACCGCGGTTACGTCCTGCAAAGCGGACGCGTGATCCTCGCCGATTCAGCCGCGAATCTGCTGGAAAACCCCGAGGTCAAAAGGGCGTATTTGGGAGGATGAGGGGCAAATCCGAAATCCTAAATCCGAATGACGAATCAAATCCGAATGACAAATGACCAATGACCAATTCGTCATTCGGGTTTCGGGCTTGATTCGTCATTCGGATTTCGGATTTCGGATTTATTCTCCCCCACGGTATCTTTCCGCCCATGAGCACTTCCACCCCTATCCCATATTCCGGTGGCGGGCCGCATATTCCCGTCACCACGACGTTCACGATCGAGGGATATCGAATCGCCCGATATCTCGGCGTGGTGCGCGGGCTGATCGTGCGAGCGCCGACCATCCCGCAGGGAATCCTGGGCGGGCTGAAGTCGATCATCGGCGGGCGGATCGGGGCATACACCGAAATGTGCGAGCAGACACGCCAGCAGGCTTACGACCTGCTGATCGACCATGCGTTGGCCGTGGGCGCCAATGCCATCGTGGGGTTTCGGTACGATGCCTCGGAAATCGGCGGCAAAGCGATATCCGCGACCGAAGTGCTATGTTACGGCACGGCGGTAGTGATCGAGCCGGAGGAAGCGGCACACGCGCGCTAGAGCACGTTGCAAGTAGGCGCCAAATCCACCCGCGCCAATTTTGCCCCGAACGCCCACGGCGCTGCCGTGGGTTTTTCTTCGCGAAACTATACATCCCCCCGCAACCCGCTCTAAAAGCGGGATTGCTTCAGAATCAGCGTTCGCGCCGCATCCGCGGGAAGATCGAGCGCGCCGCGGGCCTCCGCGGCCGCGTCGCGGATGGCCGCGTCCTTGCTTTCCGTCACCGCCTTTTCCAATCCCGCGATCTGCTCGGACTCCAGTCGATTTCCAATGTGCTTGGCGCTTTCCGCCACGCTCTTGTAAAAACTGACTCGCACGTCCGGCGGCGTCGCGGCGTCGTTGGCCTTCATCGCCAGGCCGTTCTGCGCGCTGTTGGAATTCAGCGTGGCCAGCACTCGTCCGGCCGCCGTGGCGATTTCGGGCCTGGAATCGCTCAGGGCCGTCAGGAGGCCGGCCTGGGCGATGGACATGTCGAATGCCCGGCTGCGGGTAATGGCGATTCTTTCCAGCAGCGCCGCCGCCTCAAGCGCGTCATCGGACGCATCTTTTTCGGACATGACCGCCGTGCCGGAATGTTGCCGGGCGGCATCGATCTCCGTCTTCAGATCGTCCTTGAGCGATTCCTTGGCCGGCATGATCGCCGCATTCATCAGAAGATCGGTCGCGCTGGCGACGGCGTACGGGCTTTGGACCGTGTGGGTCAGCACCAGCATTGAAGCGCCTTGAAGCCGCGCGATATGCTGCTCCAGATCGATCATTTTCCGCACGTCGCTGTCCTCGGAGATGATGATCAGGTCGACGGTGGGAAGGGTAATGGCGGCGGCGGCGGCATCGCCGGGGGTGCCGGCGGCGACCACCGGATATCCCAGGCCCTGCACCGCATCGCGCAGATCGCCCAGCGTCGGCGAATCGCCGGCGGAAGGCTTTGCCTCCGCACTCGACGGGGCAACCACCAGCACGCCGGGCTTGCTGGTCTGATTCACCGCCTCAACCAGAAGCGGCACGACGCGGTCAGAGCCGGCGAATGCCTTTTCGGGCAACGATTGCGCCAGGGCGAACGCCGCCGCGTAGCGAACCTGCCGATTGGGGAAGTACAAGGCATCCATCAGCGGCGTGATCGCGTTGCCGCTAAGATTGCCCCGGCCGGTGATGTCGCGCAGCGACTGGCAGAGTTTCAGTGCCACCGCCGCGGCTCGGTCATGCGTGGCGCGCGACAGGGCGTCGTTGAGATAATTGGCCCCGGCCGAGACGTTGTAGTAATTGGCGTCGGGGTCGCCCTCATGGGTGAGATCGACCGCCCCCGCCGGGAGATCGCATTCACGCCGGGTGTTGGCCGCAAGCCAAAGGCTCACCGCCTCCCCGGCGGTGGGGTCCAGCTTCAGCGTGTATTCACACGCCCGCATCGCCAGCAGATCGTTGAAGATCGGCGTCGGAACGTCCTTGCGCTTCAGGCCCTCGTCGTCGCTCCAGTACCAGATATAGGAAATCTTATCGCCGGCAGGTTCGATGTCTGATTTGCCGTAATAGCATTTCTCCGCCAGGTTGAAAAACAGATCGCTTGGCCGAACGACGGCGCTTCGGCTCAGACCGATGCGATAGAGCGCCTTTCGCGATGCCACGTGAATCGCATTCGGAACGTCCGTTGCCGCCGCCAGGCGGGCAAGGTACGGCACCGAGGCGTCGTATCCGATGTCGCCCAGGGCCGAGACCACGTCGGCCAGCGTGTCGAAATCCCTCATTTCCGTCGCGGCCAGCAGCGGATTGAGGGTCCTTCGGCCAAGATCGCGCAGGATTCGCCGGCACGTGACGTGATATTGGTTTTGTCCGGGATCGCGAAGGACGTCGATGAGGATTTTCACCGCCACCTCGCCGCTCTGGGCCAGACGCGGCAGATTGTTGTCGTATGCCCGTTCCCCGCTGGACATCTCATAGATGGTCTGGCGCATGAAATTCGGATCGCTGCGGCGCGCCGCGTAGCCCTGGGCAATCACGTCGTCCAGCTTGGCGGCGACCTCTCGCATCGACTGCACGGAGGCGCGGTCCACGGCCTCGCTGACCGGCAGCGATTTCCACCGCAGCATCCACGTGTCGATCAAGTCGTTGTGCCGCGCCGCAACGGCCTCAAATGACATCAGAATCGCGTTGGCGTCGGAGCCGGAATCAAGGATTTTCCGTCCGGCATCGGCGGCCAAGTCGTAGCGGGCAATCTTCCCGTAATGCCAGAAGGTATCCGTCAGATCGTCCAGGGTGGGCTTTGCCTCCGGCTCGACGGTTTCGGCTGGCTGGGTGGTGGCTGAGGCGTCGGACGGCGCCGCGGTGTTATCGGGCGTCGTCGCGGGGGTTGGGACTTCTGCCGGCGGCGCGGTGGTGTCATCGGCACGTGCGGCGAACCATGAGGCCGGCGCTGCCAGGCAGCAGGCCAAGGTAAAACTCGTAAAGACACGGGATAACCGCATCATGATGCTGGCCTCCGAAAACGGTGAGTGCAGAAATACAAGACGGCTGGAACCAGTGAAAAATCCGCGCAAGCGATCTTAAGAGCGGCGAAAATCCGTGTCAAGAAAACCCAGCCTCCGGTACCGGGTCAATTCCCGTGTATCCGGCGAGCTTGCTCGCCGTATTCATCCGGTAGACAGTAGAGCATCACGGCGGACAACGATCCCCGCCTACACGGGGGAAATGACCCACTTCCTCCGCCATACTGCGTTTATACTATTCCCACAGGTGAATTCGTCCCAAAACATCACGGCAGCCCTGGGTATCGCGGCGGGCATCAAGCGGCGAGCCAGGGAATTGGGGTTTGACCTGGTGGGAATCGCCTCCGCCACGCCGTCGGGATATCGCCACTATTTGCGGCAATGGCTCGATTCGGGTCAGGCGGGGGAGATGAGCTATCTGGCCGAGCGGTTCGAGCAGCGGACCGACCCGGCGGCCTATTTGCCGGGGGCGGCAAGCGTTATCTCCGTTGGGATCAACTATTTTGTGCCTCTGGAGCCGCCGCCGGCCCGGCATGGGCGAATCGCCCGCTATGCCCTGGGGGAGGATTATCACGAATTAATTAAGGGCCGGCTGCATGGGCTGGCTGACTGGATTCGCCAGATCGCGCCAGCGGCCAAGACCCGTTGCAGCGTCGATACGGCCCCGGTGATGGAAAAGGAATTGGCCGCTCGGGCCGGGATCGGATGGATCGGCAAGAACACGTGCATCATCAACGAAGGGATCGGATCGTGGATTTTGTTGGGGGAACTGCTGACGACGCTGGAGTTGCCGGCGGATGAATCGGCGGCGGACCGATGCGGCTCCTGCCGGCGCTGCATCGAAGCGTGCCCAACCCAGGCGATCACCGAGCCGTATCGGCTGGATGCGCGAAGGTGCATTTCGTATCTGACCATCGAGCATCGTGGCGGAATCGGCAAAGACCTGACCGCGAAATTCGGAGATTGGATGTACGGATGCGACATTTGCCAGGACGTGTGCCCATGGAACCGCGACCCGCCTGCCGCCGCCGATGCCGCGCTCAAACCAAGATGGCCCAGCGGAACGCTCGATCCGGAACAGGTGCTGGGATGGACGGATGAGGATTATCGGCGCGAACTGAAAGGAAGCGCGATGAAACGGGTGAAGCTGCCGATGTTGAAGAGAAATGCCAGCCGCTGCGCGGAAGTCCGAAATCCGAAATCCGAATGACGAATCAAATCCGAATGACCAAATGACGAAGCGAAACTTTTGGACATTCGTCATTCTGGTTTCGGGCTTGATTCGTCATTCGGATTTCGGATTTCGGATTTCCCAGTCTAGAATCCCGCCTATGCCGACCGCCATTCGCTCGCCCGCCGCGTTACTGCGTTTTCTCCTCACCGCCGCACTGGGCTGCGGCCTGGATTTATGGACCAAGTCGCTGGCGTTTTCAAAACTATCGCCCGGCGGCGAGCCGTGCCGGTTCATCCCCGGCTGGGTGGAATTCGAAGCGGTCATCAACCATGGCGCCGTCTTCGGGCTGGGACAGGGCGGACGGGTCCTGTTCGTCGCGGTCTCCTTCGCGGCGATCGTATTCCTGAGCTATCTCTTCTCCACCAGCGGCCAACGCTGGGTTTACCAAGTCCTGCTGGGAATGCTGACGGCGGGCGTGCTGGGCAACCTGTACGACCGCGTCACGCTCGGATACGTGCGGGACATGATTCACGCTCTGCCCCGGTGGCCCAAATTGTTCCCCTGGGTCTTCAACGTCGCCGACAGTTTTCTTTGCGTCGGCGTGACGCTCATGGTGATATACAGCACCTTCTCGGATCGCCGAGGGAAAGGCGAGGTTCACAAATCCGATGCAAGACGCGGATCTGATGCGGCGGGCAATTGAACTGGCGATGCAAGGCCGGGGCCGCGTCGAGCCGAATCCCATGGTCGGATGCGTCATCGCTCGCCAAGGCCGGATCATCGCCGAGGGACATCATCGGCAATTCGGCGGCCCGCATGCCGAAGTGAATGCCCTGGCGGCTTGCGCCGATCCGGCCGGCGCGACGGCCTTCGTTTCCCTGGAGCCGTGTTGCGCGTATGCCGACAAGCGAAGCCCCCCGTGCACCCAGGCGTTGATCGGATCGAAGCTCTCGCGGGTGGTGGTGGCGTGCCAGGATCCCAATCCGTATGTTTCGGGCAAGGGGCTGGCGGAACTGCGCTCGGCCTCAATCGCCGTCGAGGAGGGGCTGCTGGCCGATCAGGCCCGGCAACTCAATGCCGCCTATTTCAAAATCATATTGCGACGCCGGCCGTACGTGACTCTGAAATGGGCACAGACGGCCGACGGCAAGATCGCCGGCCCCGGCGGCCAACGATTGGCGATCAGCAACGACGCTTCGCTCGCCGCAGTCCACCAGCTTCGTTCGCGCAGCGACGCGATCCTGGTGGGAATCGGCACCGTTCGAGCCGACGATCCCCTGCTCACCGCCCGCGTTCCCAATCCGCGGCTCGCGCCGCTCCGCATTGTGCTGGATACCCATTTTCGCCTCGCTCTTGACAGTCAGATCGTCAAGACGGCCCCGCAATCGCCGCCCATCGTGTGTTGCGGACAGTCCGCGTTTGACGAGAACCCCGATTTGGTTTCTCGCATGAACGGCTGCAAAGTGGAGGTATTGCCGCTGCGCGTGGAGGCCGACGGCCGGCTTTCACTGGACGATCTGCTCGACGAGTTGGGCAAGCGGGGACTGACGCATCTGCTCGTCGAGCCCGGTCCAACCTTGGCCGAAAGTTTTTTGCGCAAGAACCTGGCCGATCGGGTCTGGATATTCCGATCGCCGAAACGGGTCAGCCCCGAAAAAGCGCCCGAAGCTGCAAAATTTGATTATCCGGCAACCGGAAGCGTGACGTTGGATGGGGATGAATTGACGGAGTATTTGAATCCGGGCGGCAGCGCGTTTCACACGCTGCAGACATCGGCGGATTTGGCGCTGGTGAAATGTTAGACACGGGGCAACCAGATTGCTTTTAGCGGCCGCGTTTACGCGGCGTTTGCGATCGGAAACCGCGCTCGACCACCTCGAAACGCCGCGCAAGTGCGGCCGCTAAAATGGTCCTAAAATCGCGTCCAAACAGAAATTCGACGGCCCCAGCGCCGCGCCTCAATGCCCCGGCAACGCCGCCAGGAGTTGCTTAATCTGGGCCTCGGTGTTGTAGAAATGCGGCGAGCAGCGGAGGCGGTGTTCGCGGAGGGCGATTTCGATCCGCTTGGCGCGAAGGTCCTGGAATATCTTCTCGTGGCTCAGCGTCGGGGAAACGAAGCAGACGTTGCCGCTCCACTGTTCCCCCAGGCGCGGGCTGACGATGCGGTATCCCTTGGTGCGCAGGCCGGCGATCAGCAGATCGCCCAGGGCCTTGACGCGATTGGCGATCTGGGGAATGCCGACGGATTGGATCATTTGCAGGGAGGCCTTGAGCGCCAGCAGGCCGGGGACGTTGTAGCTGCCGCACTCAAATCGGCCGGCGTCGGGGCGGAGGGTGTAATCGTGGCTCCCGAAATTCTGGGCATCCACGACGTTCATCCATCCGACCATCAGCGGGCGGGTATGTTCGATCAGTCCGCGGCGGCAATAAAAGATGCCGGCGCCTTCCGGGCCAAGCAGCCATTTGTGCCCGTCGGCCGACAGATAGTCGATGTACATGTCCGAAACGTCGATCGGCAGAACGCCGAGGGATTGGATGGCATCGACGCAGAAGAGAATCTCGCGTTCGGCGCAGAACTGGCCGATGCGGGCCAGGTCGTGGCGTTGTCCGCTGGCGAACTCGACGTGGGAGATCGTCACCAGGCGCGTCTGGGGTTCGGCGGCGGCTTTGAGGATCTTTTCGATCGGGACGTGCCGGATGCCGTCGTGGCCGTCCTCTTCCTCGACCATGACCAGCTTCACTCCCCTGCCGCGGGCGACTTCCATCCAGGGGTAAATATTGGCCGGGTATTCGACGTTGGTGGTGACGATCCGGTCGCCCCATTGCCAGTCGATTCCGTTGGCGACGATGCTGATCCCTTCGCTGGTATTTTTCACGAAGGCGATTTCGTCGCGATGGCAACCGAGCAGCGCCGCGGCCTCCTGGCGCAGCTTTTCGATTTCCTGATACCAGCCGGAAGAAAGATACGCGGCCGATTCGGCCTGGGCGGCGAAGGCG
>JBEKIV010000188.1:0-8043 GCA_050011595.1 Tepidisphaeraceae bacterium
GGGCTGGCGGAGGAGACGTAGGGGGCCAACTTCAGGGCTGCTCCGGTGGCGATGCTGACGCTGCGGCCCGACGGAAGGGCGCTGTTGGTTCCGGGGGATGCGGTCGGATTGATGAGCAGCGTTCCGGCGTTGACAAAGGTTCCGCCGCTGTAGGTGTTGGCGGTGCTGATCGCCAGGGTCCCGATCCCCAACTTGGTGAGCGAGGTGGTGCCGGCGATGCTGCCGGAGCCGCTGATGGTGTAGTTGCCGGAACTATTGTTGACGGTCACCGAGCCGGGGCTGACGGTGGTGCTGAGCGTGACGGCATAGTTGCCGTTGTTAGTGTCGTTCAAAGTGACAAGAGCGCCGTCGGTGTACATCGTGGCGGCGGTGCTGTTGTTCCAGTTGTTGCTGTGGCTGATATCCCAGGTCTGGCCATCGTCCGGGCTGGAACCGCCGGCGTTGTCCCAACTGAGGTTGGGCGGACCGTTGTTGATGATGGAGATCGTTCCGTTGGTGTATAGCTGGCTGGTGTTCCAGAGCAGGGAGGGGGACAACGTCGGCAGAGTGATCGAACTGAAAGTACCGGCTTCGCTGCCGAAGCTCAGCAAGTCCCAAGCCTCTCCCGCGGCAAACGTCCCGCTGAATCCGTTGCCTTCAGCCACGTCGAGGGCACCGTTTGCGGTCAGAGCGCCAGTGCCTGTAGCACCGATCTTCAGGAGGTCGGCGGAGCCGGTCGTGTTGAACAAATCGAAGTTGGAAGTGGCGGTCGAGCCGAGCGTCACTGCGCCGGCAATCGTCATTGTAGCGGCGGAAGAATGCGCGACCTGACCTAGACTGAGAATGCCGTTGACGTTCAACGCTCCGTTGACGGCGTGGCCGGAGATTGGATCCTGTCCGAGCAGAGTTTGCGCCGAGCCAATGGCGTATGTCCCACTCGTGCCGGTGACGTCCAGCGTACCGCCGTTAACGTTGATCGAACTGCTGCTGGAGACAGAACCGCTGCCGGTCAGCGACACCGTTCCGCCGACGATCGTGGTTGGGCCGGTGAAGGTGTTGGCGGCGCTGAGCGACCAGGTGCTGGTGTTGGACTTGGTCAGCGCCAGATGTCCGCCGCCGCCTCCGTCGCTGATGACGCCGCCGATAGAATTGGCGGCGTTTGTGCCATCAAGGGTCAAGGTTGCGGTTCCGGAGCTGTTCACCCCGTTCACAGCGGTGTTCAGCGCGAACTGGCCAGCACCGTTGATCGTGCTGCTCGAGTAGACGCTGAGAGTATTCAGTACGGCGCCAATGGTCGGCGAGACGGTACCGGAACTGCTCGACGCGGTCGGGTAGGACGTATATCCGCTGCCGGCCGTGAGGGCTTGTGCACCGACCGCGGTGAAATTGCTGGCATTGGCGACGACGGTGGCGGGGGTGGTGGTGCCGCCACCGAAGATGAGGTTGACTGTCGGCGCGCTGGTATAGCCGACGCCGGGGTTGGTGATAGTGATCGATTGGACCGTTTCATTGGGGGAAACGCCGCTCATGGTGACAGTAGCAGTCGCGCCCGTGCCCCCACCGCCGGTGATCTGAACGGTCGGGGCGCTACCGTAACCCCCGCCTGGGCTGGTGAGAGTGAGCGAGGCATTGGTGAGACCCAGAAGGAGTTGGAAGCTCGCTAGCGAGCCGCCGCCACCGGCCACGCTGGTGGTCGGGTTGCCCGGCAGGCCGCTGCCGCCGGAGGTGACGACATATCCGTTCACTGCGCTGGAAAGACCGGCAGTGCTGGAGACGTTGCTGTTAGTGAGGGTGCCGCCGCTGAGCACGATCGGATGGTTGAGGTTTGTTCCGTTGAGGTCGAGGGTGCCGCCGGTGTTTACGGTCGCGGAAGGGAACGAGGCATAGGAGGTGGCGGTGATAGCGCCGCCGAAGCCGAGGGCGTTGGTGTGGCCGACCTGAACGGTGCCGGAATTGATTGTAGTCGCACCGGCATAGCTGTTATTGCCGCTGAGCACCGCGGTGCCGACCATCGCGCACGCGGGGGAGGCGAGTCCCGTAAAGGTCAGGCCGCCTGCGCCACTGATGGCGCCGGAAATCGTGAAAGTGTTGGTTGACACCCCAACGGCAATCGTCGTATTGGTCGCCAAAGCAACTGGCGCTGAAATCGTGTGATTTCCGCCCTGGTCGGCGATTGCAGAAGTGCCCGCGGTAATTGTGCCGGTCGGATTATTGATGTTGCCGTTGAGCGTCAACGTACCACCGGTTCCCTGATCGATGACATAGGACGAACCCGCATCATCGAAAATCATGGTCCCGACGGCGATCTGAAAATCTGCATTGGCGTTGAGATCTATCGTTTCCGTAATCCCCGAGGGGATATTATTATATCCAAACGTCACGATATCACCGGGGTTGCAGGGCATCCCGCCGAGCCCCGTCGCCTGGCTATATGGCTGGAAATTGTTGATCGTTCCCCAATTGTATGGGGTACCCGGGGCGTGCTGCTGGGCGTACCATTGGGTGGTCACTTGGGTGTTCGTCAAATGGACGTCGCCGATATAAAAGTTGCCGCCGGAAAAGGTCGTGTCGTTGTTGCCATTGATGGCTTCCGTGATGAATTCGACATAACCGGCATTGGCAGCAATCGTGTTGGTCGCCGTTCCCCCTGGTAAATAGGCCGAATAATTCCAGGTTATCTGCCTGGTGGTGAGGCCGGGAAAATTGCTCGGATCCCATCCACCGAGATAGCCCGAATTGCCCGTATCGTTGGTTGCTATGCCATAGCTCGTGCCCAACGCACCAAAGCCGAAACCTGGTGCATTCATGTCCATATACAATCTTGAATAGACACCGGCGGCGCCATTCCCCTCCCAGTCGGCGGCGTTATAGGCAACATCGAAAGTAAGTTCAGTGTTGTTGAAGAAATCGGCCATTTCTTCGTTGCCTTCGGCATCGGTCATATACTGCATTTTGATGGACAGGTTCTGACTATAGCCGCTTTGCGCCGTCATTTGGAGACTGTAGGTTCCGACGGTCGCTCCCGTAGTGCTGGGGTTGTATATGGACGTAGGCAAATTGTCTGTCGGGTCCAGGCCGGGATTACCCGTGGGGTAGGTCCCACCGGAGCTCGCGGTCCAGTCAAACCAACCATCGCCTTGGAGACCGCTCGAGTTCACCCCCGTGGTCCCGTTCGTCATCGTGCCGGCGTTGTAGATGAGGAAAGGGCTGGGGGTCTGCCAATCGCCGATGACGCTTCCAGCGCGAGCCATGGCTCCGCAAGCCATCGTCGCCGCCATCGTCACCGCTGCCATATTCTTATTTGAGCGCTTCATGAACCCTCCGGGGTAGGTGTTATGTTGTCACTAAGTGTTACATTGTCACTTTTACACGTTCCAATTATTTCCTTGCCGCAATCGCTACACGGACGTCGCTACTAGGGGTACACCCAAGGCACCGCAATATTCTTCATGAGCAGTGAGGTGACGCCGGTCTTAGCGTTGTACGTGTAGGTTTCGACGTGACCATCGAGCATCAGTGCGTTGCACGTCGTGTTCGACAGGTGGCGGAATCGAATATTATAGGGATTCTGCATATTGTTCGAACTTCCGTCATCCGTATTCATTACCGCCAGTTCGGCCGCTGTGTAGGGCGGCCACATGGGGGGGCCTGAGCCATTTGAGCCAGGAGCCATACTCACGGGCGATCCGGCGTTTATGGGCGTTACGGAGTAGTCCTGCCATAAATTGGTCAATTGGCCGAAGTAAGACCCGGTGAAGTAAATCCATCCACTACACATAAAATTCCCTACCGGACTGCCGCCGGAACCCCCGACGCGCCATGCTCCACTAGGCATCTGCGCCAAGGTTCCATCGAAGATGTACGCGATCTGGGCGCTCTGCGTAACACTCGCAACTTTGTACGGTTCCAACAACGGGAGAGGTGGAATGCCGTGAGAGATAATTCTATCGGGCTGCCCCAACGATGGCATGAGCCTTGGATGACAGACGTACTGATAAATCAGGTTGTTAGGATCATTGGCCAGTCCTGGGGGGGCGTCCGGACACGTGAAAACGCCGCGTACCCGGCTATAGATCTGGTTATTAGATTGAGAGCCCTGGTCGTAGGCCGACCCGGTCCCGCTCAAACTACTTTGAATGAGTGTTGTCCAGTCAGCGGCCTTCGTATTGTCGGTCGCGGCCGCGGTAGTACCCCAATAGGGCGCCTTGAGCTCATTCCCGCCTCCGTTCCAAGACCCGTAGGGCAGTCTTCCCTGATTGTCGCCAACGTAAATGAAGATCGCCTGGCCGATCTGCCGCAGATTTGACTGGCATTGCACGAGGTTTGCCTGAGCCCGGGCGCGTTGCAGAGCGGGCAGGAGAACTGCGATCAAAAGCGCGATAATCCCAATGACCACGAGCAACTCAACCAACGTGAAGCCAATACGATGGCCGATGCCTCCTCCACAAACTCGCGGCCGAGCGATGTTGGTTCGCATAAGGACATCCCTTTCTTTGCCGGCGTCTAACAGAATTGTACCTCCGCATTTACCTGCCGGCGTCGAGGATATGGGGGGTCTGGGCCTCGTAACCCGTCGCTGGCAACCGCCTTGCGGATTTCATAGCTAGGTAAACGCTTACTTATGATAATAACCCATATTTTTTAAGTCAAGGGAAATCGGATCAATTTACTGAATTTGGGACAAAAGCCGGAGGGGGTTCGGGACAACATGGTTGAGCATACCTCCGGATGGGCCATGAAATCGGTCGCTGTGAAGCTGTTGAGGTGGCTGACCAAAGAGATTCATCCAAGGCTACGGGAGCGTGCTCCCAATAGCCTTGGATGAAGCGGTGTAAAAGGAGGCCAAATGTCAGCGTTGGAACCAGTGCCCAGCTCGAACGCCACCAACGAAGCAGGAGTTCCGTCCCATAACCATCACGATGCCGAGTAGGCTGCACGGCCGCATTACGATTCCTTCGGACGCGCGTGCGAAATCAGCGACGATGATGACGCCGAGCGAACAATCCCACCGCAGCTAGGCCGAGCATGCCGAGCGAAGCCGGCTCCGGCACAGCCCCGCCCACCAGTGAAACTTGGTCGAAGTACATGTCATTGGGGGCGCCGCTGCCATTGTTGGTAGAGAAGATGAATTCGGCGTAGCCCGGATTGCCGGGGTAGCTATAGCCGTTGGCCTCCATCTCCTCGAGCGCGGCGGCATAGCTGATGTCCAGCGTTACGGTCGTCTGCCCCCTACTCGAATAATAGTACACATTCGAGCCTGGAACGGGACTGCCTGTGAGGGCGGTGAAGCCCCAATCCGGCGCATTGAGAGCCAACTCGTAAATCTGCATATAGCCCGACGTGCTGCCACTGATTGACGCCGCCGGGTATGTGAATTGAACCTGGATCTCCTGGTTGGCGTAAAAGGCCGCCATATCGCCGGATTCGTATTCAAGCTTGATGGCCAGATTCTGGTTATAGCCAGATTTTGTAAGCAGCAAGCTATCCCCGCCTGGGGGCGTCTGGCCGTCGTTGGCGTATGTAAATTTGGGCGAAGGCAATGCGCCGACGTCGGAACCGGCATTCCCGCCATTCCCGTTGGGACCATTCCAATCAAACCAGCCGTCGTTCGTATCACTCGTCCAATTGCCGATGATTGTCGAACCATAGGCTTGGGTAGAAGCAAAAAGACCGGCCGCCGCCATTAAGGCCGCTGCCGTAATAATCCGAGGTTTCCGTGACATAAGCGCCCTCCAAAAAAGAGAAATGAGACGCAATCTCCACTCGAAAGCCGCGATCACCGAAATAAGTAATCGCTTACCTGTGACGAAATATAATGCCTGTCCTTCCAGAACGCAAGAAAAATCGTATCAAAATAACCTGTTTTTTTCAGGGCCGGCGCAAATGAGTTGGCGAGGATGATTTCAGGCCCGCGGGGGGTTGTCCCGGCGACTCTAAAGCCCCGGCACCACGGCATATACAATGATCGACAGCGATCTTCTGTTCTTCGACATGTAACCCTCCGCAGGCCTATGCCCGACCTTATTCGGCGGCCAAATCCATGACGTGAATTTAATTACGTTGGTCGCATTTTCGATGAATCTCCGGCCGCCACCGAGACCGATGGGTCCCCAAATTTGGCGTAAATTCGACCAAGTAAAACCGCAGAAACATTGCAGCAATTCGAGAAATCCAAATTCCGCAAATTCCGAATTCGCAGATGCAGGGGAGGCGGGCGACACCGCATACGGCCCCAATCCCGGCGCGCCGGGACTCCCCCGCCCCCCCGGGGCCCCGCCGATACATCGGCGGGGCCTTATGTGGTTTTTCCCGCCCCTCCCGCATTGCATTTGTGTATTCGCATTTGGCGCTGGGCCGTAACCGATCAATTTCCGAGCCGTTCGATTGGCCTATACCGATTACAGAAATCGTTTGCGCTTCGCGTAGCCCCGAGGTACATCCGGGGCTTCGATTGACGCGCAGGCAAAAAATGTAAACCGTACTATTTTCAGCGGGAGATTCCGGTCGAACAGAGGCGCGAATCTCGCGGAGTTTTGCCGGATCCGCCGCCAGGCCGGCAGCCACCCAGGGTAACCACCTCCGCGGGTTTATTTTTCCGCCGCAAAGGAGGTCATTTGTGGTAAAATCTTATTGATAGGCCTTTTGTAACGGTCGAATGCGGGTTTGGCACATGAACGGCAATGAGGCACTCTCGGGAAATGAGAAGGGCGCAGCAGTTCCGTCGGGTGATGCCCAGGCCCGTAAAGTTGCCGGCGATCTGCTGTATAAAAAGGGCCGGATCAATGAGGCAATCAGCGCCTATTTGAGCGCCATCGAGGCGGACCTCGACTACTCTCCCGCCTACCGGGCGTTGGGGCGAGCCTTCAGCACGGCGGGTGGATTCGAGGAGGCCTTGGCCGCCTACCGCGAGGGACTTGACGTCGATCCGAATGACCTCGAGATCCTCGTTGCCATGGCTCGTCTCCTGGCCAAACTGAATCGCATCGACGAGAGCAAGGCCGCGCACGCTCGGGCGGCTTCCATCAATCCCAACGCGGCTGCTATCCATGAGGCTTTGGGCGAGATCATGCAACACAGTCGAGATCTGAAGGCCGCGATCGAAAGCTTCCGGCGTGCCGTGGCCATCGATCCCAGCTTGGACAGCGCTTGGTTTCACCAAGGCGTGGCATTGGCTCAGCTCGGCAGATTCGAGGAGGCCACCGATTGCTTTCGCCGAGTATTGGCCCTGCACCCGGATTCGGTGCCGGCTTATTTCCAACTGGTCAATACCGGCAAATTTGTCGGGGCTCCGGCGATTCAACGCCTCACCGAACTTCTGAATAACCCGGATTTGCCGACCTATGGCCGCATCCCCGCCGGATTCGCCCTGGGTAAACTATTGGACGACGCCCATCGCTATGACGAGGCGTTTGCCCGTTACTCCGAGGCCAACTTACTGGTTAAACAGTCCAAAGCGGCGGCCGGCGAACGCTTTGATCCCCAGAGCTTTGGCGCTCAGGTCAAGCAGATGGCCGAGCCCTTGACGCGGGAATTTTTTGAGCGGCGGCGCGATTGGGGCGAGCCTTCGGAGATCCCTGTTTTCATCGTTGGAATGCCGCGCTCCGGCACGACGCTGGTGCAGCAGATCGCGGCAAGCCATCCCCAGGTCCACGGCGCCGGAGAACTCACGGACATCGGCGAAATCGCAATCAGCCTCGGAGGAACTGACGTATCGAGTGCCGCGCTGGAATGGAAGCCCGGCCCGGTCAAAGAGGCGGCGAAGCGGCATCTTCGGCGTCTGCAAGAAATGAACGGCGCGGTTTGCCGAATCATCGACAAGATGCCGGGCAACGCCTATCGCGTGGGCCTGATTGCCCTGCTCTTTCCCGCGGCGCGCATCATCCAGTGCCGCCGCGATGCGCGCGACAACTGCCTGTCCTATTATTTCCAGTGGTTCTCCAACGGCAATATCGCCTCCTACGATCCGGCACATTGCGCCCACGAATACCTGGCGACCGAACGGATGCTCAACCATTGGCGCGACGTGGCGCCGTTGCGCATCCTTGACGTTCAGTACGAAACATT
>JBEKIV010000189.1:0-7987 GCA_050011595.1 Tepidisphaeraceae bacterium
GGCAGCGAAGCCCAAGGCTTGGACCCGATCACACTCGGCCATTGCGACCGCCGCTTGACCATTCCGATGAAGCTGGGCACCAATTCCCTGAACGTCGCCGTCGCGGCGGCGGTGTTCCTGTTCCATCTGAACGGCCCGGGCTGACGCGGCCCCAAGTGCAGATTACCGCGAAGCGGCGAAGGGCGCGAAGGATCGCGAAGAAGAGACAAGAAAATCAGGTTTCATAGCTGCGCTTATCGTTATTTTGCAAGAAGGAATTTTGCGTTCGGATGTGTCGGGCTTGCAATGGCGGAAATGCTGGCTTATGAATTTCCAAGTGCCTTGTAATCTGCCGAGGATAGGATCGTGTCCCCGGATATCGGCATGCCATCCCACTGATAGCAATACATGGTGCCGTGCTGTCGCCTGATTTCATCCAACCACTTGATGGCTCGTTGCCAATCGACCGAAACCGGAGTGTCTGGCAATCGCATGGCCATTACGGCGGCATTTAATTTGGCTAGGCAGTACATCTTGCGGTAGAATTCCATGTGCGCAACGTGATCTCCATCCTTCTTTGCCGCCTTACCTAAGAATCGAAAGATCCCGACGAGTTCACGGAATGCAGCGTGGAAAGGAGCGGACTTTTCTAAAACTTTGATGGCGTCTTCATACCGACCAGTGCTCCGGTATACTTTTGCGAGCGTGCAGCAGACGCCCCACCGGGGGTCCATCACGTTCAGGGGACATTTTGCATGTTGACTCGTGTAGGCTTGATATGCCGCAACAAGATGATCTTCGGCTGCTTCAAAATCTTTCGCCTTAAAGGATTTTGTGCCCGCCTGCCACAACTCAAAACCTTGGTCCACGATCCCCTTTTTACCGTCTGTCGAAACCAATTGCACGAGGAGGCGCAATGACAAGGTATTGGTTAACAACGCATTGGCCCCCTCGCGACGGCGATGAAGGGGAAGTGCATCGTCATGTCTGGTTGCCAGACGGACGCCAGAGCGCCGGGCGGGAAATGCTGCGAGGTGACAAAGTGATGATATATAAGTCGCGGTCCGGCAGAACAGAAATCAGGCAAAATGCCAATGGTGACGAAATACGGGTGCCGTGTCGCCTTGGTCGACAAGGGATCGTAGCTTCGGGAGACATTCAAAGGGAGATGCGGTCGGATGGTCAAGACGAGCCCACGAAATACGTTGGCGGAAGGAAAGTATGGTGGCGTTGGAAGGCATTGACATGCGACGAGGTTGCGCACGGCTTTGTTCCTCGGCAAGAGGTCAATGGAATTCTCGGATACAGTGAATCGAACCCCTTGCGAGGTTTTGGTGACGGCCACTCGGGTTTGAAACAGATCGAAAAGAAAGAATACGAAGAGCTACTGTCCGCGTTTAAGCGAGGCGCTTCATCCCGCCCGATTTCAGAAACCGGAGAACCCCCGGCTCCCGGACGGTCTTTCGGGAGCTCTGGCGAATCCGACGAGCATCGAATTCTGAAGGAATACGTTGCCGAGCATCCCTCGCTGGTGTGGGGCGAGCCAGGCGTAAACGTCAGCCATGTAAAGACCGAATATTCCTTCGTAACTGGCGACCGCGCCGACGTTGTGCTTCGAGACGATGTCGGTCGCATTATCGGAGTCGAGATCGAAATCGGGCAGAGGGATGGGCAACACGATGGTATCCTACAGGCGATTAAATACCGGCATATGCTGGCCCTGATGTTTCGCCTACGCTTTGCGGAAACCCGGTCGCTTCTTGTCGCTTACCGCCTTGATGACACGGTAAAGGAACTGTGTCGTGAGTATGCCGTCGAATGTCGCGTGATTAGTCGTGATGCGGTGAATAGATGGCAGCGGCGACGTTTGGGTAGCCATTCGCAGTGACAAATTTGGAACCGGCCTCACCAAACGATTTCCTCGACAATCGTGGTCCGCCCGCCCTCATTCGGACTACCGGGCCTGCCCGCTTCCTGCACCCAGGCCACACGCTGACGGGGGATCCCTTGAAACAACCGAACTTCGGGCCGGGCTTCGGCATGGGCGTGGCGAGAGCTCCGGGCAAGGAGAATCGGCCGGAGAACGTGCTGCATTGGCGAAATTCCTGTGATACAATCCCCACATGGCAACGAATCACGACCAACTCAAACAAATTGAAGGGCAATGGGATGAACTGATCCGACGCCCCGACCAGTTTGCCGGCCGGCGTGTCCGAGTAACCGTGCTTTCCGATGAGAACACGGCCGGGACGTCGATGCCGGCGGAAATCCGCCGCTGGTTGGCCGAAGGGGATGCCTTGGGGATCGCGACACTTGGGAATGTCAGACCCGACGTCTTTGGCGATGGCTTGGTCGAAAAATTCCGCAAACAGGGCTTGGTGCTGTAATGCTCGTTGACGCGGGGCCGCTTGTGTCACTTTGTGACCGCAATCAACCGACGCATGCGCGCTGTCAGACGGTGCTGGAAGCGGCAACCGTTCCCATCGTTTCAACATGGGCGTGTTTCGTCGAAGCCATGTACCTGGTCGGACGCATCGGCGGATACCGGCTGCAAGAACATCTTTGGACCTTGCTTAATCGCGGCATCGTTCAGTTGCATGAACACGGCGCCAGCGAACCAATGCAAATGGCTGCATTGATGGATCGCTATCAGGATGTCCCCATGGACTTGGCCGACGCCTCACTCGTCGCCGTTGCTGAAGCGTTGGGTGACCGCACGGTGTTCACGCTGGACGGCGACTTCCGCGTATACCGCCTCTCGGACGGCGGCACGTTCAATGTTGTTCCCGCCTGATCAATATGATGGCGCGGAAATGTCCTTTGTTATGGCTCAGGCGGTAGTGGCGGCGCCCACAAGGATGGCGTGGTCGCTCTGCGCGGCGGCGTATTGCAAACAGGCGTCGATGTCGGCGGATTCCAAATAAGGGAAGTCTTGCAAAATCTCCGCCTCCGGTACGCGGGCGGCGAGCATCTCGAGCACGTCCTTCACGCGAATGCGCATCCCGCGAATGCAAGGGCGTCCGCCGCATTGGTTGGGATTGATGGTGATGCGGTCGAGGTAGTTCATACCTTCAGTATAGCATGGGCTGAGGACGAGGGAAACGCCGCGTAAACGCGGCCGCTAAAAGGGTGACATCGCGGGCGGATGGCTCGGAAGGCGCAAACGATCCTTCTCCTCCTCATCAGTCCGCACCCGCTGATTCAGTCGTGGGCCGGCGGATGGTAATTCGGCTCCCGCGTCAAAAGAGTCTCGATGGTCGTGCACTCCCCGCCCCGGGCCTGAGCCAGGTATCCGAAATAACGCTCCAACGCATGGATCAGGCAACCGTCCAATTGGCCCTTCTCTTGCTCGATCCGATGAAGGTGCAATTTCATGGCCGCAACCTCGCGAAGAAACCGGCCCGAACCGGCAAACATCGTGCCCGGCACGAACTGGCCCTTGGTCTTCCGCGGCTGCCCGTCGAGCAGCAACTTCAACCAATGGCGATTCGTTCGGAAATGATCCTGAAGGTCGCGGCATTCCACCCCGTAAATGCACGCCCGGCCCGCGTCGATGCGCTCGAGCAGCCGGTCGGTCATCCCCTTCTGGCCGATCAGCGTTTCGACGTTCATCCAAAACCAATCCCCGCCGTAGGAAAGATGCGCCGAGCGCTTGGTGTGAACCTTCACGAAATGATCGTAGGGCGACAATTCCACGAACGCCGCCACCAGAAGAAACGAAAAAACGTCCCGGCCCACGTTGGGAACTAGAAAACAAACCGCCCTGCCCGGATCGAACCGGGCGAGAAATTCATCCCGGATTGCCCGCTTCGGCGTCGTGAGAACCAGATCGTAGTCGTTGAAACTTTGCAATTTGTCGAAAATCCGCTTCGCCTCGTTCTCGTAGAAGGCGTGAATGACGATCAGCTTGCGGTTTGGGCCGCCGAGCCGAACCGGCCCGCCGGCCGCCGGCCAACCGCTTTCCTCGCCCCCACCGGCATAGAACGGGATGGAAATCTCCAGCGAGTTCGCCCGTTGTGGATCGCGCGCGAGCCGGAAGTCGCTCGGCTGGAGAAGAATTCCCGACGGCCGATTGGACGCCATCAGCGGCGCCAGCATTCGCGTGCGCTGAACAAACCGATGCGCCTTGAGCAAAAGCGTGACCGGTTCGTATTCCAGAGCGTAGGCGATCGCCTTGTGGCGATGGGCGTTTTTCGGCCAGAACCATTCGCGCCCCCGTCCGGGGCCGCGCATGCGGATGTCTTTCACGTAATTCAGCAGATCCGCGGACATGGTTCGATCCCGTTCACCGGCCGCTAATTTAGCCGCCGGCCGTAGAATATCATCCCCGGCCGCGGCAGCCACCCAATGGAAAGACCGATTAAGATCCCGATGACGAGTTGCAACCCCGATGCCGCGATTGGGACCCAGCACGATCTGACACTCGGTCGCCATCGCCTTGCCGCGCGTTTGGCGGCGAAGTTGGCCAACCCGAAACTTGACCCGGCGTCACCGACGCGGCACAAGCGTCGCCGACCCAGTTCAATAGGTAAGTAATAACCTGTCGTGCACGACTTCGTTCTCAAGGGTCTCGCCCGCCATCTGAAAGCGAAGCAACATTGACCGGCCACAGTTCACAAAGATTTCGCGATCAAAAAGGCCCTCGCGCACCGGTAACTCACAAACATGCTTGCCGGTGCGTTTCGTGCCATCGATACTCAAAGCGACAAATACGCCCCTAGCTTTGCAGTCGCTTATCGCGTCGAAAAGCTGTGTCAAACTGAACGATTGAGCGCCGTAGAGAATAGCTTGGCTATAGCTGTATGGCGGATCGCAGTAGACCATGTCGCCCGCTGTAGTCTCCGCCATTACCTGGCGGTAATCCGATTGGATGAACTTGGTGCCCTTCGTGCGTTGATGCCATTCGTCAACGCGCCGATTGAAGCTACCCGGCGAAATCGGATCGTGAACTCCGCATGGCGTAGAGCAGTACCCGTCATTCTTACGGAATCGCACTACGCCGCCGTAGCAACTCCGGCAGAGAAATAGCAAATCTGCGCCATTCGGCCTTGCATTATACGACGCTTTGATGCGCTCAAACTCGTCAATTTTTTTGCCGCCTTTGAAAGAGTGCCACCGTTCCGCATACCACCGCTTTAAAGTCCCCGGCGAATCGTGCAGTGTTTGCCAAATCTCGATAAGCGGTTTGAACGAATCCGACCCTATGCCGCGCGTCGGTGCGACGGTCGCCAAAACTGCGCCGCTACCGACAAAGGGTTCATAGTACGTGCCATAATCGGTTGGGAAGTAGGACGCAATTTCGTGCGCGAAGCGCTGCTTATTGCCAATCCACTTGAGTAGCTGCGATTTGAACGGCGCAACGCTGTGGGTTAGCGATTCGCCGAACAGCAGGTGTTGTATCATCGGCAACTCCCGAACATTCACCGACAGCGTATGCACTTTTTGCATACAAGTCAATAGCCGTTAGCCTTCAACCGTGAGCAAGGGTAGAGCAACGCATGATAGGGAACGGTTGGCGAATTTGCTCCGCCAGTTTCGCATTGATGCGAACATGCGCCAGATTGATATGGCCAGCAAACTCGACGAGCCCCAATCGTATGTGAGCCGCTACGAATCGGCGGAGCAACGGCTTGACCTGATTGAATTGCGCCGCATCTGCAAAGTCCTAGGTATCTCCCTTGCCGAACTCCTTGAGAGATTCGAGCGGGGGTCATGATTGCCGATAAACGATTTCTGAATCAGCCGAAAGACTTTTGGGCGCACATTCGCTCGATTAGTGAAGGCTTTGGTTATACCGAGCGCGGGCAAGGAACGGTCAAAGTTCCTTCGATTTCTGACATTGTGGAAGTGTTGGGGGCTCTCGGGCTCAGGACGGATCACCTCGCGGTGAACGGCAAAGCAACACGTTTTAGCGAGTTTCTCGTCGCGTATTTCGAGCATCGCGCAACGGTGTTGAACGACTTTGTGCGACGGCGCTTGATGGATGCCGCGAAGGCGAAAAAGGTATTCGATGCACTCCACAGGAAGCATAGGCCCGACGCTCGCGACATTCCGATGAACAAACAGAGCGGCGACAAGAAAACGCCGAACTATCTGCAAGGAATTATCAACATCCTGATTCGCGCAAACTGCGCAGGGCTGAAATGCAATCTCACGCCGCGTTCGCTCACGACCGTCACCCGCGACGGCAAGCCGCTTCGTACTCTCGCGCGATGGATTGACGGTGCATTCCCGGACACCGTAAACCCTATTGCCGTTTGGGAGGTGAAGGAACATTACCACACGACAACTTTTGGAAGTCGAGTGTCGGGCGCGATCTATGAAACCCTGTTGGACGGCATGGAGCTCGACGAGCTGCGCGTGAATGAAGGCATCGAAGTGAAGCACTATTTGATGGTCGATGCATATAAGACATGGTGGGAAGATGGCCGCTCGTATCTCTGCCGCATTGTGGACATGCTCCACATGGGGTTGATCGACGAAGCGCTATTCGGCTTCGAGGTCGTTGAGCGGACGCCCGCAATCGTCAAGCAGTGGGTGCGAATTTATAAAGATCGGGAAGCGAAGAAACCCATCATCGCACGGCAGGATGGCAAAATGCCCGCAGGCGGCGGCAATGAGCCGAAGCCAAAATAAAGGGCCAGAAACGCCGGATCGAGCCAAAGGACACGGCCCATAACGGGAACCGTACAAAATTCCTTGCGTATTGGCATCGCCCCAAAAATGATTTACACTCAACAAACCAAGCTAGCACACAGTAATCAAAATCGAAAAAGTGTAATATTTCGTAACATTCTGTAACATTCAGTTCCCTGCCCAAAGACCCAAAAGCGGAGGAGGTGAGATTCGAACTCACGGGACCCTCACGGGCCCACCGGTTTTCAAGACCGGCGCATTCGACCACTCTGCCACTCCTCCAGGATGTATCGTATTGCTCGGAAACACCTGGTTTCCAGCGGCTTTTCCGGGCGCTGGGCGCGATGGTACAGCATCCGATTTCACTTCGCCAGACCGCACCGAGCTTCGCTGAATCTCGGGTGGTGTCCCAATTTGAAATTCTTGGTGGCGATTCGGGGAATATCCTAATCTTGGGGAAGCTTAAAAATCGCCCGCGTGGCGTCGTCGGGCTTTCCCTTAAACGCCAAAGCCTCAATTTCAAATGCCTCGGCGGTAGCACAACCGTATAGCTTCGAGAATCCGGCTGCCAACAGTGCTCTTGAAAGCGATTTTTGAGTGAACCCCGTTTTGTGGCACCAAAAATCTGTGCCTGTTTTCTCAATTTCGGTGCTAAAGCCATACAGAACGTCCAAGACCCTGACCGGGCCACCTGTCGATTGGTAAAGCACGTCGTCGATGTCTAAGCCTCTAGCGAGGCTCGCCCGCATTACTTCGGAAATATCCGGCACGCGGATGTCCGCGAATCCACCCTCCTTGAGGACGTGCGAGAATCCAGCAAGCACCTTCGGTATATCGTGCCGGTAATAGTGCTCCAGGTTGTGATCGCAAAGAACGGCGTCAAACTGAGCAGCTTCAAGGGACATTAACTGGCGCGCATCGCATAAAATATCCGGCGAGCCTCTTGGGTCGATGTCCAGCAATACGTGCTGAAATCCGGCATACTGAGGGGGCAGGGGAACGTCCTTATTGCCGCCACCGACGTTCAGAACCCTTTTCATCGCAATGCCTCCTACTCGACATCGCCCATTCTACCACCCGCGCACGAAAGAGCCGCCCGGAAGCGATCCAAGCTAAATGGCGCTTCTGTGGGTGACAAGCGATTCTGCGCTGACTTCCCGCCCGTTCCGGGCATTTTCACATGGATTCCAAGAAGTTCCAGAGACTATCCGCCTCCGGTTCAAGAATAGAATTGTCCGCCGTTTCGGGCAGTTTATTGGCGGCGAAGAGTTGATTGTCCGGAATAGGATCATTGCTGAAATTCGCGGCCGCGGTTGCGGAAGAACCCGTTAAGACCGTGACCTGGGGCAAACCCGTCGCCGTCGGCAGCCTG
>JBEKIV010000190.1:0-7982 GCA_050011595.1 Tepidisphaeraceae bacterium
CCGCCAGGCTGAGAAGGCCCCGCCCGGCTGCGAGGGTTTGCAATTCCTCCCCTATCTCACCGGCGAACGCTGCCCTTATCCCGATCCCCACGCGCGCGGCGCTTGGATCGGCATCACCTCGCGCACCACCCGCCCCATGCTCATCCGCGCGCTCCTCGAAGGCGTCACCTTCGGCATGCGTGACGCGCTCGGCATCATGCAGGCCATGCAAATCCCCATTTCCCAAATCCGCGCCAGCGGCGGCGGCGCCCGCAGCGAATTCTGGCGTCAGCTTCAGGCCGACATCTACCGCAAACCCATCGTCACCATCAACGCCGCCGAAGGCCCGGCCTATGGCGCAGCCCTATTGGCCGGCGTCGGCATCGGCGTCTGGAACAGCGTCGAGCAAGCCGCATCTTGCTGCATCAAGGAAACCAGGAAACTGAATCCCAACAAGAAATTGGCCGAGATTTACGACCGCTCTTATGCCGTTTATTCCAAGCTTTACGGCGATTTGAAGGAGCGATTCCCGGAGATGGAGGAATGATAGATGTTGCCCGTCTAACAGAGCCGCGATATGCTTTTTATATGGGCACTGTTCCGGAAATCGAAGCCGCCGTCCGCGAGCTTTCCCCGTCCGACCTTTCCAACTTTCGGAAATGGTTCCAGGAATTTGACGCGGAGGCGTGGGACCGGCAATTGGAGCAGGATGTACAAGCCGGCAGGCTCGATGCCTTGGCTGAGCAAGCGCTCAATGATTTGCGCGAAGGGCGCTGCTCTGATCTGTGAGGCACCGCGCCAGCACCAAGTTCTGGGGCTATTACCGGCAGCTTCCCGAACCGATCCGTCGCCTCGCGGATGAGAATTTCAAGCTGCTCAATGAAAACCCGCGCCATCCATCACTGCGATTCAAAAATGTGGGGCGATTTTGGTCGGTTCGCGTCGGGGCACACTATCGCGCGTTAGCGGTTCAAGAGGGATCGGACACCATCTGGTTCTGGATAGGACATCACGCCGAATATGACCAACTCATTGGTAACCGTGGCCGTTAGTGCATGCGGAAACTCGAAACCCGAAATTCGAATGACGAATCAAATTCGAAATTCGAAGGACCAAAAGGTCTTCGTTTCGAATTTTGATTTTCGAATTTGATTCGTCATTCGAATTTCGGGTTTCGAATTTGGCTTCCCCGCCCTACCCCACCAGCGCTTTCCCGCAATGTTTCTCCAGCACCCTCAGCGGGCATCGTTCCGGCGTCACCATTGCTTTGACGGGAATAATAAAGGTCTGCTCCGTCATAAATTGCCCGGAAATCGCGGCATGCGGAACCTGGTCCGTGTAAACCATCCACGTGCTCCCCGGCGGAAATTCCATGCGAATCTTCGGCCATTTCGTCTGGTAGTCCACGCTTTCCTTCAAATAGTCGTGGAACCGCAGCATAAACCGGTCGTACGCGCTGCGGTCCATTCCCTTGACGCCCACGGCCCGGAACACCGGCGCGAACGTCTTTCTGATCTTCTCGCCGGCCGACCCAGATTCCCGCGCGAACCCCGCCAGCCCCGCATCATCCGCGAACGTCTTCACCAGCGTCGGAAATTTCTCCGTCGTCTCCCAAACCCTCGGCCGGGAGGGATTGATGTTCGTAAACACCCGCAGAATCCTTCCCCCGTGCGTCGGCCGGCTGGGAAACGCATCCACGTGCATCAGGTCATTGCGCTTGTGGATCGGCAGATCGCGCCCCCGTTCCTCGAGCGGACGATAGCTGGCGAAATCCAGCGTCCAATGCGGCGCGTACGGGGCGAGAAACCGGCTCAAAAACTTCGTCACCTCCGCCGAATATCGCCGCATGACTTCGTGCAGGCGCTGGTTGTCCTGGGGTGTTTCGCAGGCGTCGCCGCGCAGAACGTCCTGGTTCGGCCGATAGGAAACGTTTTTGTGAACTTTCAGCCCGCTCTGTTTTTGCCCCAGGAGAAACTCGCGGTCTTCCTTGGAAAATTCAAACGGGATGGAATCGAAGACGACGATGTCGCCGTCTTCGAGACATTCGCAATATTTCCGGGACAGTTCATCCCCCCGGGCGGGATCGTTCCATCCCCGGGGGAATTGATATTCGGACACGTCCACTTTCGCCATGGAACACGGCCTCCAAACCCTCGCTTAACTGAGCGGCGCGATATTTTAGGCACAATAGCCGCCGATAGCCATTCCCGAAGGGCGATCGGCTCACCCTCGAAACTGAGCCGGCCGGTCCTCCGGCCGATCCCTCTTGCCTCTATATTTCGGCACACCCTATATTACTCTCATGCTCCGCAAGATCGCCGCATCTTTGGTTTGCATCGCCTGGGCGTTGTGGTTCGGCGGGCTGGGCGCCCTGTTTCTGTTCGTGACCGATTTATTCGCCAAGGATCGCCCCACCGCGCTCAACGCGGCGCCGCAAATGTTCCTGGTTTTCGAGCGATATCAGATCCTCCTGGCGGCGGCGGCATTGCTCGGCGTCGTTGCCTGGAGAATCCTCGCCGGCTCCATCCGCGTCACGGTCCTGTTTATCATGCTCGCCGCCGCCACTCTTCCCGCCGCCCTGGGCCCGATGTTCGTCACTTCGCGCCTGGAGCAGCTTCGCCGGCAGGGCCAATCCTCCAGCCCCGAATTCCGCAAACTTCACGGAATCTCCATGATCGTGTACACCGGCCAGACGCTGATTCTTCTGGCCGCCGGCCTGACCCTCCCCTGGGCCATGCGCGAGGAAAGCAAAGGTAACGCAGCGCCCCTGCCATGACTGGCCGCGGATGTACATCCGGTGCTTCCCGGTTATATTGTCTCTCGTGAGCAAACGCGTCGCGATCCTTGGCTCGACCGGATCAATCGGCTGTAGCACGCTGGACGTGATTCGTCATCTCGGCCCCCCCTATCGTGCCGTCGCTCTGGGCGCTTACCGCCAAGTCGACAAACTGGCCACCCAGGTGAAGGAATTCTCGCCCGCGGCCGTCGCACTGGTCGATGAATCGCGTCTGGATCGGCTCAAGCATCTCCTCGGCCCCGGCGGCCCGCGCATCTTCACCGGTGAAAGCGGGATGGTCGATCTGGCCCGGCATGAGGAGGTGGACATCGTCATCGCCGCGGTCGTCGGCGCTGCCGGGTTGCCCGCCGCCCTGGCCGCCGTCCGCGCGGGCAAAACCCTGGCCCTGGCCAACAAGGAGGCCCTGGTCGTCGCCGGATCGCTGCTGATTCCCGAAGCCCGCCGGCGCGGCGTGGCCCTCCTTCCCGTCGATTCCGAGCATTCCGCCATCTTCCAGGCCATGGCCTGCGGCCGGGCACAACAGGTCCGCCGCGTTGTCCTGACCGCCAGCGGCGGACCCTTCCGCGATTGGCCCCTGGATAAAATTCGCAATGCAACTCCCGCCGACGCCCTGAACCATCCCACCTGGAGGATGGGAAACAAAGTCACCGTGGACTCGGCAACCATGTTCAACAAAGCCCTGGAGCTTATCGAAGCCTGCTGGCTGTTCGATCTCCAGCCCCGGCAGGTTCAGGTCATGGTGCATCCGGAATCCGTCATTCATTCCATGGTGGAATTCATCGACGGCTCGGTGATCGCCCAGCTTTCCCCGCCCGACATGCGGACGCCCATCCAATACGCCCTGACCTATCCCGAGCGGGCCAACGGCTGCTCGCGACGCATGGATTGGACAAAATGCCAAACCCTCCGGCTGGAACCCCCCGATTTGGACCGATTCCCCGCCCTGCGGCTGGCGTACCAGGTCGCCGAGACCGGCGGAACCGCCGGCGCCGTGTTAAACGCGGCAAACGAGGTCGCCGTTGCCGCCTTTATGGACAACAAAATCCCCTTCGGCGAGATTACCGCCATTGTCGAACTTACAATTTCCCAGGCCCGGATTCAGATGAATCCCACTCTGGACGATTTGCTCCAAGCGGACCGATCGGCCAGGAATGCCGCCGAAACTTCCATCGCCTCCCGAGCCTATGCTCCCTTGGCGTGAGGACTCAAGCATCCAAGCTTAAACGGACTTTCTGAATGATCTATCTCCATATCGCACTCGATTATTCGCTGCTGGCGCTGGGCCTTGGCTTCGTCATCTTTGTTCACGAACTGGGGCACTTCCTGGCGGCCAAATATTGCGACGTAAAAGTCGAGCAGTTCGCCATCGGCTTCGGCCCGGCCGTCGTCGCCTGGCGCAAGGGGATCGGATTCCGCTGGGGCACCACCACACCCGATTACAACCGCATCGTTCAACAGCATTTCGAAGCCAATCAAAAAGACCCGTCGAGATTCCGCGACACAACCGAGCGAACCCTCGACTACTCCGACGCCGCCGCCAAAACCCTCGGCCTGGGCGAAACGGAATACCGATTCAACTGGATCCCTCTCGGCGGGTACGTGAAGATGCTGGGCCAGGACGATCTCCGCCCAGGCGTCACCGCCGAAGACCCCCGCGCTTACAACCGCAAATCCGTCGGCGCGCGAATGCTCATCGTTTCCGCCGGCGTCATCATGAACGTGATCTTCGCCGCGGTTGGATTCATGACGATCTTCATGATCGGCTACCCGGTCCCCCCTGCGACGGTGGGCAGCGTCCTGGCCGACAGCCCCGCCGCCCGCGCCGCCTCCGCCGACGGAACCCTCGTTGGTCTGCAACCCGGCGATGTCATCGTCTCCTACAACGGCAAGGACATGGCCGGCGATTTCAGCCGAATCCCCCTCAACGTCGCCCTCACTCACGAAGGCGAACGCATTGCCATCGTCGTGCGACATCCCGACGGCGGCGAGCAGACTCTCTACGCCACCCCGGCAAAACCCGGCCTCGACGGCAAGGGTCTGCTCCAGCTTGGAGTGGGTCAACCCTTCGAATTGGCCGGACCTGAACTTATCCCCGAGGATGACACGGACACCGCCCTGCTCGCCAAGACCGATTTGCCCGACTTGAGGGCCCTGGACCCCGGCGATCGCATCACGCAGATCGCCGGGCAATCCGTCAATACCAACGGCGACGCGGCCATCGCCCAGCTTTACGCCGCGATGAACGCAGCGGACGGCAAGTCGATCGATCTGACGATCGAATCCCCTGGTGGCAAAATTCGGCACGAAACCGTCACGCCGCATTTTGGCGAGCCGTTCGCCTCCTCCGATCTCAGCATCCTCGGCATGACGCCGCGCGCCAGCCTCATGGGTTTGCTCGACACGTCGCCCGCGCTGGACAAGCTCAAGCCCGGCGACGTGATTCTCGCCGTCGATGCCGGCGCCGATCACCTGCTTAACCCCACCTGCCAGGAGATTCGCGCCACCCTTTCGGCCGCGGGCGACAAGCAACTGAAGGTCTCCCTCACCGTGCTCGACCCGGACCAATCCAAGCCCCGCATCATCGAAGACCTGGCGCCCTATCGCATCCCCAAGGGCGGCGGACGAATGGGCCTGGGAATTTCCCTGGGCGCCGACGAGCAACACTTGGTCGTCGCGCAAACTCTGCCCAACTCGCCGGCCGCCGGCAAGATTCCCGCGGGAGCAACCCTGACGGCCATCGACTCCAATCCCGTCAGCAACTGGTTTGAGCTTCGCCGCCTCGTCGCCGCCGCCAAGCCCGGACAGAAGCTGGCCATCGCCTTCATTCCTCCCGACACCGACGGCAAGCCGTCCGTCGCCACCGTCTCTCTGAAACAGGACGACATCGACTCCGCCAAGGCAATCACCCTCACGCAATATCTTCCGCTGCATCCCATGATCAGCGAACTGCAAACGCACAACCCCCTGGTGGCGCTGGCCCGCGGCGTCGATGAGACCCGCGATCTCATCCTCCAGTTCTACGTGACGTTGCAGCGCATGGTCACCGGCGACGTGGCGCTTTCCAACGTGATGGGCCCGGTCGGCATGGCCCACGAGGGCGCCCAGGTCGCCAGCCGCGGGTTCGCCTGGCTCCTCTGGTTCCTCTGCCTCATCAGCGCCAACCTGGCCGTGGTGAATTTCCTCCCCATCCCCATCGTTGACGGCGGACTTTTCACCCTGCTCATCCTGGAAAAACTCCAAGGCAAAGCCCTGTCCGCCGACGCCCAGCGAATCGTTCAAATGGTCGGCCTGGTCCTGATCCTCGGCGTATTCCTGCTGGTCACCTATCAGGACTTCGCACGCATGTGGGGATATTGAGGAAAATCCGAAATCCGAATGACGAATTGGTCAATTGTCATTCGTCATTTGTCATTGGTCATTCGGATTTGATTCGTCATTCGGATTTCGGATTTCGGGCTTTTCGCCCAGCTTTTCCAGCGCTTCCGGGTTCTCAATCGCCTCCGTCAGAATTTCCCTCTGCCGCTCCGTCCACCATCGCGGCCGACTCTCGTCGAGGCGCCCAATCCCCATCCTCTGATGAATCGCAAGGCAAAGCTCGTCGATGCCCTGCCCGGTCTTGGCCGAAATTCGAATCGCATCCAGCGACTGGAAATCCCAACCGGCCGGAAGATCAATCTTGTTGATGGCAATGATTCCCGTCTGGGAAGCCCCGGAGGTATATCCGGGGCTGCGTGAAGCGCAAGTCCCATCCAAAACCTCGATCACAAGCTCGCTTTCCGAAATCTTTTCCCCGCTCGCCGAGATGGCCGCGCGTTCGATGGCGTCGTCGGTTTGGCGCACTCCCGGCGTATCGATCAGCACCGCCGGCATGCCCGCGACGTCCGCCATCTCCCCCACCCAATCCCGCGTAGTGCCCGGCACGTCGGCGGTGATCGACCGCTGCTGCCCGAAGAGCCGGTTGGCCAGGGTGGATTTGCCCACGTTCGGCTCGCCGACTATCGCGATCTGCCCCGGATGCAGCAGCCGCCAGAGCGTCCGATCCTTCAAAACCGCCGCCGCATCGACTGTGGAGGCGAAGCCTTCCACCCCCCTTTTCAGCGCCGCCCGCCAGGCGTTGGGTTGATCCAGCAGCATCCGAATCGCCCGCTCATTTCTCGCCAGCGGCAGATACCTCAGCATCTCCCGCTCCATCTCCCCGCCCGCCTCGTCCAGGGCCTCGGCCGCCACCGGCAATTTCGCCTCCAGCACCTCAAACCCTTCGCGTTCCGCCAGGAGCAGCGCCGATTCGATCACCCACGCTCCGCCGTGCAGACAAAGGTCCGCCCAATTGCCGTCGTCGCCGACGACAACCAGGCAATCGTCGATCTGCGACTTCCCATCCCGAAGCTGGCCATGCACGCACCGCCCGGCGGCCGGCGATCTGGAGAAGAACCGCCCAAGAAACCCGGCCACGCCCGGCCCGCGAATCCGCACCACCGCGATGGCCGACCCCTGCCCCCCCGCCCGCGGCGTCAGCAGCATCGCCCTGTTGTCATGTCCCCGTGCTGTCATGTCTGATATGGTGATTCGTATACGCCAACGCGATCCCGTACAGCCCAAGATCGGGCGAGATCGCGTGGATCAGTTCCCAGCCGTCGAAGAGCTGATGGGCATCTCCGCCGGTGGCGATGATTTCAGGCCATTGGCCGAGCTGCGTCGCGTAGTTCTCGGCAACTTCCCTGACCAATCCGCGAATGGCGGAATAAACGCCCTGCGATACGGCTGCGGACGTCGAATCGCCGACGGCGCCGCTCGTCGGGGGTAAAAACGAAACCCGCCCAATGCCCGCGGTCCGCCGGCCCAGGGCATCCAGCATCATCGACAACCCCGGCGCTATCGCCCCGCCTAGGAAATCGCCGTTGTCGTTGCAGCAATCGACCGTCACGGCCGTCCCGGCATCCACCACGATGCACGCCTTGCCCATCTGCTCAAACGCGGCGGCGACGTTCAATATCCGGTCGATCCCCGTTTCGGAAGGATTCTGCGTGCAAACCTCGATGGGAACTTCGATCTGCCGCCCAACCCATTGCACCGATTGGCCGCTCACACGCCGCACGATGTCGTCGATGAGGGAATTGATCTGCGGATTAACGCTGGCCGCGGCGACCGCCGGGGCCGCGCTATCCGCGATGCGCGACCATGCCTGCTGAATCGCCCCTTCCCACTG
>JBEKIV010000191.1:0-7969 GCA_050011595.1 Tepidisphaeraceae bacterium
CCCGTAGGCAAAAATATAATCCACGCGCTGACCGGGATGCTTCGTCGTAAAACTTCCGGTTGTTTCCGCCTCCGATCCAACGACCGCGTGCAACGTATCCACGTACCGGGCCGACAGCAACTTCCCGACCGCCGTGCGCGGCAATACGCCGCCATTGGCCTCGATATCCTCCCGCGTCCGCGGCTTGCACTTTTGGGGGTCCACGCGCTGGATCGGAGAATTGGCGTTAAAATCGCCCGCCAGCAGATGCACCCGATTCTCGGCCCGGCGAGGTGCGAAAATCTCCAGGATCGCGTCGATCTCCCGCTCGCGCTTCGCCTCGTCCTCGAGCCGCGCCCGCGGATGCAAATGCACCGCCGCCACCACCCATTCCGCCCCGCCGCTCGCCACGGCCGCCTCCAGCACGCAATCGGCAAATTCCTTCCGCAACAATGAATGGTTCACCGATTCCACGATCCGCCCGCGCGCCAGAATCGCCGCCCCGTGTTTTCGACCCTGGGCCAGCAGGAAATCCATCTTCAATCGCCCCGCGATCCGCTGGACGACGGCCGGCACGTCCGCCTCCACCAAAACCACCACGTCCGGCCGCTGCCCTTCGATCACCTCGGCCAGCGCCTCGCCCCGCCCTTCCCCGCCGTCCAGAATGTTGTAGCTCAGGATCCGCATGCAGAAGCATGGTAGACGGCAATTCACAATTGACAATGGACAATTGACAATTGATTATCGTGCAACCGCCGCAAAAATCGCTTTCGGTCGGATCGAGCGTATCTTTTCCGCCAGCGCCGCCTGTTGGAAGAACAGCTCCCGATTCACGCTTGCCAGCGCGCGATCGTCCGCCCGGAAAATATCGCCGGTCAATGCCCGCGCGATCGCCGATTCCACGTACTGCATCTGCGTCGATTCCTGCCACAACGCTTTCACCACGACGTTCACTCCGGTTTCGCCATAACTGAGCAAACCCCATCGCGGCGCCAAATCCTTTTTCTGCACCACGCCAGCCGGGGCCAGGACGTAATGCAAATTGGCCATCGGCTGCATGAGACAGGAATCGAATTTCCCCAGCCCCAGGTTCTGCCGCAGCCGTCGCCGCTTTCGCCGTCGATTTCCCGTGCGCTCCATGACGCAGAATTCCAATTGACCGTCATTGGAACAGTCGCGCAAGAAATCGCTCCGGCTCGCCTTGCATTCGACAAAACAGACCTGCGGCACCTCGCGCGGAATGGCCAGATAGTTCTGATACGCCCGAAAAGTCCCAGTCCCCACCGCATCGACAATCCCCAGCGGCGGAACGCGAACCTCGGCCGCAATGCACCGATACCCCATCCGTATCAGCCATCGGCACGCTTCCTTCTTCAACCGTTTGTGAAGCTCCGTCTCTCCAGGCATAGGCACTCCTTTGCCAATCAAACCCATCTCCCCGCTCGGCCGCAAGCTTTCTTAACGGCGCGAGCAAAATATCCCGCACGTCCCCGAATGTCCCCTTACCCCCCCGGGGGGTGGGACATTCACCCCAAACCGGACGATTCGAAGCGGCGTCCGCCGACATCTCGAATCGTCCTTCGGATCGGGCCGAACGGCGCACATTTGCGCACGGTGGGCGGCCGGGCACCGCGTCGCTGCCCAACGCCCATAACTAATACCTAACTTTATCGGATTTGCAAGAGAGAAATTCTCGCCAATTGCTTTCGTCGTCGGCGCATCAACATTCCCGCGCCGGCCATCAGGAGCAGCGATCCCGTCACCGGCTCGGGTACAGAAAGCTCGAACACCGTGCCTTCGTCGTCAGCACCGCCTCCCACGGTCGTGCCGTACAAGTTGCCGTTGGCGTCCATGATCAGGCCACCCTTGGGGTACTCCCCGTTGGCGCCATTGAACGACACCAGCACGGTGGGCGTGCCGCCGGTAATGGGCAGCGAGAACACAGTGCCGTCGCCGCCAATGTCAACGTCGTTGGCACCGCCGTACTCTGTCGTGCCGTAGAGGTTGCTCCCTGAGAGGACCAGGCTGCCGAGGGGGGCATCTCCGTTGGTGCGATTGAACGACGTGAGCACTGTGATCGCACCACCGGCAACGGGCACCGAGAACACTTCGCCGTCGCTATTGGCGCCACCGAGATACGTCGTACCGTACAGGGTGCTGCCTGAGAGGACTAGGCCACCCTGGAGGGCAGCCCCGTTGGTGCCATTGAACGACGCCAGCACGGTGGGCGTACCACCGGAGGTTGGCACCGAGAACACTGCGCCATAGTCGTTGGCACCGCCGCCGAGCGTCGTGCCGTAAAGGGTGCCGCTGGAGAGGATCAGGTCGGCGTAGGGCCGAAACCCGTTGGCACCATTGAACGATGCCAGCACGGTAGGCGTGCCGCCAGCAGTCGGCACCGAGAACACTTCCCCATCGTTATTGGCGCCGCCAAGGTACGTCGTGCCATACAGGGTGCCGCCGGAGAGGATCTGGCCGGCATAGGGGCTGGCACCGTTGGCGCCATTGAAGGATGCCAGCACGGTGGGCGTGCCTCCGCTAACGGGCTCCGAGAACACCGCCCCATCGTCATTGATGCCGCCACCCGCTGTCGCGCCGTATAGGGTGCTGCCGGAGAGGATCAGGCCGGCGGTGGGGTTCACCCCGTTGGCGCCATTGAACGACGCCAGCACGGTGGGCATGCCACCGGTAATTGGCACCGAGAAAACCGTGCCGTCGTTGTCGGCCCCGCCTTCGGCGGTCGTGCCGTAGAGGGTGCTGCCGGAGAATATCACGCCGGCGGATTCGGGGCCATCCCCGTTGGTGCCATTGAACGACGCCAGCGTGTTCAGTGTGTACTGCGCCAAAGCCGGCGAAGCAGCTCCTGCGAGCAACGCGATGATTGACGCAACGATTGACTTGGACGTGCCGCTGGCGAGCAGCAGAATACTTTTGCGATTCATGATTCTCCCTTTCCCTTCGTGGTTGCAAACCGGCTGTAGCGTTTAACGCGCGTTGATGAAGTGTGCCTATGGCCTTCCCGAGTCACGCCAATTGACTTCGTCGGCGGCGCATCAACATTCCCGCGCCGGCGATCAGCAGCAACGATCCCGTCACCGGCTCGGGGACCACTCCGACAAAGGTCGCTTGGAAGATCGTGTCTCCTTGATCACCATTGACCAGGGCATAAGTGAATCCCGGTTCTTCCGGCATCCCGGCCCAACCCGTGTCGAAAGTAATACCGTCACTGGCGACTATGAGGTCGAAGGTTTCCCCGATGGTGGGGTAGAAGCCGTTGAAATAGTCCGTTTCAATTATGCCGGAGAGATCGACCGTGCCATATACGGTGAGTTGGCCGTATCCGACGTTGGGATCGGGGCCGCCGAGATCGAAGAGGGTTTCACCGGTGGAGGTCTGGGTGTAATTTCCATTGAGGATCGGGTCGCCGATACCGATATCCGTCAGCCCTTGGTTTTCAAATGGTTGCGTTCCCGTGAGACTGATGACAACGGGGAAGCCCGCTCCTCCTGCGTAAAAGGTACCGCCAGTGTTGACAACAATTGCCCCGGCCGTCAGCGTTCCCCCTTGCAGGTTGTAAGTGCCGCTTGATCCGGCATTGGCGGCCAGGTCTAGCGTTCCTGTCACCGTGTTGCTTCCGCCGGTCTGCGTGAAGATTCCGGTGCCGCTGTAGCCCACCAACTCGTTGCCAGTAACCGAGAGAACGCTGCTGCTGCCGCTGAGGTTGTAACTGCCCGTCACACCGGTGGCGTAGCCGAGGGTGAGCGGATTATTGTAGTATCCGCCGCCATTGATCGTGTTGGTTCCGCCGGTCTGAATGAAGGTTCCGGTGCCATAATAACCCACATCTTCGTGGCCTGTGAGGACCGAAAGCGAGGCAGTTCCGCCCAGCGTGTACGTCCCGGTAGAACCGCTGCTATTACCTACGTACAGCCAAGAATAGGCACTAATTGTGTTGGTTCCGCCTGTTTGGTTGAAAGTTCCCGTGCCATCGTTGCCGACGAACTCGTTGCCGGAGGACAGAACTCCGTCACCGCTGAGCGAGTAAGCGCCGTTCGAACCGCTGACGTTGCCAAGGAAGAGCGAATTGCCGGAACTGATTGTATTTGTGCCGCCCGTCTGGTTAAAAATTCCCGTGCCGCTGTTGCCGACGAACTCGTTGCCGGCCGAGAGGGCGCCATCGCCACTGAGCGTGTAAGTACCGGTCCAACCGCTGAGGTCACCAAGCCAGAGCGAATTGCCGGAAGTGATCGTATTTGTGCCACCGCTCTGGTTGTAGGTTCCCGTGCCGACATTGCCCACGAACTCGGTACTGGCAGTATTTGTGCCCCCGGTCTGGTTGAACGTTCCCGTGCCGTAATAATTTCCCACGACTTCACTGTCACCGACCGAGAGTGAACCGGTGCCGCTAAGGTTGTAAATGCCCGTTGAACCAGCCGCGCCGCTGACGAAAAGGCTCTGACCGGAACTAACCGTGTTTGTGCCGCCGGTTTGGTTGAAGGTCCCCGCGCCGTAGTAATTGCCCACCGTCTCGTTGTAGCTCACGGTCAACGTTCCGCCGCTAAGGGTGTATGTGCCGGTCGAACCGCTGTTGGTGCCGATGGTGAGTCCGTTGCCGTTGGTGTCGGAGCCGCTGAAAGTCGCCATTCCGCCGGTCTGATTGAAATTGCCCGTGCCGGTGTCGCCGACGTATCCAGTTCCGCTGACCGAGAGTGACCCTGCTGATATTCTAAGCAACGATCCATTATCAACGGTAAGCGCCCCAGCCGTCACCGTCCCGCCGACGAGTTGCAGAGATCCACCGGTAACGCTGATGCTGTCGGCGCTCAAGGCGGTGCCGATGGTCAGCATGCGACTGCCGGATTTTACGAAGGAACCGCTATCGACAATGCTCCCGGTGCCGCTGATGGTGTAGTCGCCGGAACTGTTGTCGACGGTTACAGAGGCGGGGCTAACGGTGGTATTCAGCGTGACGGCATAGTTGCGATTGTTGTTGTCGTTGAAGAGGACATTGCTGCCATCCGTGTAGACCGTTGCGGCGAAGCCGTTGTTCCAGTTGTTGTTGGTGCCGATATCCCATGTCCTTCCATCACTCGGGCTAGCGCCGCCGGCGTTGTTCCAGGTCAGCGGGCCCGCCGGCCTGGAAGAATTGAGGGTGACGTTGTCAAAGCCGATCTCGTTGGCCGTTCCGGTGAAGTCCACGGACTCCGCCGTACCCGAGAAGCTGACGCCAATGGCCGCCCAGTTGTCGAAATATTCCAGGCCGCCATCCGGCGCCGGAGTGATCTCCGGCGTCACAGGCAGGGTCAACGAAGCCAGAAGAGTGCCAGTGTCATTCTGACCACTGTACACGTCCACCTCGCCGGGGAGGGAAATCGAGCTATAGTAGAAAGAAAATCCGGTGTTGAAGCCGGCCGGGACGTTCATCACGTCGCCGGGTCCGGTGAGGAAGAACGCGGTGGTGACGCCGCTGGGATTGTTGGCGAAGTTTCCACTGCCGCCGGCGGAGTCCTGAATGATCGCCAACGCATCGGACCCAAACGAGATGCCGTAGTTGGGACCTGGTCCGCTGCCGAAGCCGCCCAAGCCGCCGTTATAGTAGTTCTCGATCGGCTCGAGGTTCTGCAAGCCCTCAAAGGTAAGAGTCTGTGCCCAGCCCTGGCTGGCCATCAAGAGGCCCCCAATCAGAACCGCCATTCCCAACCTATAGGAAAGAACTAAGGTGACGCGAGCAAGGGGCAAGCAGCAGAACGGTTTGCGATTCATGTTTCTCCCTTCCCTTTCTTGGTTGAAAATCGGTTGTAGCGCGTAACGCGCGTTGATGATGTGTGCCTATGACCTTCCCGAGCCGCGCCAAATGCCTCCCCGAAAGCGACAGAATTGCAATTCAGAATGCAGGGTAGCGGTTTAGATATGACAAAAAATAAGTCGCTATTTGAGGTGTCACTGCTGGAAGGGACAGCCGCCTGCGGCTCGTCGGGCGCAGATCGGTGGGAGGGGAGAGTTGCGTCGGAGGATGGCCTTCAGGAACTCGCCGAGAATGGCGGTCACCAATGCCGCACGGCTGTTCACCCGCAGCTTGCCGTGCAGCCGTAGCATGTAAGTGCGTACGGTATGTCGCGATATGCCCAGTTCTCGCGCGATGCCGGCCTCCCTTTTGTCATCGAACAGGGCCTTGAGCATTTGAACCTCTCGTTTTGAGAGTTTCAGTTGTTGTGAGAGGACGTCCCAGACTTGCGGAGTGAAGAAGGCCTTAAGAGAGGATGAAGCCGATTTCGACATGGTTCCACAGAATGGTGCGGCTGGGAATCATTGTCGGAGGGTTGCCGATTGAATGCAATTTTCGGTTGGCCGACGACAGCAAACGCCGCGCAAGCGCGGCCGCTAAAATTTGCAGAACCCGTTCGCCGCAGGTCAGGCCGAAAGACCGCGGCAGGTATTAGAATTGATACCGAAGCATCAGCGCCACGGAGGCCGGTTGAACGCTGAATTCAGATTCGCGGAGAATGTAATTGCGTTTTGACAATGTGGGATCAAACAGCGCAATAATGTTGTAACCATCGAGCCGGATGGTCAGTTGTTGCGTCGGGCGGTACTCCAGGCCGAGGTTCCAATACAGGTTTGGGCCGTAGGGCGTGTTGTATCCGGGATCGCTGAGCGGCACCCCGGATGGAGGTTTGGCCAGGGTGGCGTCGTATTCGGCGTAATCCTTGGCGCCGGGAAATCCGGAATAGTAGACCACCGAGGTGCTGACGGTCCACCGTTTTCCGATGTCCTGAATAAGCGCCAGCTTGGTAATCGACGGCGCCCAAGCCGCCAATTCGTTGCCAAATCCGTACGGGGAGGAGGTGATGCCCTGGCTGGCGGGTGGCGATCCGGGCGGCACCGAGGCATGTATGAGCGTCGAAACGCCCTCGGACAGGGTGACTCGGGTGGATCGGGTGTTGTAGGTCAACACGAGCTCGCCGCCGGCAATTTGGAAGTTGCCGAGCGGTATGTCACTCAGCTCGCTGGGACTCCAACCGATGGCGTTGTAATTCTCGTAAAACCCGTTAGCGCCCAATTTCGTTTGATCCGTCAAGTTCCGGTCATAGGACAGTTCGTAGGTGGTGAGCGTTTCGGGTTTGGCAAAGGTGCCGGTGCGCGCCCACTCTCCCCAGAGATCTTCGTCGTCGGCGCGTCGAACGGCTTGTCCAGCCAGCACCTTGAAGGTGTCGTTCTTGGTCGGCATGTAAACCAGCGTGCCCCGCGGCGACAGGAGCCAATTGGAAAACGTGTTCTTGTCGGTTCGAAGGCTGAGGAACGCCGTCCATTGCCGGTCGATCTTCCACTGCTCTTCGGCCAGGAATGAAATGGTATCGGTATCCCAGTAGCGTTCGGTGACCACCGGGGCTACGTCAAGGGCATCGGATTGCGGCGGATCGTGAAACCAAATGTGGGAATATTCGGTGCCGATCGCCAGCGATTGAGCGTCGCTGGGCGTCCAGACGGCGATGGCGCGGCTGAAGAGTTGATCCTCGTACGAATGGCGAACCGGCACGCCGACCGTGACGCCCTCGCGCTGATCCTTGGCCAGCCAGGCATCAAAGCTTTGCAATAGCTCCAGGTTCCAATCGGGGGAAATATCCTTCTTGTACCGTGCGGTGGTTGTGGACTGCTGAGTGGCAATCGGCCGGCCGTCGGTCCACTGTTCGAGCGTGTCGGTCGCCGGCTTGGAATCGGTGTAAATATCCCGGCGGGGCTGGGTATCGGTGCCATCCTCGACATAACGGGTCCAGATTTCCAGCGGTCCATCGACATAGCTCACATGCAGTTTTTGCCAGGGATAATCGAAGGCGGCCTGACCGAGGTTTGCCTTTGGCACGTCGGCGGGTTGTCCGGCGACATTGGCGGGCAAGCCGTTGGCCGCAGGATAGGATTTACCGATGTAATAGGGCGCATCGGCCCCCTCCACGTCGGCAACGCCGTAATAAATGAACACTCCGGAGGTCGG
>JBEKIV010000192.1:0-7967 GCA_050011595.1 Tepidisphaeraceae bacterium
CATCACCCTGAACACGTTTCCATTTTCCGGCCACACCACCACATTGGATTCACTCTGGATGGGCGTGCCGGTGGTGACGTTGTCGGGTCGCACGTCGGTGGGCCGAGCCGCAAGCAGCGCGCTGCACAACCTTGGCCTGTCGGAGTGGATCGGGCGGACGGCGGAGCAATACGTGTCGCTTGCCGTTGGACTTTCCGGAGATGTCGCCAAGCTGGCCGAACTGCGCGCCGGCCTGCGCGGGCGGATGGAGGCGTCATCGCTGATGGATGCCCCGCGTTTCGCCCGCAACGTCGAAGCGGCGTACCGGCAGATGTGGCGGACTTGGTGCGAGGCGGGCGGAAATTCGAGTTTACAATGTCCGGCCCCATGACCCTTCAACAACAACTCGAATCCGGTCTGTCGCATCATCGGGCGGGCCGATTGGCGGAGGCGGAGAGGATATACCGCCAAGTCCTGGCGCAGCAGCCCGATCATGCGGACGCATTGAATCTGTTGGGGGTGCTGGCCACAGGAGCGGGCCGGTTGGACACGGCCGTGGAATTGATCCGGCGAGCGATCGCGATTTGGCCAACGGGTGCGTCTTATCACTGCAACCTCGGCAACGCCTTGAGGACCAGAGGGCAACTCGATCAGGCCAGCGAGTCTTATCGGCAGGCCATTCGGCTTCAGCCTGATTTCGCCGAAGTGCACTGCAATCTCGGAAACATCTTGAAGGACATGGGCCAATTTGACGAGGCCATCGCTGCCTTTCGGCAGGCGATTCGGCTCGATCCTGATCTTGCCGGAGCGGACAGCAATCTGATCTTGACCCTCCACTATCATCCTGGCTACGACGGCAAGATGATCCAGGAGGAACTTCGCCGCTGGAACCGACAGCACGCCGAGCCGCTCAAGAAGCTGATTCAGCCGCACACCAACAACCGCGATCCCGACCGCCGGTTGCGGATCGGCTACGTGTCGCCGGATTTCCGTGATTGCGTTGTTGCCCCGAGTCTGCTGCCGCTGTTGCGCCACCACGATCATCGGCAAATGGAGATCTTCTGCTACGCCAACGTTCTGAAGCCTGACAGGCTGACCGAACAACTCCGGCGCCACGCGGATGTGTGGCGCAGCATCGTGGGGCTGTCCGATCCCCAGGCTGCCGATCTGATTCGGCAAGATGGGATCGACATACTGGTGGATTTGGGGCTGCACACGGGGAACAACCGTCTTTTGGTATTCGCTCACAAGCCGGCCCCGGTGCAGGCGACGTGGCTGGGCTATTGCAGCAGCACGGGCGTGGACGCGATCGACTACCGCCTGTCGGATCCGTATATGGATCCCCCGGATTCCGACGTGGAGGGCAAGCCCTCCACTTTGTCGCTTTACAGCGAGCGGACGATCCGGCTGCCGGAAACCTATTGGTGTTACAGCGTCGCCGGCCCGACTCCTGAGCCATCGCCGCCGCCCGCGGCGGCGGCGGGATACATCACCTTCGGCTGCCTGAACAATTTCGCCAAAGCTTCGCTGCCCGTTCTGGACCTTTGGGCGGAGATTCTGCAAGGGGTACCGCGGTCGCGGCTGATCGTTCATTCCTATCCGGGATCGCACCTGGATACGGTGCGAGGGCGCTTTGCCGGCAAGGGCATTTCGCCGGATCGGCTGGAGTTCCCTGGCCGGCAGCCGTGGCCGCAATACGTGCGAACCTACGGCCGGATCGACATTGCTTTGGATCCGTTCCCCTGGGGCGGAGGAATCACGACCTGCGATGCGTTGTGGATGGGCGTGCCGGTGGTTAGCCTGGTCGGCCGGACGGCCGTGGGCCGCGGCGGGGCGAGCATCCTGACCAACGTCGGCGTGCAAGAACTCGTCGCCCGAACGCCGGAACAATATGTTCAGATCGCGACGGACTTGGCCGGGGACCTGCCGCGGCTGGCTGAACTTCGCCGGACGCTGCGCGGGCGGATGGAGGCGTCGCCGTTGATGGATGCCCCGCGTTTCGCCCGCAATGTCGAAGCGGCCTACCGGCAAATGTGGCGGAATTGGTGCCAGCACGGCGGGGTCTGAGATTACAACGTCAAATTCCATGACCCTCCGTTTTCGGACGTTTTCCGGTTAGCGCGGCCCGCGTGGATGCAGCGGCCGCGACGAGCCAGAGGGGGAGCGAGACCGCGGTGATCCATAGCCCGATCTTCCAGGCCGCGGGGTAATATTCGAGTTGGATGTGATGTTGTCCGGGACTCAGGGGGATGGCCATGAAGGCGTAATTGGCGGGCATGATCGAATAGGAGGACTGAGGGCCGGGGTCGAGGGGCTTGGCGTGCCAATCCAGGCTGTAGGAGTCGCTTATTACCAGGATGCAAGGGCGGGCGACATCGGCACGAAGCTCGACCGTGTCGGTCGATTGGCCGATCAATTCGGCGTGGCCGGCGGGGCCGGCGCCGGACATCGGGGCCGGCGTTGGCGGGGTTTCGAGGATGACGATGGCCGAGGGATCGAAATGCCGGCTGGTCACGGCCGATAGGACCTCGTGCGGCTTGGTCAGGATAAGGCAGGAGTCGATCAATTGAAGCCGCGGCAACGTGTCGCCGGGGTTGGAGAGAACCTGGTAATTGCCCTTGGTGGTGAAGAGGATAAAGCGGCAGCGCATGAAGGCCAGCAGAGGGAAGGGATGATTGATGGGGGGCTCAAAATCGACGGAATCGGGGTCTTGGCCTTGTGACGCGGCCAGCAATTGCGCATAGCGCTTGAGGATCATGGGGTGGTAGCCGTAAATGTCGTTCGTGCCATCGATCATTCCCTGATTGGCCAGCTCGAATGAGTTGCGGAGGACTCGCTGGTCCGGGTTAAGCATTTGTATCGCGTCCGTCCAGTTAGGCGGGATCGGCAGCTTCAGGGGACCGGTGAATCGAAAATGGACGGCGGTTGAGATCAGCTCGGCGACGGCGATCGTGGCGATCGCGGTTGTGGAAAGACGCCATTTGGCAGCCGGGATGGCCAGGATTCCGGCGGCGGCGGCGATGCCGGCGGCCAGGGCGAACTGCGGGGCCGCGATGGGATCGGCCTGCCATAGCCACGCCGACGTGATGCCCATGCCGAACGATACGGCCAAAGCGATCGCGCCGGTCCCCAGCGCGCGGCGTCGGCTGCGCGCGATCTCATCAACGCCCATCGAAGCGAGGATCGCCAGGCAGAGCGTCACCTGGTAGCCGAACCTGCCGGTGGTTCGGAAGCGGTTGTACAGCGGAAGGTGGTTGAAGAGGAATCGAAAGAGATTGAACGGGCCGATTTGAGCGTAAACGCCCAGGGCAAGCAGGAAAGCGGCGGTCGCGGAGAGAATCAGCGGCCATTTGTATTTGCGCGGCCCGAGAACCATGCCGGCGGCGGCGAGGAGGGTTGTGGCCGTTCCGATGTAAAGACTGGATTCCCACAGATAGGACCGGCCGGTGTAGGGGTGTTGATATTCGTCGCCCCAGACGCGCGCGGAGAAGAGCGTGAGAATGTTTTCAGGCGGAAGGGGTCCGTCGATGGCGAAAAAGAAGCTGGTTCCGGAGGCGCGGACGGCTTCCCGAGCAGCGCGGAGACCGGGCAGGACTTGGATGGCGGACAGGCCGGCGGCCCCAATACCCATCAGGGCCAGGAGCATGACCACCCGCGGTTTTCGCGGGGCGTGGGCGAAGCGCGCGGCCGTGTAGACCGCGAAGATCAAGGCGGTGTTGTAGACATTGGGGGGAGAGCCGGCCAGCAGCATCAAGGCGATGGCCAGTCCACCGATCAGACAGCAGAGGATGGAAACCTCGTCGAGGATGCGGTCGATGCACAGCAGGACGAGCGGCATCCAGGTCATCGTTTCGACGATGGCAAGGTTGCCCGAGTAGAAGCGGAAGAGGAACGCGCCGGAGAGGGCGTATGCCAGCCCGCCCAGGAGCGAACCGGCGATGCCGACGTTGCGATGGCGGCAGCAGAGCGCGGTGAACCAGGCGGCGAGGAAGAACGAAATCGCGATCGTCCAATTGATCGCCACGGCCGGGGCAAGGACGAGATGAAGCCAGGTGAGCGGGTAGAAATACGCGGATTGGAAATCACCGATGAAAGGCATCCCGCAGAAGATGTGGGGATTCCACAGGGGGATATGTCCGGCGCGGAGTTGTTCGGCGGCAAAGACGCGCAGCGGCAGGAAAAGCGCGGCGAGATCGCCATGGGGAGGGGAGAGAAGGACGTCCCGTTTGCTGAACAGCACGCTGCCGAAGAGTCCGAGGAAAACCGTCGCATAGAAGAGGGGAAGAACCACCCCGGCACGCGACGGCCCATGGGCGACGCGTTTAATGGGCATTCCGCTCACGCGCACCTCCTAACTCCTCAGCGTCGCCCCCAGCTCGCGTTTGGCGGCGTCGATCGCTTTCTGGACCGACGTTTCCACCTGTTCGCTGGTCAGCGTCGTCGCGGGTGAGCGGAAGACCAGGGTGACGGTGACGCTCTTGAATCCGGCGTCCAGGGGCTTGCCGCGATAGGTGGTGACGAAATCAATCGATTCCAGGAATTCGAGCTTCAGGCCGTGAATCAGGGATTCGATTTTTTCGAATCGGAGGGCGTCGGGAACGATGAGGGAAACATCGCGGCGGACGTCGGGGAAGCGAGCCAGCGGGCGAAGCTGGGGCACGTGGCGGCTGCCGGCCAGCAGGGGCGAGAGGTCCAGCTCGGCGGCGGCGGGAACGTCGCGCAGGGAGAGCTTGTCGGCGACGCGTTTGTCGATCTGTCCGAGAAAACCAATGGATTGCCCGCCCCAGACGATTCGTCCGGCGGCGCCGGGGGCGAAGCCGGGGGGGGAATCGGGAACGATCTTCAACTCCCGCTGGGCATCGAGGCGCCCGAGCAGCGTCTCGGCCATTCCGCGCACCTGCCGCAAATCACCCCCCACCCAAGCGACCGTGCGATGCTCGTTCATCCGCCGATCGGCTGAGGGCGCGAAGACGGAGCCGATTTCAAAGAGGCGCGCCGCCGCGTTGCCGTTGGACTCGTTGAACCGCACGGCCTGGAGCAACCCCGGCAAAAGGCTTGGCCGCAAGGCGGCATCCGCCTTCCTGACCAAGGAATCCGCGCGAAACGGCGACGGGCCAAAATCATTCCGCAGCGCGTCGCTGACGAAGCTGAAGGTGATCGCTTCAAAATATCCTCCACCCACCAGCGTTTGGCAGATCGTCTCCTGGGTTGTCGCGTTCCGATCCGGCGGAGTGAGGCGAATGGAGATTTCCTCGCGCATGGGGATCCGGGCATATCCCAACAGCCGAGCGGCTTCCTCGACCAAATCGATTTCCTCGTTGATGTCCAGCCGATGACCGGGCACGGCAGCGTCAATCCGATCGCCGCGATGAACCGGCGATAGACCCAATCGTTTGAATTTGGCGACGATCTCGTCGGGGGGCAATTCGATGCCGAGGATGCGGCGAATCTGCGACAATCGCAAGGGGATGGATTTTTCAGGGTAGTGATCCGACCCGGCCTGGACGATTCCTTGCGCCAATTTCCCCCCCGCCGTTTCAAGAATGAGTTGGGCCGCGCGCCGGCTGGCGCGAGCGGGCAGGGTGGGATCGATCCCGCGCTCGAAGCGATAGGAACTGTCGCTGTTCATGGCCAGCGCCCGGGCCGTCCGGCGAACGCTCAGGGGGTCGAACCGCGCCGATTCCAACAGCACGTCGAACGTGGATTGGGTGACTTCCGTTTCCGAACCGCCCATGACCCCGGCCAAGGCCACAGGACGGCGGGCGTCGGCGATGACGAGCATGGATGGAACGAGCTGGCGATTTCGGCCGTCGAGGCTGAGAATTGTTTCTCCGGCAGCGGCGTTGCGGACGATAATCCGTCCGCCGGAGATTTTCGCGAAATCGAACGCGTGCAGGGGCTGGCCCATCTCGAACATGACATAATTGGTGACGTCCACGACGTTGTTGATGGGCCGGATGCCGACGGCTTCGAGCCGGCGCGCCATCCAAGGCGGAGCCGGAGCGACCTTGACTCCGCGGATCAGCCGGGCCGTGTAGTGTGGGCAAAGCTGCGGGGCATCGATGCGAACCCGCACCGCGGCCGAGGCCGGATCATCCGATTCCGCGATCTGAATCGGTTCATCGCGCAGCGGCAAATCCAGGATAGCCGACAATTCGCGGGCGATGCCGAGATGGCAGAGGCAATCGCCGCGATTGCTGGTGACTTCGACGTCGAGGACGGTGTCGGGGCCGTGGGATTCGATGGATTCCACGGGAAGCCCGGCATGGGTGAGCGCCTCGGCCGCAGCGCCAGCGTCGGGGACGGAGGAAAGAAAATCGCCGAGCCATTCCAAGCTGATCTTCATGGGGCACTGTTTGTAATGCCATTGGCCGACAAGTCAAACGGCCGGCTTTGCACAACGGGATCATATTTGACCCTCCTGTTGTGTAGCAACATACGGTGTACCGCGTGGGACGGGGCCATGTTGAGACGGCACAAGGTAGATGCCCTTGTCACATTGCTTTTCAACCTTGGCCAAGGCGGCGATTTCAAGGCCGCGCTGCTTCCGAACTTTAAGGCCTGTCGTGATTCCGTCGTTAATTTCGTTCTTGTTCATGTCCATTGTTGTACGGAGTAATTCCAGACAGTCAAAAAGATGCTTCTTGATTTGTCCGATTTTTATCCGTACACTATTTAACCATGGCAAGACCGGGACGACCAAAGAATCCGAAGGGTGCGAGTAAAGAGGAATACCTTGAACTTCGGCTGGACGCAGCCGAGAAACAGGCATTCTGGGATGCCGCCGATTTGGCAGGCATGGCCCTGTCAGTCTGGGTGCGCGAGCGTCTACGCAAGGCCGCGCGTAAAGAACTTGAAGATGCGGAAAAGCCAGTTGCATTTTTGGATCGGCTATCGGCCTAGGGAAACCGATGAAGAGCCTTGGCGATCAACAACGCGATAAAACAAAATCCGCACGCAAATCCAAGCCAAAAGACGAAGCTCCGGTCGGAAAACCCTCGGAAACCCCGCACAGAGCATCCAAGCACATTCTCAACCCGAACGTTGGAAGAGCCCTTTGGGGTGTCCCTGTTTTTGTCGCTGGTTGCATTCTTTGGAACAATGCAGACAAACCCATCGTTTGGTTGCTGATCCCCACTTTTCTTTCTCTCCTGTTCGCGTGGCTTGCCGTCTACCGCCGCTTCATCCTGCGCCGAAAAGACTGGAGAAGGCCGATACTTGGTACATCGGTGGGAGTGATTCTGACTTGGATCGGATATTTCATAGTTACCGGGATGATTTTGAATCCACCCCATCCGACAGAAGCGGTGACGCCACAGCCCATACAGCCAAATGCATCGGAGCCAACATCCCGGCCCACTGTCGCCGCGCCCGAATCGCGATCTAGGTTTTCGATGCGTCAAATGAGGTGTCTGATGGTTCTCCTCGGTAACGTCGTATGTGGAACAGACGCCGACACAAAAACCCCCATGGTATTTAGACCATTTCCGAACACTGCATTCACATTCAATGGCAACGATGTAAGCCTGGACGCCATATTCACGGATGGGATTTGGCGCGCCCAGATGATTAACAATGAACTCGTTAGTTATCCATTTGACTGGGACATGAATCAGGACGGCCAATTCGTTGAAATTGTGAATGGACAAAAGCGGCCGGTGTTTCAGATGCTCACTACAAGCGACCCCGCTGCATTTGTGCGCGGAATATTCTGGATTAACGACCAAAAGATTGCTGTTTCGGCGGCCAAGGAGAACTTTGGCGGTCTCAGAATCACGAGTATTGGGAACGCCAACTTGTTTACATTCCCTCCCATTTTCAAGTATCCGTCTTCTAACTTTCCTAGACAAAGAGTTGTCAACTATCCCGTCCCAACGCGAACGCTGGAGGAGTATGTCAAGGAAATCTGTGGCGTCCCAAGCATTGCCGTATGGATGAACCGCGCCATTAACAATACGACGGCCCCTATCTGGGACGATCGCTTTTCC
>JBEKIV010000193.1:0-7945 GCA_050011595.1 Tepidisphaeraceae bacterium
TCAATTCGAAATTAATGCAACGCTCAACACTCAACACTCAACGCTCAACATTGAAGTAAAGAGACAGCCAAAGCCTCACGCTTCCCGCCGGCTGGGCGCCAGCGCCGCCACCAAAAAGATCGCCGTCAGCAGCAGGAGGAGCCAGGCGATGCCGGGATGCGTCGGCGTCATGAGCGAATAGAGCTGCGGCCAACGCGAGGGATCGTAGTTCAGCAGTTGTCTTGCGACTGTGGCAAAACTGATCGCCGCCAGCACGACGTGCAACAGGGACAACTCGAGCGAGACCGCGACCATCGCCGCCGAGAGCGACGATGCCCAGATCGGATAGCGGCCTCCCATCTGGCACATCACGAGGGGAAAAACCAGCCAGGGCACGACGAGGGCCACGAGGAACCGGCGGTCGTTGCGGCGGCTGTGCAGTGCCGCGGCGGCGGAGGCGATCACCAGGCAAACGCCGTAAAGCAGCGCCATGGCGGTCTTAGTGTCCAGGTCGTTGGACCACGCCCAAGCGACGGAGGGGACCGACAGCCGGCCAAGCCGCCATGGGCCGGGCGTCGTGAATGAAAACCGAAACGTCGCCATCGGGTCGTGGATGTCCCACTGATAGTCCTCGGCGAGAAGCGACGGCAGGTTGGAGTAAACACGCACGCCCATCTGCATCTGATCGTGCTTGACCGACCCGTAGGCGAAACCGAGCGTGGCCCAGGAATAGCTTCCGTTAAACGCAACTGATGAGATCCAGACGGCCGCGGCGAACGTGCCGGCGAGCCAGACGGCCATCGATCGCCGCGGCATGATCCAGGGCGGCAAGAGCACCAGCAGCAGGAATAATCCCAAAGTTCCGGCCGGCAACAACGCTTGCCGCGCCCCCATCCCGTGGAAAACAAGCGACGTGGCGATCGCCAGCGCGGCCAATGCGGTGGAGGCGAGAATCAGCGGCATCGCGGGCGATGGTTCGGATTCAGCCGGCAGCAAAATGGCCGAATCCCCCCGCCGGCCCAACAGCGGCGCGACCACCCATTCCCGGAGGCTTTGCCCAAGCGCCGATCGCATCAGCGAAACCATCAGGATCAACCCGGCCGCGATCATCGCGGTTTCGATCCAATGCAGCCCCGCCGGCGAGTTGACGACCCACGGCCAGACGATCATCTCGGCGCCCAGGAGGAATCCGATGACGATCCGCGCCAGGGCGCCAAAGCGTCCCTCAAACAAGGGCCAAAGGATCAAAATCGGCGCGCCCAGCAGAAGCTGGCCTTTGAACATGCAGCCCACGCCCAGGAGCGCGCCGGCCAGCATCCACCAATTCAGCGATGCCATCAGCGCGGCGGCGACAAAGAAGGGAAGAATCCAGACGTCCCATTGCGGCCAGGCATGTGAATCGATCAGGATCAGGGGATTGAACCAGACGAGCATCGCCGCGACGGCGCCGCAGGCCCAGCCGCGATGGATCGGCGGAAGCCTTTGCGCGCAGACGACCATCAGGATGAACAGCGCCAGCAACCGGAGCCAGACCGTCCAGGCCGGCCAGTCGATACCACCGAGCGGAGCGCTTTGAACGTCGATGGCGGCGCCACGGTTCACGAAAGAAAAATCATCGCTGTTGGTCGTGCCGCCGGCGCTGGTCGCCGAGATGCGGAAATGCACGGTCTGGCCCTTGGCCAGCGGCTGAATCCGGGCGGTGACTTGCTGATCGTCAAGGGAAGTGTCAATGGACTGTACCGGGGTGGATTGGCCGTAGGATGCGCCGGGTCCGAAATCGACGTGCCATTGCGAATCCTGATTTTGGGAGTTGAGGGTGGCGACGATGGTGGCGGCGGCGCCGCCGGGCTGAACCTGGACGACGGCGACGACCGGCGCGGGCCGATGGGGCACGTACACGAGCGTTGCGTAGGCATACCAGAACCCGCCGGTCGCGAGCATGAAGGCGAAAATTCCGTGCGGCACGGTCCAGCCGCCGCGCGGGCTGCGGGGAACGTCGTCCTTCGGCGGCGCGGGCAAGCCCCGCCATTTCCTCCACCAGGGCGCGATCGCCGGCGGCTTGGCCGGCTTGAAGCTGCGATGCACCCATAGCCAGACGAGGAAAAACATCGCCACCGACGCCACGGCGGCGCTGTAGGCATTGAGCATGAGCAGCGGCTCGGCGACGTCTTCCTCCTGGCCGAGGGAGGTCTCCTCGGTGCGTTGCTGGGGAAAGGCGTCCATGTCGGGCCGGGTGCGCTGCACGTTCCGCACCCACCACGTCATGACCCCCAGGCGAAGCGGAGGATAATCCATGTCGTAATCCCCCCCGCCTTGGACGATGGAATCCATGTATCCGACAACGCCGCTGACCAATTCGCCGAGAGTCAGGCGGCGAAACGTGCGGCTCTTGTGGCCGAGCAGTTCGGGACGGCCGGCGCGAGCCAGGACCACGGGCGATTGATCGGCCAGCGCATCGGCGAAAGGCTCCAATTGCGCCTGGGTTTCTGCAAAGCGGAGCGCCCCGCTGCCGAATTCAAATCCCCGTGAAACGTCTTCCTTGAAGCGAATGGCGCGGGTGGATTGCCAGACCTCGCGGCGGAGATTCATCCCCACTCGCCAGGCCCAGCTCCCTCCCCCGGCCAAAAAAATCACCACCATCACCCACGTCAGCGCTCTGGCCCAAAGGCGGATTGATTTGAGGGCGCGCCGCGGAGGCGGCCGGGGCGGCGTCACCGCCGGGCTTTGCCCCAGGTCGTGGATTTCAGTGGTTTGGTCCGTCACGTCACACCACCTCCACCCGTCGCCGCCAGCGCCACGACGGCATTAATGCGCTGCATAGAAACACCGCCGCCAGGAGAACCATCAACCAGCCCAGGTCCGGATAAGTGGGATGCGTGATCGAAAACGCGACCGGCGCGGCGTTGGAATCAGTCCCCAGCATCTGGTTGCCCAGCATCACGCAGGCCAGCACGGTCTGAAGAAACGGCAGCAGGCTCAATTCCGCGGACACGCCGATGAGGAGCGATCCGATCACCGCCGGCAAGACGGTGTATCGGGCGGTCATCTGGGTAAGAAGGGTGGTGAAAAGCACCCAGGGCGCCACCAGTGCGATCAAGAACCTGGGGTCCTTTCGCCGCATGTGCACCGCCGCCGCCCCCGTGCATAGCAAGACCGTCACGACGAAAAGGACGGCGCAGAACGATTGAACGTCCAGGTCCGTCATTCCGAAGATCGGCCGTCTGAAAGTCGTGACGACATCGTGCAACTGCCAGTCGTATCGCTCGTGGAGGATGGAGGAGAGATTGCTCAGGCTGTTTGCGCCGAGTTGCATGACGTCGTGTTTTTGCGTGCCATAGAAAAAACCGACTTCCCACCAGGATGGACTGCCGCCAACGTGGAAATAGACGAGCCACAGGGAGGCGGCGAATGCCAGCAGCAGCCAGGCGCCGATCAGGCGCCGGCTGAGGAACCAGGGGAGCAGGACAATGCCCAGGGCGAGCAGGGCCGCCGGCAGCGGCGTTCCGTGACGGGTGAGCACCAGCACCAGGAGAGCGAGCACCAAGATGACCCACAGTGCGGCGGCGGCAAGCGTCGCCTGTCTGACCAACGGGTCCCAGCCGGTGGAAAGCTGATTCCACGCCTGGCGGCCTTGCCGCCACAAAAATCCTCGGGAGGCGGAGAGCACGCAAAAAAAAGCCGCCGTGGTGACGGTGAAGAAAATCCATTTCTCGGCCTGGCCGTTGGTGACCAGCCACGGCCAGAGGATCAATCCCGCCCCGGCCGCCGTGCCGGCGACGATTCGCATGAATCTTCCCGGCCACCCCGCCAGCAGCGGACACAGAAGCAACACGGGCATGACGAAAAGCAATTGGCCCTTGAACATGCAGCCAACGCCCAGGACCAATCCGGCGGCGGCCCAGGCGTCGAGCGTCGCCAGGATCGCCGCCACCAGGAAGAACGGCGGAAGCCAGCTATCCCATTGCATCCAGCCAAAAGAATCGAGGATCGACGCGGGATTCAGCCACGCCAAGGTCGCCGCCACCAGCGCGCACATCGGCGCCCGGTACGGCCGGGGCAAAAATCTCGCCAGGCAGACCGCCGACAAATATCTCAGCAGCAGCAACGTCCACCAACCGACGCTGGCGATGCGCACGTCGATCGGCGAGACCTCGCCATTGTCCGGCGACGGCAGGGACATCCGCCAACTCAGGTTCGGCCTGAGGAACGTGGCGAGGCCGAAAAGAACCACCGGCGTCAAAAGCATCGGATCGCCCCAACGCCGGCGCCACGAGCCTTCCGCAGCGGAGGCAAAGCCTTCCGCGCCCGGCGTCGGCAATTCGGTCGGACGCCCGCGCGCCATCCACAGCCAGACCAATACGAATATCGAAATCGCCGTGGCGCCCTCGCAGGCGGCGTTGAACCTCAGGACCGGCTGGGCCACGTCCATCGTCACGACGATGGATTGATTCCTGTCTGGATCGAACACCCTCTGCGGAGCGTGTGGATATCTCGTGACTCCCGGATACCACGACTCCACGTGCCACGTCCACAGGGTCATCACCAGCAGGCGCATCGGGGGATAATCCAAATCATAATCCCCATCCGGCGTCTGTTGGCGCAGGCGCTCATAGGTCTGCACGCATCCGCGTAGGATCTGGCCGTAGACCGGCCGCAGGCGTTGCCATCTCCCAAGAAAGTTTTGCGCGCTGAAGGGTGAATCGAACAACCCCGGTCCGGGCCGCGCGACCGTCGCCGGGCGATCGCCGGCGTCGATCCGTTTCTGTTCGGCATCTCTCTCGGCGGGCGATTTTTTCGCCTCATCCGCATCGGCCACGATCTCGGCCTCGCGCAGCACCATGTCCCCATATTTCATGGCGTTGTCGATATCCCCCTGCGAATGTGTCGGAGCCCAATAGACCCAGAAGCTCTGCCGCCAATCCAGGCCAATCCCCACCATCCGCCAGGCGTAAAAAATGAGGACTGCGACGACGAACATCCACCCCAGCAGCCGAACGGCCCTGTCCCGCATCCAACCCGTGGACCGCTCCTGCCCGCCGCTGATCATCACCAAACCCCAATCCTCGATTGACGCCGGCCTGTTATCTCGCCACGCTCACTTGAAGCAGAATAAAGCGCCGTCCGGCGCGCAGCAAGCATCAGACTAATATGACGAGGCCGGCCGATCTTTGTTGCGGATCGGCGCGTTTTTTTTGCACCACCGCCAATGGCTTATGTCCGCCGGGGCGATGGTTGGGACAGGATTTATGCGATTTGTTTCAATCTCTGGGCCCGGCATGCCCGCTGAATGCCTGGAAGCACGTAGTCCCGAGCGACCACGTCCCAACTCATTTTGCTGGCCAGGGCATGTCCGCGATCGATGAATTCATCAAATTCCTTGGGACTGCGGGGAAGCCGCTCCACCAATTCGCGCGCCACCACGCCGGAAACGGCGTGCTCGATCTCGTCGCGCTGCGGCTGGCCGATGGCCAGCAATTGCTCGGACCTGAGTCCCTTGGTGGGTAAATCGGTATAATCCGCGACGATGACGTTCGGGGACGGCTTGCCGCCCGTGGCTTTCTCCACGAACCCCTCGCAACCGCAGACGTTGCTGAAAACGCAGATGCCGCCGAAACTGATCGGTTCCACCTGGGCGATGCCGAACGGCTCATAAATGCTCTGCCCGAATTCCGCATCCGAGCCTTTGCGGAGGTCCATGAATTCCATGTCCGCGGGCATGCGCAGGCCGCAGACCTTCTGCTCGAAACCGAACTGATTGATGAAAATCACCTTGACGTTCCGCGCCCGCGCGTTGAATTCCTGCACGCCCTGGTAGTAAGCGGCCTCCCCGTTGGAAAGATCGGGCAACCCTTCGCGATGCACGACGGGCCAGTGGTAATGCTGTTCCATTTTCCGGATGTCGTCGCCGCGGCGCGACGGGACCTCCGTGCTCAGCGTGAACAGCACGGCGCTTTCGTTGCGGGAACGGAGAATTTGCTCGACGTGTTCCAGAACGCGCAGGTCGCGCCACAGGGCCTTGCTGGGAACCAGCCGCGTGACGTGCGAGAAAACATAGTCCGGATCGTATCCCAGGAGCGAATTGCAATAGGCGCGCAGTTTCTGCCGGCTGGCCATTCGCTCCTGCACGCTGATTTTCCAACACGGGACGCCGTTGTAGGCAAGCTGGCTGTCCACGTGGACGAAATCCGGGCCGAGGAAGCGGATTTCCTTCAGCACGTAATCCCCGACGGCGAAAATCCCGTCGCAGAACCGCGCCGCCTTCACCAACGCGTGGCGGTAATAGCCGCTCTGATCGCCGAAGACGTCTTCGAGATAATGCCCCTGGCTCACCGCCGAACGCATGACGTTGTAGAACATCGTGTCGTGGCCGGGACTCTGCTCGACGATGCGGCGCATCGGGGCGACCTCGTGGGCATAAAAGATGGTGCGGAAATTGCCTCGCTCCCCCTCCAAAATCGCCGCCAGCGCCGTGGGAATCCCCATGTACTCGTGGCTGAGGATCACGCCCGGCTCGATCTCGCTGCCAACGCCCAGCGCGTGCAGCGCCGCGATCGCCGGCCTGGCCAGGCGCATGTACTGCTCGAAATCCCAGTTGCTCTCATACTTGGCGCTTTCGATCCCAAACGTCTTCCACAAGTCATATTTGAACAGGTTGATCTTCTGGGCGTCGAAGCGTGCGACGTCGATCAGCAGAGTTTCCGGCGTGCTGGCGACCCCCGTCTCCTTGTCCACGAATTTCCGCCGGCCGTACACGATCGCAACGTCGAACTCCTGCTCGATCTCCCGGAACTTGCTTGCCAGCGGCGAGCGGTAAAGGTGATCCAGGCTGCTATACAACACCTCGCCCTGCGGACCCAGCCGATGCTCGGCAATGTCGTCGCTCGGCCAGAACGGTCCGACCAGAATGTTCCGCGGAACCTTGTCGAGATACGTCCGGCTCGTCAGCAATCCCTGCAACACCGCGCCGATTCCACCAATCTTCTGGATGGCCTCGTGCGTGACGTGAACCACTGTCTGCATAGAGCAAATCCTCTCCGAGTCCGGCGATACGTCGGCGACGGTGTTATCGGCCAAGAAGGCCCGCAACTGACAACATCGCCCGCGACCCCGCGCATCATGTTTCCATCGCCGTTTTTGCCGGACCCAAAGACTGATATTAAACGATTCGCGCTCCCCTCGTGCAACAACCGTTTGCAGGTTATCGCCCCCGCGCGCGGCAAATGCCGGGGCGCAAACGCCCCGGCAAAGCTGATCCCGCCTTGCCCCGGTTCCACGCGCGGCCGCCGCGCGCAGCCCACTCTCTCCGCTCAGCCTTTCTCCTCCGGAGACACCTGAGTTTTCACATCAATGCGATCGAGACCTTTGTTCGATAGACCTGCTGATCCTTATGTACGTCGGCCCCGCGCCGCGGGATCGCGCAAACCGCCATTTTTTCTCCCGCCAATATCCGCTAATGTGCCGGCCTGGTCTGCCCTGGAGCTGCCGCTGCCGGATGTCTTTGCCTTAAAACCCGCGATCCACCTCCTGCCCAGGCGATTCCTGGCCAGGATTTTCACCCTGGAAGGCCTCGCCTCCGTCGGCGGCAACCTGCTGATGTATGGAATCTTCTTTTACATGCACAAACGCTTCGGCTGGGGAGCGAGGAAAAACCTGCTGCTGTCCTCGGCCGAGGGGATCGCCTACGTCATCGGCGCCCTGGCCGCCAATCCGCTTTCCCGCCGGATCGATCGGCAACAACTTCTTCGGCTGCTGGAAATCGGCATGGTGGCCGCCTCGCTCGCCGGGGCGTGCTGTGCCATCCCGCAGGTCCTGGTCATCCTCCTGCTCGGATATACGATGCTCAGCGCCGCCCAGTGGCCGCTGATGGAAAGCCTCATCTCCATCGGCGCGACGCCCGCGGAACTGTCTCGCCGAATCTCGATCTACAACCTGGTCTGGTCCGGCACGGGCGCAATGACCGTCGCGG
>JBEKIV010000194.1:0-13335 GCA_050011595.1 Tepidisphaeraceae bacterium
ATCCAGCCGAACCAGATAAACCCGGGACGATCCCGCAATCGCCGGCGAGATGACGATCCGCTCATCGTCCGACGGCACAACAGCTCCGGCAAGTTTCGCCGTCTCGCTCCCCTGCTTGGCCGTCACCTGCCCGCATGCCAACTGCACCGGCCCTTTCTCGGCCGGATGCGCTGCAAACAGCGCCTGAGATGACGGCACTCCCGCCCGCAACGCCGCGGCATCGACCCCTTCCTTCGGTTTCACCGCTTCCTCGGCCGCCCGGGCCATCGATGCGCCCCCCTCTTCCCGTCCGGCCCCGCCGGCGCCCGCTCCCGCCATCGCTCCCTCCTCCGCCGTCGCGGCTGCCACTTCCAGATACTTGTCCAATTGATCCAGCAACGCTCCCAGGTGCGCTATCGCCTGTGGAACTCCCGCCGAAACCGCATTGGAAAACCCCGCCACCCCGCCGCGGTAACTTGTGATCTCCTTCTGCAACTGCCGCGTCCACCTTTTCACGTTCGCCAGCTTGGTCTGTGCTTCTTCCAGTCTTTTCTTGGCCATCTGAACGGCCTTCTGCTCTTCCACCGCCGAGGGAGTCGAGCCGCTGGAGTCCTTGTACAAACGCTTGAACCGAAACGCCTCCTCCGCCTTGGCCAACTGCTCTTGCCGCTTGCGGATTGTCGATGTCCAGAAATTCAACCCCTCCCCTTCCAGCCAGCGCACCATCCTGTGAATGTCGGAATCCGCATCCCCCAGCGCCCGGCCCGCCATCTCCTGGAATTTCGTCAGATGGACTCGGAAGTCCTTGATCGCGTCGATGGATTCAACACGTGCCGCAGTGGACATGGAACGCTCCCGTCACAACCAACCGCGCCTTCAGCGTTGCTTGAGATAATCCTCAACGGCTGACGCCTTCTTGGCGAGAAACTTCACGTGCTCTTGGGAATTTTCCAGGAACGTGCCGATCGCCTTGACCGTCTGGTCGAACGCTTCGGTGAATTTCCGCTGTTCCTGGTCGCGCCACGTCGCTTCCAACCCGTGGAGTTTTGCGTGCAACCCCTGAACCAACCCGTGCAAGTCGTCGTTAAATCGCTTCAGGTCCTGGGCGAATCGGCGCAACTCGGCCGGATCTACATTAGCTTTAGCCATATCTCAGAACTCCTTGAGCTTGGACTTCCCAATCATACCCGCCGGACCCCCGTAAAGTCACCCGATTGCCCGACGTTGCCGGCTGGCCTCGGCCAGCACGATTGCCGCCGCATGCGACAGCGGCAGCGATGCGGCCCCCTGCCGCGTCGGAATCGTCACCAGCCCATCACACAATCCCCGCACCGCGCCGGAAAGCCCCCGCTTCTCACCGCCGATCGCCAGAATGATCGCACCCGTCAAGTCCGCCTCATATATGCTCCGCTTGGCCCCGGCGATGCAGCCCAACAGCCGCATTCCGCGCAGCCGCAGTTTCTCAATCAACCCCGTATCGTCAAACCGCACCAGCGGCAAACGCTCGAACGCTCCCGACGCCGGGCGGGCCACTTCGATTGGATCGAAATCCCACACGTGCTTTTTGATCAGCACCGCCGATGCCCCCAAAGCCTCGGCGCTCCTCAGCGTGAACCCAAGGTTCCGCGCATCCTCCACGCCTTCGACCAGCAGCAGCATTGCCGGCCGCGAAAGACCTTCCAATATTTCCAACAATTGCCCCTCCGTCGTCCGGGGCTTGGCCGAACAGACCGCCATCACCCCGCCATGCGTCGCCCCATGGGCCATCGCATCCAACTCCCGCCCCGCCACTCGCTTCACCGGAACGCCCGCCGCGCCCGCCGCATCCAGCACGTCGCGAATCTTTTCGTCGTGCGCGCCTTGGCTCACAAGGATGACCTGAAACTTCCTCTGCCGCGCCGCCAGCGCCGCCAAAACGGATTGTCGCCCTTCCAGATGCTCCATGGTGCTTGTTTCAGTATAATCGTCCCGTGGCTCGAAACCCCATCCATCAATTATCCCCGGCGTTGGTCAACCGCATCGCCGCCGGCGAAGTCATCGAACGGCCCGCTTCCGTCGTCAAGGAGATCGTCGAAAACTCCATCGACGCCGGGGCTACTCATATCACCGTCGAAATCGAGGATGGCGGGCGGGCGCTCATCCGCGTCATCGACGATGGCTGCGGAATCCCCGTCAATGAGCTTCCGCTCGCCTTCGCCGAGCACGCCACCAACAAGCTGCAAACCGATGACGATCTTTTCCGCATCGCAACGATGGGCTTTCGCGGCGAGGCGCTGGCCAGCATTGGCGCGGTTTCGCAGGCCCGCCTGCTCAGCCGAACCTCCGATCAGCCGCTCGCCTACGAGGTTTGCGACCGCGGCGGCCTGATCGACCAGCCCCAGGCCGCCGCCGGCAACGTCGGAACCGTCGTCGAAGTGCGAAATCTATTCTTCAATACCCCCGCCCGCCGAAAGTTCCTCAAGGGTTCCGCCACGGAATTCGGCCACATCAGCGAAGCCCTGCTTCGCCTGGCCGTCCCCCACCCGGAAATTTCGTTCCAGCTATCGCATAACGGCCGCCCCGCGCTCCAGCTTCCTTCCGATACCCCCCGCCGCCGCTGGCTTTCGGCCTGGCCCGAGGATTTTGCCGAATTGGGCCTCCCGCTTGACGTTCGAGACGCCGAGATCGCACTTGTCGGCCTCATCGGACTTCCGGAACTGGCTCGCCCCGTCGCAAAGCATCAGTTCTTTTTCCTCAACGGCCGCCCCATCCGCGACCGATTCATCCAGCACGCTCTGCGCGAGGCCTATCGCGGCCTGACCGAGCCCGGCCGACATCCCGCCGCCATCCTGCTCATCTCCATCCCGCCCCAGGACGTGGACGTGAACGTACATCCCACCAAGAGCGAAGTCCGCTTCCGCGACAGCTCGCGCATTCACGGCCTGATCCTCTCCAGCGTCCGGGAAAAATTGCTCGGAAGCGATCTCGCCCCTTCCGCCATCGCAACACCTTCGTTTACTCCGTCGCCTGCCAATTCCGAGCACGTCGAACTACGCCAACGCTTGGCGGAGTTTTTCAAATCCGCCCTCCCCGATTCATCTGCGCCGGCCGCCCCTTGGTCTGCCTCTTCTCCCTCACCTGCTCCCCTGTCACCTGTTCCCCTGTCATCTCCTCCCCTGTCACCTGTTCCCCTGTCTCATTCCGCTATTCAGCTTCACAACAGCTATCTCGTCGCCGAGAGCGAGGACGGCCTGATCATCATCGACCAGCACGCGCTTCACGAACGCATCATGTACGAAGACCTGCTGGCGCGCCTGTCCCGCGGCCCTCTCGAGAGCCAGCGCCTTCTTATCCCGCTCCCCATCCCCGCGAGCGCCCGGCAACAGGAACTGCTCGAACAGATTCAACCCCTGCTGGCGCGCCTCGGCATCGAAGCCTCTTCCATCGGTCCCGATGCCATCGCCGTTCACGCGTTTCCCAGCTTCCTGGAACGTCTCGACCCCGCCGACTTCCTCGGCGAGCTTCTCGAGCGCGGCGAACAGGAGGCCCTCGATCTGAACCACGAAGAACTTCTCCACGAGGTCCTGGACATGATGGCCTGCAAGGCCGCCGTCAAAGCCGGCGACCCCCTTTCCCCCGCCGAGGTCGACGCGCTTCTCGCTCGTCGCCACCTCATCGACCGCAGCAGCAACTGCCCGCATGGCCGTCCAACCACCCTTCGCCTGACGCTTCACGACTTGGAGAAACAATTTAAGCGGACGGGGTTCTGAGTGGAATAATTCCCGCTCTGCCAGTACCTTGGCGAGACATGGAATCCCCCAGCGACGACGCTGACAAAAAACCCGACCCGCCCGTTAGCGACCTTGGCACGTTCGCCCAGCAGTTTCAGCACCAGCCCGTTGCCGCCCGTGTTCCCGAAAAGCTGGGGCGCGGCACGTTCACCACCGGCGTGCTCGTCCTGGACAGCCCCAACGAATTCGTGCTCGATTTCCTTCAGGGCCTGACGCGCCCGCACCAGATCGTCGCCCGCATTGTGGTCGTCCCGGCCGTGATGGAACAGATCGTCGCCGCCGCAGGCGACAACCTCGACAAATACGTCCAATCCTTCGGCTCGCCGCCCGCGTTGCCCAAGCCGCCGACCAAACGTCCGACCATCGCGGAGATTTACGAAAACTTCAAACTCTCCGATGACCTTCTCAGCGGCGCTTACGCCAACAGCGTCATGGTCGGCCACTCGCCGGCCGAGTTCTTCTTCGATTTCATCACCGGTTTCTACCCCACCGCCGCCGTTTCCGCCCGCGTTATGACCGCCGCCCACCACATGCCCCGCATCGTCGATACGCTCAAGATGGCTCTGCAGCAGTACCGCAGCCGTCATTCGCCGCCTTCGCCGTAACGCCCCAGGAGCCTCATGCGGTATTTGGCCGGAATACTCGTAATCGTGGCGGCTTGTTCTCCTGCCGCCGTTCGCCAGCCGGCGCAGCCGGCCGTGGGCGTCGATCTCAACACCGGCGCTTCTTATGCCATTCAGACCAATGTTCAGCCGCCGCCCAGGGAATGGATTGACAAAGACACCGGGCATCGCGTCGTTCGGCTCACCGACGAGCCCAACAGCCAGAGTCTTTATTTCCATCAGAACGCCTTTGCTCCGGATGGAAACAAGATGGCGTTCACCTCGCCGACCGGCATTTACCAGGTCGATCTGACGACCCGGAAAATCGAGTTGATCCTTGCCGGCGACACGGCGCCCTTCACGCCGGGGATCCGGGGCGAGCATATCAACATGATCGTCGCCGGCCGGAAGACCGGGCGCATCTTTTTCACCAAAACAGTTTTCCACAACCCGAACGACCCGACCTCGGCCACGCGCTCGGTCTGGTGCATCGATCCGGTAACGAAAGCGCAGCAGGAGATCGGCGTTTTGCCCAGGGGCGTCAATGTGGGAACGGTCAACTGCGACGAAACGCTGCTGGCCGGGGCGATTACCTACCTGGACGGCCGTGGCGGAGCCGCGACTCGGCCGGTAACGCCTCGCCCAGGACAGCGGATCAATCTCTACGCCAGGTGGGCCCAGCATCTGCCCATGGCGCTGGTAACCATGAACGTCCAAACCGGCCAGATCAAGACGTTCAATCCCAGCAACGACTGGGACAATCATTTCCAGTTTTCGCCCACCGATCCGAGCCTGCTAATGTACTGCCATGAAGGCCCCTGGCAACTCAACGACCGCGTCTGGATCATACGGACGGATGGAACCGGGCTGCTGAAGGTGCATCAGCGCACGATGATCGACGAAATCTGGGGCCATGAATTCTGGGCCTCCGACGGGCGAACGATCTGGTACCAACTTGAAACGCCCCGCGGCTATGGCGGAGTGGGATGGATCGCCGGGTACAACCTCGCTACCCAGCGGCAGACCTGGTATCACGACGCGCCCGATACCACGTCGATTCACGTTAACGTGTCACGCGACGGCTCTCTCTTCGCCGGCGATGGGAGCAAAAGCGCGCCGTGGATTTTTCTCTTCCGGCCGATTCTAGCCCCGAATCTCGCCGCGCGCGTCTACGATTCCGGCTATCTCCAAGCCGAGCGGCTGGTCAACATGTCCAATCACCACTACGCGCTGGAGCCGAACGTCACTTTCACGCCGGACATGAAGTGGATCATCTTCCGGTCGAATATGTTCGGCCCGTCCTATGCGTTTGCGGTGGAGGTTGCCAAGGCCAGGTAACGCGGGCTGTCATGGCCGCGTGTAGTGCTTGGTTGCGGCGATCACTTTTTCCCCTCTCCCGGTACTCCGGGAGAGGGTTGGAGTGAGGGTTTTTGAATTGACCAGTGATATCAATATTGCTATTATCGTTGTGTGCCCGCTACGCAGGTGTTCTTCTATCGCGATGCAGATGGCAGATCGCCCGTGGTCGAATGGCTACGCTCTTTGCGAAACGACGACCCAGCCGGATTTATGAACTGCCTGGCTCGGTTGGAATTGCTGGAGGCCTCGGGGCACGAATTACGTCGTCCAGCCGCCGATTTCCTCCGTGATGGAATTTATGAGTTGCGGGCCAAGCACAAGCATATGCAATACCGGCTCTTGTATTTTTTTCATGGCCGCAACATCGCCGTCATTGCTCACGGCATCATAAAGCGAGGTTCGGCGGTTCCCGATGTGGATATCGGCCGTGCGGAGAATCGCAAGCGGCAATTTGCGCGCAACCCGGCTACGCATACGTACCAAGGCGAGGTGTGATAATGGCCAAGACAACCAACGCACTTAAAATCATGCACGCGATGGTCGGGAACGATCCCAAAGCCCATCGGCTGCTGGATAACGCCCGAGTAAACGCGCAAGTCGCCCAACTGGTTCACGATGCACGAACCGGCGCCGGCCTCACCCAGCGTCAACTCGCCGACCGCATCGGCACCAAACAGTCGGTCATTGCCCGTCTGGAGGACGCGGACTACGAGGGGCACTCGCTGTCGATGCTCAAACGCATTGCCGACGCCGTCGGAATGCGCCTGGAAATCCGCCTCGCGACCTCTGACCGGCGAATTGCACGCAGCGCTTGAACGGCGGTGCGCGGTACTGGCGCTCGACCAAAATCAGCCGACCAAGGTCGCCAAACGATTCGGGATGGCCCCGGCGTACAGCGGCATTCGAGAATTCGTAATTGACGACGGTCATCTCTCGCAATGCGAATCCCTAGCGTCAATGAATTTCACCATAACTTGCATTTTTAAGGACAATTACATTGCCTTTTGGTTGAGACTTCATATCTTTGAACCGGCAGTTTTCCATGTCATTTTGATCGTCGCCGGGCCGCGAAGTGTTTCGCACCTGCCTTGGTCTTTGGCAATTCGACCGATTTTCACCCACGAAAGGAGGGGGAGAACCATGTATTGCAAAACTATTCCGATGCTTGCCAGCGGCACATTCAGCTTAAGTGCCGTGTCCATCGTGGCGTTGGTCCTGTCGGCGGGAGCGGTACTTGCGCCGGCGACAGCTCGCGGGCAACTCTTTATCGCGACCGGCAGCACTATTGGCGAATATAACCTTGATGGGACGACCGTGAATCCCTCCCTGGTCTCGGGGTTGAATTTCCTTAGAACCATAGCGGTGTCCGGGAATGATATATTCGTTGCAAATCTTGGACTTGGCACAATTGGAGAATACACGGCTTCTGGCGCAACTGTGAACGCCGCGCTAATCTCAGGATTGAATAATCCGGAAGGCATAGCTGTGGAGGGAAATAACTTATTTGTAGCTAATGAGGGCAATGGGACTGTCGGCAAATACACCACCTCTGGGGCGGTGGAGAATGCCACACTTATTTCTGGGTTGCCCGATGCTTCGGCTATCGCAGTAGATGGTAATAATTTGTTTGTTCCCGACCAAGTATTTTATCAGACCGACATCGGCGAATACACCACAGCCGGCGAGTTGGAAAATGCTTCTTTCATTCGGAACGTGGGTAATCCGTGGGCAATCGTGGCGAGTGGCGGCGACGTGTACGTGTCTGATTCGACGGGCGGCTATGTTGTCGGGATAGGCGGGGTCGTCGTTTCGGGACTGAGTTATCCAGCGGGATTGGCAATAGACGGGAATGATTTGTTTGTCGCGAGCGAGGGAACTGGCACGATTGGCGAATACAACACGTCGGGAGCAACCGTGAATGGCTCGTTGGTCTCGGGGTTACAGGATTACCCGACAGGTATAGCTGTGCTGGTCCCCGAACCCGCCACGGAGTCGTCATTGCTGATCACCGGCGCTGGGGTATTGATGCGCCGCCGGCGAGCGCAATTGGCGTTACTCAGGAGACTCCTATAGAGCATCGGGCAGATCCACTCGATGACCGCACTGTCCAAGGAAATCGAATGGGAGTGGAGCGTCGGGACGTGGGCGCTTTATCAGACAGCCTTAAGCACTGATATCCTGGTTCAATTCCTCGCTTGGACCAGTTGTGCGGCCTGGTCACGGTTTTATCCGTTCCAGATTCTCAAAGAGCACTTCGAAACTGTGCGCTCCCAGATACCACGCTCCCTGGTTGAAGCGGATCGCGTCGACTCCCTCGCGCTGGCAGGTCTCGGCAATGGCGGCAGCGAGTCCGTCCGCGCCGGGCACGATGCCGAGTTTGCCGGCAATCTGCTCGATCCACGTGTCCACGGGTTGAAGAAGACGATAGTCCCAGGGGCTTAGCCGGGACTGCAAGCCAAGCACGGCAACAAGGTCACGGAGGAACAACGCAACGACCTTCGGGCCGATTTGTCGCAATTCGTCCAACTCGCGATAGACGACCGCCGTCTCACCGGCCCCGACACGCTCCGCAGCATAGGCGGAAATGTTCAAGGGCTGGCCCCCGGCGCAAGAATGCTCACAGATGAATCGGAGCGTATCGAGCACCATTTCGCGATCTCGGACTTTGCCTGTGCCGGATTTTCGAGCGATGCCGTCCACTTTGACGGGATAAGTTCGGTTGAGGGCCTGCCGGACGGGGTTGTCGTCATGGTTCCAGTTGTCCCGGCGAAACCATCCGGCGGCCGACCAGCCAAGAACGCGACTGGCTCGGGCTTGAAGGTCCAGGCCCGCAGGTAGGAGTTGAGAAAACGCTACGTAGGTTGCGTCTAAAAAGGCAAGCGACACGTTATCGCGCCGGCCCTGCATGAAAGCGCGGTTGAGAAAAAATTGCAGGCCGATCCACCAGTCGCTACGTACGCCATCCCAACTTGGCAGGCCCAGTGATTGTTTCTCCTCGTCCAGGTAAGCCTCGTACTTTGACGAGAAGCTCGCAAGTTGTCTAAACAGGTTCCCACTCATCGGTCTTCCTCACGAACGAGCCACGGGGTCAGCATTTCCATGAAGGACATGCCGCCGCGCTTGTAGAGCTTGCGGGCGCCGTCGCCGTGTAGATGGATCTGAACCCAGCCACAGGCCGCCGCAGAGGAGCACAAGCTTAAGCATTTGGAGAACGTGGTGGAATGAAAAGGGGATCAGATGCTTGTGAATACATTGGGCAAAACCCGTCGCACATTATCAAGCCATCAATCCGACCAGGGATAAGGGGCCGGGTTTCTCTTGTAAAAAATTGCGCTTCTCATCTTTCTCTCGTGCCGAGACAAAAACGCCCCCAAAACTTACACCCCTTGGCCATATATATAGGGGGAGGTTCATTTTTTGATGTCGATCCGGCCGTTATTCCGGCCCAGTTCGAACAGCGACAAAGTGGCCGACCCGCGAGAATTTCAACTGCCACTCCCCGGTGACGGTGACAAAACCCCGCGCAGCGCCATCGAAGATAGGGAGTTTGTCACCACCGCACCAAGATGGAAACTGCTACCGTAGTTTTATAATGACCGCTCGCCAGGAAAATTCAGACTCACCACGGATTACACGGATTGGCGCGGATGGGAAAAATGAACTAATCCCGTTTCTTATCCGTGTCATCCGTGAAATCCGTGGTTCCATTTGGAAGGCGCAAAAATACTCAAATTCGCGTCGGTGACAGTGACACAGTCGGCCCTGGCGCTATCGAAAACCGCGACGATGTCACCGCCCCCAAAAAGCAGCCAAAAACGCGCAAATTGGATAATCTTCGCGTTATTGTCCCATCCCTTGCCGCTGGCGGGCCACGCGCAGTTCGGCTCTGGCCCTGGCCAAGCGCACGGCATATTGCTGCCGCAGAAGCCGGTTGGCGTCGGAATCGCTGAATCCAAAACGCTGCGCTGCTCGCGAGAGGATTTTGGCCTCCTGCGGCCGCAGCCGCCCTTCGGCCATCGCGGTCGCCACCATGGTGGTCAGCCAGACCAGCGCCGTCGTCTTATCCGGCGGATCGGGAGTACCCAGACGGCCCGCCAGGGCCATCTCTATCATCTGATCGAGTCGCATTTGTTCCACGTGGCACTTGGCGGCCAGGGACCGCAGGATTTCCCGGTCATTGGCGTCCACCGCTCCATCGGCCGCCACCATTTTCACCGTCCAGGCCAGCACGCCCATGCGGGAGATGGTTTTCTGATGAGCGACCGTTCCTTCCGCGGCAGAAGTAATTCGCTCAGTCCATTGCCGGCCCAGGTCGGATGCGGCCGACGTGATCGTTGACAGCACCCATCCGCGCGTTCCGTCGTTCAGCACGGTTCCGCAGAAGGAACACCCGGGCGACGTATCGCTGGTGATCGGAGCGCCGCAATTTGGGCAATGGGCGGAAGAAACACTATGGCCGGGATCGCTGGTAAGCCCCGCCTTTCGCGTCAGGATATAGAGGCTGCGGGTTTGGATGCGTTGTCCCGTCTTTTGCGGCGTTTGGCCGGCGTGGGCAATCATGCGCTCCCCTTCCCACGCCATCTCCACCACCGCGGAATCTTCCGCCGCCCCGGCAACCACGCCGAGCAGATGTGCGCCGCCCACCGCGCAATCGCCGAAATAGGCCCGCGATCCATCCGCCTGCGGCGTCAGGCCGCCGGCGTAAGCCGCGCAGAATTCCTCCGACGCCATCTTCCGTAGCGGATCGACTTTTCCGACCCGATCGGCCATCGCCTTGCGCCAGAACGTCACGGATGCCCGGTCCTCGACGTCGGCACGATTGAAACCCGGATCGTTCTGCTGATAGTCCGCCGTGCCGGGCGCAAGACCATGACGTCCTCGCCGCCATTCGCTTTGCTGGGTAATCTCCGTCAGCACCCAGTCAAATTCCCCGCTGCGAAGAATCGCCTGGCAATGCTGGCACTTGGCCGACTGGTTGATCTCCACTGCCGCCCCGCAGTTGGGGCAATTTCCCTCGATCAGCCCCGGCTTGGATGAATCCCCTTTGAATCCATGCCGCCGAACCCATGACCAGAATTCCACGAACGGCTCAACCGCGCTCGGACCGGAAATCCGTTTGCTGTCTTGCAGCGAAACACGATAATCCGCCGCCTGCGCTTCGATCCGGATGGTGGCGACGTCGAAGACGTTTCCCTCGGTGAATTCCACGAGCATCACCGCATCGACCGCGACTTGCTCCATCTGGTCGCGATACCCCAGCATCTTCTGTTCCTCGATCTGCAACGAAAACCGTTCGTAAACACCGTCCGAAACGAACGGCCGGACGGAGGTAAGGTCTTGCGCGCACCACGACTGCTGAATCTTCATAAACGCCATCCGGGCGCGCTGGGCGAAACGATCCACGTTGAAACTTGGGTCCGCCCGGCTCATCGCCGCCGCGGCTTCTCCAACGCGATTGTCATCCGCGGCATCGGCTCCCCGCCGGATGACGCTTCCTTGATATGCCGACAGCCCCCCCTGGTGACTCTTGTACAGGACCAACAAGGCAACCCCGGTGACCGGAAGGCCAACGTAGGGATATTCAATGCAGAACCTGATCCAGAAATAGATCAGCCAGCCAATGCCGCCTCCGCCTCCACCACCGCCGCCGTCTCCTCCGCCCCCGCCGCCGTCAAAACCCTCGCCGCCGCCGGCGCGGGCGAGCACCACGGATGCTGCACTCAGGCACGCCAGTCCAACGAAAAGCGGCGCCGCCGTGGTCCACCACGTCCGGTTCGCGACGGTTCGAAATCCTCGTTTGTTCTTGTCCTTTCCCACGCGATTATTCCACCTATGTCCCCCGTTTTTTCATTTCGCGCAACAGATCGAACGCTTGGATTGGCGAAAGTTCTTCCAGCTTCGTCGCCGCCAGGGTCCGGGCGATTTCCTTCGCCGGATCGACGAATAATTCCATCTGATCCCGATCCTCTGTCCGGCGGCCCTTGAGGAGCTTGGCCGTTCCAACGTGCTGCACCGCCAGTTCCGAAAGCAATTGCCTTGCCCGCTCCAACACCTCCTGCGGAACCCCGGCGAGCCGGGCGACGTGAATGCCGTAGCTACGGTCCGTTCCGCCCTCGACGATCCGATGCAGGAACACCACCTGGTCTTCCCATTCGCGCACCGCCACGTTCAGGTTCCGCACGCCCTTGAACCGCTGGGCCAAATCCGTCAGCTCATGGTAATGCGTCGCGAACAGCGTGCGGCTCTTCACCTCAAGGGCGATATGCTCGGCAATCGCCCACGCCAAACTGAGGCCGTCCAGCGTGCTGGTTCCCCGTCCGATCTCATCCAGTATCACCAGGCTGCGATCGGTCGCATTGTTCAGAATATTGGCCGTCTCAGTCATCTCGACCATGAACGTAGATTGCCCGCTGTGGATTTCGTCGCTGGCGCCGATGCGGGCGAATAGCCGGTCGACCAGTCCCATCTTGACGCTCTTCGCCGGCACGAAGCTGCCGATCTGGGCCATGAGCGCGATCAGCGCCACTTGCCGGACGTAGGTTGATTTCCCCGCCATATTCGGCCCGGTGATCAGCGCCAGCGTGTCGTCCGCGCCGAAGCGCACGTCGTTGGCCACGAATTCGCTTCCCAACTGCTGCTCCAGCACGGGATGCCGGCCATCGATGATTTCCAGCGTTCGGTCCTCGACAAACTCCGGCCGGCAATATCGCCGCTCCCGAGCCAGTCCGGCCAACGACGCCAGCACGTCCACCCGCGCCACGCCCTGCGCCAATTCTCCAAACGTCGCGATGTGGTTCAGCAATTCCTGCCGCACCCGCTCGAAAAGCTGCTGTTCCAGCGCGATCGCCCGATCCTGGGCGCCCAGCGCCTCGGTCTCGAAGACTTTGAGTTCCTCGGTGACGTATCGCTCGGCATTTTTGATCGTCTGCTTGCGCGACCAGGCCGCGGGAACTTTCGCCCGGTGCGCATCGGTCACTTCGATGTAATATCCGAAGACCTTGTTATAGCCGACTTTCACGGAGGCGATCCCCGATTCCCCCGCGAGCCGGGCCTGATACTCGGCGAGCCAGGCGTGGCTGCTCTGCCCGATCTGCCGCAGCCGGTCTAGTTCCGCATCAAAGCCCGCCTCGATGACGCCGCCCTCACGCAGATGCGGAGCCGGGTCCGGCTTGATGGCGCCGGCAAGATATTGGGCGCGCTCGGCGCAGAACGATTTCAATTCCACCAGTTCGGGCGCGACGTCCTTGGCCGCGGGCAGTTCATTGAGCCGGTCAAGCAGGGCCGGCATCGAACCCAGGCATCGGGACAGCGCCGCCAAATCCCGTGGGCTGGCGCGGCCCAGCGAGAGGCGAGCGATGATCCGCTCGACGTCGCACACATCGTCGAGCAATTCGACGATTCGCGAAAGGACGGCGGGCGACTCGAGCATGGCCGCGATGGCCGACTGGCGGGCCTCGATGTGCTCCCGCTCGGCCAGGGGCGTCCGCAACCATTGGCGGAGCAGCCTGGCGCCCATGGCGGTGGCGGTGCGGTCGATCGCCCCAAGCAGCGATCCTTCGGTGCCGCCGCTTCGCACCGTTCGCTCGATTTCCAGGCTCCGCCAACTCGCCGGGTCCACCGCAAGA
>JBEKIV010000195.1:0-7794 GCA_050011595.1 Tepidisphaeraceae bacterium
CTTCTTTGTACTTTCTTTACCTTTATCAATAGGATTATTTTTAATTTCCATGTCTGAACAATTACATTCGAAAATTCTTTCGCACTTGAAGTCCGAGCGTTATCGTCCGCTGAAGCCGAGGCGGCTGGCCAGGGAGATGAACCTGGCCGAGGAGGAGGTCTATCCCCACTTCCGCGAGGCCCTGCGCGAGCTGATGCACGCGGGGCGCGTGGTGCTGGGCGCGGGCGGCAGCATCATGCTGCCGGGGCGGGACCTTCAGTCGGAGGGGATTGTCGGCGCCTATCGGCAGAACCGCCGCGGCTTTGGGTTTGTCGTGCCGACCGATCCCGACGGCCACGAAGATTTATTCATCGCCGAGGGGGACAACGGCGGCGCGATCACCGGCGACGTCGTCCGCGCCAAGATCACCAACCGCGAGCAGCGGGACGGCAAGGTCATGTATCGCGGGCGGGTCATCGAGATCATCACCCGCTCGCAGAAGCGGTTCGTCGGAACGTTGACCCGCCAGCATGGGCAATGGCTGGTTTTGCCGGATGGAAACATCCTGACCGCGCCGATCCTGGCTCCGGATGCGGCGGCGCGGCACATCAAGCCGGGAACCAAGGTCGTCGTCGAATTGACGACCTACCCCGACGAGGAGGTGTTGGCCCAGGGCGTCATTACCCGCGTGCTGGGGCAGCCGGGGGAGAAAGACGTCGATCTTCGGTCCGTCATCGTCCAATACAATCTTCCGGAGGAGTTTTCCGAGGAGTGTCTCGAACAGGCTCGCGGCGCGGTGGATCGGTTCAACACGATCAGGAATCGGCCGGATCGGCTCGATCTGTCGGACCGGGTGATCTGCACGATCGATCCGGATGATGCCAAGGATTACGACGACGCGATCAGCCTGCGCAAGCTGGACAACGGGCAGTGGGAACTTGGGGTGCACATCGCCGACGTTTCGGCGTTCGTGCAGACGGGTTCGGCGCTGGACCTGGAGGCGAAGGAACGGGGGAACAGTTGTTATTTCCCGGGTTTTGTCATTCCCATGTTGCCGGAGGTTTTGTCCAACGGCGTGTGCAGCCTACAGGAGGGCGTTCCCCGGCTGTGCAAGAGCGTGTTCATCGTATTTGACGATGATGCCCACCCGGTCCATGCCCATTTCGCCAACACGGTCATTCGCAGCGCCAATCGGCTGCGGTATCGCGAGGCCCAGGCGATCATCGACAACGCCGATCTGGTTCCGCATCCGGATGGGCCGAGGAAAATCGACAGCTACGACCCGGCGGTGGTGGAGTTATTGCAGCAGATGAACGGCCTGGCAAAACGGATTCAGAAGCGCCGGCTGGCGGCGGGGCAGATCGTGCTGGAATTGCCGGAGGTGGAATTGGTGCTGGATGAGAACGGGAAGGTCGCCGATGCCCGGCCGGAGGACCAGAGTTTTACGCACACGCTGATCGAGATGTTCATGGTGGAAGCCAACGAGGCGGCGGCCCGGCTGCTGGATTCGGCGGGTGTGCCCTTTCTTCGCCGCATCCATCCCGAGCCGGACCCCGACAGCGGAAGCAGGCTCAAACATTTTGTGGAAGTCGCCGGCTTCAAATTGCCCAAGGATTTGGATCGCAAGGCGATTCAGCACCTTCTGGCTTCGGTGCGCGGCAAGCCGCAATCCTTCGCCATCAACCTGGCCGTTCTGAAGAGCCTGACGCGCGCCGAGTATTCCCCCAGTCCGATCGGGCATTACGCCCTGGCGAGCCGGCATTATTGCCATTTCACCAGTCCGATCCGGAGGTACGCCGACCTGACGATTCACCGCCTGCTGGAGCAGTACATTTCCGCCGGCCAATCCGGCGGCAAGCGCGGCCGCCATCCCCGGCTCGACGGAGCGCCTTCCCACGAAGCGCTGGTCGATCTCGGCAAGCACATCAGCTTCACCGAGCGCCGGGCGGACGATGCCGAACGCGAGTTGCGGAAAGTGAAAATCCTGGAATTGCTCGAAAAACAGGTCGGGCAGGATTTTCCCGGCGTCATCACGGGGATCACCAATTTCGGCATTTTCGTGCAATTGACGACCTGGCTGATCGACGGAGTCATCCGCTACGAGGACCTGCTGGACGATTGGTGGGACGTGGACGAGCGCGCGGGCGTAATCCGCGGCCAACGCACCGGACGGCGAATCCGCATTGGCGATACGGCCACGGTGCGCATCGTTCGCGTGGACCCCGCCCGGCGGGAGCTGAGCTTGGCGATTTCCCAACTCAAGACGCGAACCGACGCGCCGCCCGCGCCGCCGCCCCAGAAAACGAAGAAGCCGCACCACAAGGGGAATAGCCAGCCGCATCACCGGCAAAGGCGCCGCTAGGCCCCTTCTAACCGCTCAAGCCCCCGCCCGCTTCGGTCCGATAACAACCAAGAGATGCACGAAGCGCTCGTTGACGTTCTCGTACACAGCCCTAACGAGGCGGCGGATGATCTGCTGCTGGAGGGATTGCGCCTCGGGGCCGAGGTCGAGCAATCGGTCATCATCAATGCCATCCTTCAGCGCAAGTCGGTTCGGGGACTGTCCGGCGTCGTCGAGCGATACGATTCGCTGTCCGAGCGGCTTCAGACGCTGGTTCTGGCCAATATCAAGAACTTGCATCACGCGCTGCGCGAATGCGGGCGGAGCGACCGGCCGGAGTTGCGCCAGGCGGCCATGCGGCTGATCGCGCTCAGCCGGCAATGCAAGCTGGCTTATGTCCTGACCGAAAACCTGCACGATGCGGATGAATCCCTGAGCAAATCGGCGGCCGAAGCGATCGTGGCCCTGGCGCGATGGGTCTCCACCGGCACCCGGCGCTTGCAGCGGCACTATCAGCCGCCAACCGATGAGCCGCAGCAACCCGTTCCGGACGCCGATTCAATCCCTGCCGAGCCGGCCCAATTTGGGCCGGTCGAGCCGAAGGAGGATTTCCAGGCTTTGTATCGCGACGTGATGGAGCAGAGATCGGAGATCGAAACGGTGGTGGCGCGGGCGATCGACGTGCATCGGGGCCGGCATTCGCAGGATTTGCTGCGCGCCGCCCTGTTGTTGTGCGATTGGCCGCAGAGCAAGACCCTGGCGATTTTGCAGACGACCAAGCACGGCGGGCAAAGCGCGATGGTTCGGCGGCTGCAGCAGCCGCCGGAGGCCGAGCACGTCGAAGCCTTTCTTCTCGGCGCCACGCACGGGCAGCTTCGGCTGCATTTCGGCACCGTGTTCGCCCACATCGACGAGGCTCCGGTGCTGGATGGAATTTTGCGCAAGACGCACTGGCTCAAAGACCATCAACTCCAACTCTGCATGCACCAGGTCACGCGCGGAGAGTGGTGGGGGGAAAGCGAGCTGCTGCGCGACATCGGCCGGCGCGACGCCGACGACGCCTGCAAGATCGCCGAATGGCTGGCGGCGTCGGGCATACACGATCTGGTGCAGGATGAGCGGATGACCGTCCTGGCCAAACACGCGGCGAGTCATCCGGGCGGGCGCCTGCGGCTGCTGCGCGTGGCGATGCGGCGGAAGAAGACCGACGGCGTGCAGTTCCTGCGTTTCATGCTGGCGGATGCTGATGAGCGGCTGATGCGCATGGCGGCGCGGGAAATCGTCCGCCGTCGGCCGCCGGATTTCGAGAACATCCTGTTGCAATTGATGACCAGCGCCCCCGCGTCGGTCCGGCGAGTGGTGAGCCGGTCGATCGGGCATGAGGGGTTCGAACAGTTCTGGCTGCGGTTTGACAACCTGGACCGCCCGACCCGTAAGCAAGGCGGGCGGGCCATGCTCAAGCTTCTGCCGGATGCGGCGCAGCGGCTGGGCCGAAGGCTGGCGTCGGGACCGATGGAACAACGGCTCAAAGCGCTTCAGATGACGCAGGAACTGGGACTGGCCGAACCCCTGCGGGAAGCCGTGACGGCGCTGGCGTCGCATCCGCATCCCAAGGTGCGCAGCAAGGCGGTCAGCGTCCTGGGCGAAACGCCGGAGGCTTCGGTGGAGTTGCTGATGGAGCGGATCGTGCGGGATACGGATTCGCGCGTGCGCGCCAACGCCATCGAGGTGCTGGAGAATCACCAGACGCCCGAGTTTATCGCGTTGCTCGCCGAGCGGTCCAGGACCACCAACAGCCGAGAGCGCGCCAACGCGATCAAGGCGCTGCACCGCATGCGGGTGGGCAACGTCGGACCCGCGCTGATCGCCATGCTCCAGGACGCGCGCCCGGAGCATCGCATCTCGGCGATGTGGGCGCTGAAGCAGATCGGCTGGTGGAAACTCCTGCACGAGGTTGGCCGGATCGCCAAGTCGGACCCGAACCTGCGCGCTCGCCGGTACGCGGTGGCCGTTCTCAAGGGCGTGGCCGAGATGGTCCAGGCGCAACAAGCTCCGCCTCCGCAATCGAAGGGAGCCGCTTGATGAAAACCACGCGAATGCTCGGAGCCATCGCCGTCATCGCCTGCCTTGTTTTCGGCATTGCTCCAATTGCCGGGGCGATGCCGACGCAGGAAGAAGTGTTCCAGAGCACCAAGCAGAACATGGATTCCACGGTCGATATCAGCAAGGTGGTGCCGTACCTGCTGGCGGGGATCAGCCTGGCGATCATGTGGGGGCTGTACAATCATCACCGCAAACGGCGGACGACGCCGGGGAAATTGAATAGTCCCGGCAGGCTGAGCCGCGAAGTCTGCCGGAGAATCAGCCTCCGGCCGGTGGAAATGAAGCAACTGAAATTGCTGGCCGACGAGCAGGAACTTGAGTATCCGCTGACGCTGATTCTGTGCCCGTCGCTGCTGGGCAAAGCGATCCGATCCCCCGGGGCGCAGGTGGACCGCGCGGTGGTGAAGGAGATCGTGCAGCGATTGAAGGCAAGCCTGGAAGCCCGGCCGGGGACGCAAGCGTAGGTCATTTGCCCGTGGAAGAGGAAATGACGCCCGCTGCGAGCAGGCTTCGGGCAAACGCTTCAGCCAGGGCGCGATGGCCGTCGCGGTCGAGATGGGCGTAATCAAAGGGGATATACATCGGCGCCGGCCGGTGGTCGCGGATTTCGATTTCTCGCCGTAGCTGCCGCACCGCCAGCAGCGCATCGACGTGGGGAATCCCCAATTCCGAGCAAATCCGCAGAAAGCGGAGATTGGGATCGATCGTGAATCGGCCGCGCGGGACGTTTTTTTCGTTGTCGAAAACAGAGTCGGACACGTCGAACCGCGTGGGGGAATAAGCCACCACCAGAACCGAGCCATGCTGCGCCACGTCGTCGCGGAATTGCCGCAGATCACGGGCAAATACGCTCCAGGCGTCCTCGGCTTCCGAATCGCGCAATCCCCCCTGACGCCAACCGTGCGCCAACAGGGCGCCGGCCGGCATGTCGGGATTGATGTTATGGTTCAAAACCCCCAGCCAGTACAAACCCCGCTGAGTGTTGAGCGAAAGAAACGCGGGCAGGCAGAGCTTGTGGAACGTCCGGTTGGCCTGGTCCTCCAGCCGGTTCAGGCGCGATTCGTTGTTGGGTCCGCGGAAGTATTTCGGTTGCGACGCGGCGTCGTTCCGCTGCATCCAGGCGAGCGAGACCATGTTTCCGCTGGCCAACAGCGCCACGACGTCCGGATGATACGCCGCCCATTGGTTGTGATAGGCCAACTGCATGGTTCGAAGGCTCGCGCCTTCAAAGGCGACGTTCATGGCCGAAACGGGCCGGGGCGTGCGGGGGCGAAGAACGTCGGCAAGCTGGAACGGCCAGGCGTCGGATGCGCCGACGCCCGTGCCGAACGTCGTGGAATCGCCCAGGCACACGATGCGGCGTTCCTCGGGCCGCCGGGCCGGCGGCGTGACCGGGCCGCGATACCCCTCGTCGTTCAGCCCGATGGGCTGCGAACCCGTGAAATCCCGGTCGTACAGGTTCCGCTGATATTCCGGTGCGACGAATTGCAGGACGATCTCGGCGGCGGCGAGAACGATCAGGATGACGGCCGCGTCGCGAAGCACGAGGCGCAGCGCCCGCGCCGCGGCGCGGCCTGCGCCCGGGCACGACGATTCCGCTTCGCCTTGCGGTTCCATCCGGGAGGAAGTTGAAGCGCTCGTGCTCGACATCGTCAAAATTGGAAGTAGATGAACTCGGGGTTCGTGGCGCGGTTGAACGTGAGGATGAACGCCGTCGCCGCGCCGTACGCCGCCCAGCGGGCCAGCGCCGGCTTGTTGTTCATGAGGGAAATCCACCACCGCTTCGCCGCCATCAATTCAGCCAGGACGATCGCCAGTAGATAGAACGCCGGGCGGTAATCCATGAGCATTTGCCCTTGGGCGCCCGTGGCGATTCGTTTGAAGATCAGGATCGCAGTCGTCAGGCTCCGGGCGCGGAAGAGCACCCACGAGGCGCAAACGACGTGAAGCGTGACGAACCACCGCACCAATCGCCAGGCGGCGGAGGCCGGGGGTTTTTCGCTGACGTTGAAGAATCGCTCGAAGCACATCGCCCCGCCGTGCAGACCGCCCCAGACGATGAAGCTCCACGCCGCCCCGTGCCACAGGCCTCCCAGAAGCATCGTGATCAGCAGGTTCACGTACGTGCGGACGTTTCCCCGCCGGCTTCCGCCCAGCGGGATGTATAGATAATCGCGCAGCCAGGTGGAAAGGCTGATGTGCCAGCGGCGCCAGAACTCGCGGATGCTGCACGAGAGATAGGGCGAATCGAAGTTCTCGGGCAGGCGTATCCCCAACATCAGCGCCGAGCCGATCGCCATGTCCGTGTACGCCGAAAAATCGCAATACACCTGCACCGCGAACGCATAAGTCGCCAGCAGCAGCCCCGTCCCGGAATAGGATGACGGAGCGCCGTAAACCTCGTTGACGAAATTGGCCATCACGTCGGCGATGTAGACTTTCTTGACCATACCCCAGATCAAGCGCGCCATGCCGGTTTGAATGTTGGACCAGAGGAACGGCTGGTCGGCCGTGAGCTGCGGAACCAGGTCCTCCGAGCGGATGATCGGCCCGGCGATCAGGTGCGGGAAGAAGCAGACGTACAGCGCCATGTCTATCAGCGAGCGGATCGGCGTGGTGATGCCGTGATAAACGTCCACCTCGTAACTGATGACCTCGAACGTGTAAAACGAAATCCCCAGCGGCAGAATCCAATGCAGCGCGGGCAAGAGTCGATGGCCCAGCACGCCGTAGCTGACGTCCGAGAAAAAACCGGCGTATTTGAAGAGGCACAGCACGCCCAGATTGCACGCCAGCGAGACGATCAGCCAGAATTTTCGTCGCGGATCGCGGGATTCATCCGAGGGGAACGGATGCTTCTGGGTCGGCGGCCGCGAGCCGGGCGACTGAATCTGGTGTTGGGCGTGCGGCGCGGGGCCGATCAGCAGGCCAAAGAAGTAATTCGCCAACGTCGAGGCGATCAGCAGGCCCAGGAACGGGAATTTCCACGACGCATAGAAAATATAGCTGGCGGCGAGGATCGTCCATCGCTTGGCCGCCGGCGGCAACTGGTGATAGACCAGCACCACCATCGTCAGGAAAATCAGATAACTCGTGGAATTGAAGAGCAAGGTCCGTTCCTTTTTCGTCCAGAAGGATCATCGCCTGCATCGGATTTCCTGTCGAACGTTATGAGACGAAAAAAAAGAACGGAGGCGTCTTTGGACGCCCCCGTTCAGGTGCGCGGGAACCTGATTGAACCGTGGCTACGACGTCGGCAAATTGGAGCCGGCGGTGAAGCCGTCCGCGTTGACCGAATAGGTGGAGCCCAGAGTCACGTTCTCATACACGTCGCCGGTGGGGATGCCGGTGGCCTCCCACTCGGCGGGCGT
>JBEKIV010000196.1:0-7761 GCA_050011595.1 Tepidisphaeraceae bacterium
GCTGGTTGAAGTCCAGCGCGTGGGGGACAAGCTCGTGAGCAACGACATCTGCGGCTGCCGATTCGTGAAATTGATCGGCGAGGAGGGATGGGGGGAGGAATAATACTCCGCTCGCTTCCTGCTCCTCACTCCATGTACTTGCGGAATGACGGCATGCCGGCGCGGTACGAATAGTTTGCAACGCGTCCGTTCCATCATCGTCGGCAGAGGTCCGTAGGGGAAATCCCGGATGAGTCAATTCATCGAGAGCGAGTTCGACATACTTCAGTTTCGACATACGCTGCCCAACCTGCGTCCCAAGCGAATCTACGTTCCCAAGGCCGATCGGTTTTTCCACGTCATTTTTGCGACGGAGCGCCCGTGGGAGTACTTGCGGACAACGAATCTCTACACGCGGGCTGCCCGCGGAGGATCGTTCCTTGAGGTGGGAGCACGCATCGGTTCGGACACGGTGATTGCTTCCGATTTTTTCAAAACTTGCGTTGGCTTTGAGCCCGGGTCCTTCAACGCCGCAGTACACCGTCGAAATATGGAGTTGAACCAGGTCGCTAACGTCCGCCTCTACACGGCCGCGGTTTCCGACCAGTGCGGAACTTGCCGCCTGTTCCTCGGCAGTATTGACAATACCGGAATGAACAGCTTGCGGCAGAACACCCCCAACATGAACCAGTACGAGGAGGTGCGGCAGGTGACTCTGGACAGCATGCTCCCGGAGTTAGGCGATGAATTCACGTTTATCCACATCGATACCGAAGGCCATGACATTAAAGTGTTGCAGGGCGCGCGACACTTCATTGCCAGCCAGAAGCAAAGACCGGTCTTGCGAATCGAATTCTGCCCGCTAACGCTCGCCTTGCATGGATCCTCCGCGCACGAATTGCTCAACCTCGTGGGCGACCTTGCCTATAAACAAATATTGACAGAAAATACGGAGACCTTTGCCCCGCTCAGCGGTTCGGTGGTCATTAATCTATTTGATCTGTGGCGGGAGACCTTATGTTGGATCGACCTCTTGTTTATTCCCTGACCGCGGGCGACAAGCTCGTGAGCAACGACATCTGCGGCTGCCGATTCGTGAAATTGATCGGCGACGAGGGATGGGGGGAGGAATAATTGTATTGTCGCCTCTCCCGGTAATCCGGGAGAGGGTTAGGGTGAGGGCCGATTCTTGAACTTGGGGTTCCCCACGGGCTTAATTTTGGTGATTTAATTTCAAATTGCACCAGTGTCCATTGGCCGGTTTTTCTATGCGACAAACTGGTGACAGGGGGTACAATAGCCCGCCAATGCGATACCTCACCCTCCGATTAAGAACTCGCCGCGATCTTTCCGAAGTTTTTCGGAACGGAGAATCCCCGGCTTGGAAGGTTGGGCGAAAGGCCGAGCCGAAAATAGAAAAAGTCGAAATTGTGAAATTTGACGGCACCGAAATGATTAAGGCGAAATTTGATCCGGCGGCAAGCAAAAGACGGACGGATGGTCGTCTGATCGTTCGATTTACTCAGGGTCGTATCATGCCCTGCAAAATTAAATTCCCGTCGCGAAATCCGCTCCGCTACATACCCGACCATGAGCTACGAAATTCCATAATTTCTGCTCAACGAAAGAGCTTGTTGCACAACAGGAGACACTAAAATGGTCCCCTTGTGCAAAGCCCCCCATGAGTACATGCGGCGAGGGAAGATTTTCACGCGTAAATAAGCCATTCCCCTCTCCCGGTACTCCGGGAGAGGGTTAGGGTGAGGGCCGAGGGATTGAGGGCTGAAGCGAATGCAGGCTTCCCGTGATAAAGAGCGTCGGCTCATCGGTCTTGCCCGCCAGATGCGAAAATTGCCTACCGATGCCGAGCAAAAAATCTGGTCTATTTTGCGTAGTCGGCAGCTCGAGGGTTTCAAGTTTCGCCGACAGCATCCGGTAGGCGAATATATCCTCGACTTTTATTGCGATGCGTGCCGCCTTGCAGTGGAACTTGATGGGGGTCAGCATAGCGAGCCTGATATTGCGGCCTACGATGCTGAACGCGCGGCCCGGCTCGGGAAGTTGGGAGTTAAAATCCTTCGGTTTTGGGATGATGACGCACTGAAGCATCCGGATGTGGTGGCGGAAGAAATTCTTAAGCATCTTATTGAGCAACCGCCCCCCTCTCCCGGTACTCCGGGAGAGGGTTGGGGTGAGGGCCTACCTCGAAAGGCGACAGAAGACCCTCACCCTGGCCCTCTCCCGGAGTACCGGGAGAAGGGAAAAGGAGCGCCGCCGCCGAAAATGGGGTTGCTCTCGCCCTCACCCCGGCCCTCTCCCGGAGTACCGGGAGAGGGGGAAAAGGGGAAAGTCGCCGCGTTAGCCCGTCCCATTGAGGACCTGCACGACATCGGCCCGGCTCGGGCCAGGGCGCTGCGGACGCTCGGCGTGACCACGCTTGGGGATTTGCTGGAATATTTTCCGCGGGATTATCAGTACGAATCGGAGGAACGGCCGATCGACCGGCTGCGGGAGGGTGAGATCAGCATCGCCCGAGGTGAAGTCACGGCCGTCAACTACGTTGCCGGCGGACATGGCAAGACTAGGTTCGAGGCGACGCTTTCCGATGCGGTGCATCGGCTGTCGCTGGTTTTCTTTCACGGCGGATATCTTCGGAGGCAAATCCATCCGGGGTTGCTGCTGCGCGTGCGGGGGAAGGTGCAGTTTTTCCGCGGGATTGCACAGATGGTCAATCCGAAATGGGAGACTGTCGAGCCGGGGACGAAGGCCGTCGAGGATGCGAAGTTCCGGGCGGTCTATCCGGCGAATTCCAGGATTTCCAGCGAAACGATCGAGCGAATCGTTTCGGCGAACCTGCGCGAGGCGCTGGCGGCGGTGGGTGAATGGTTTGGCGCGGGAATCTTGTCACGGCGGAAATTGATGGGCCGGAGGGAGGCGTATCGCGCGATCCATCAGCCGACGGATCGCCGCCAGGCGATCGCGGCGCGACGAAGGCTGGTTTATGACGAGTTAATGCTGATGCAGCTTGGGTTGGCGGCGAGCCATTGGAAAAAGGTGAGCAAGATTTCGGCGGCGATTCTGCGGATCGACAAAACGCTGGACCGGCGGATTCGGGCGCGATTTCCATTTGAATTGACCGGCGGGCAACAGAATGCGGTCTGGCAGATCGTGCGGGACCTGAAGAGCGGCCGGCCGATGAAGCGGCTGTTGCAGGGTGACGTGGGAAGCGGAAAGACGGTGGTGGCGGTGTACGCGATGTTGGCGGCGATCGCGAACAAGATGCAGGCCGCGCTGCTGGCGCCGACGGAGGTGTTGGCGGAGCAGCATTATTTGACGCTGCGGAATTTGCTGCATGGTTCGCAGGTCAAAATTGACCTGGTGACGTCGCGGACGCGGCGGCAAAGCCGCGGCGCCGTCGCCGCACGCCTCGCCGAGGGACAGACGCATCTGGCGGTCGGCACGCAGGCGCTTTTGCAGGAAGGGATCGAGTTTGCCAACCTGGGTGTGGTGATCGTCGATGAACAGCATCGGCTGGGGGTTCGGCAACGGGCAACGCTCAGCGACAAGGGGGTCAGCCCGCATTATCTGGTGATGACGGCAACGCCGATCCCTCGAACCTTGGCGCTGTCGTATTTCGCGGATTTCGACGTCAGCGCGATCGAGGAGCTTCCGCCGGGAAGGAAACCGATCAAGACGCGCTGGCTTCGGCCGGGGCAGGTGGCCCAGGCGTGGGAATTCGTTTGCGAGCAGGTGCGAGGCGGGCGCCAGGCGTACATCGTGCTTCCGCAGATTCAGGAGGACGACGGCAACGGGGCCAAGTCGGTGATTGGGCGGATGCGGACGTTGGCGGCGGGGCCGCTGAAGGACCTGCGATTGGGCGCGCTGCACGGCCAGATGACGACGGAGGAGAAGGAACAGACGATGTCGAGTTTCCGGGATGGGAAGATCGACGTGCTGGTGGCGACGACGGTGATCGAGGTGGGCATCGACGTGGCCAACGCGACGGTGATGGTGATCGCCGGGGCGGACCGGTTTGGGCTCTCGCAGTTGCACCAATTGCGTGGCCGGATCGGCCGGGGTCCGTTTTCGTCGGAATGCATCCTGGTGGCCGATGGGGCAACGCCGGGCGCCCAGGCCCGGCTGAGTGCCATGCTCAACACTTCAAGCGGCTTTGAGATCGCGGAGATGGACCTGCGGCTGCGAGGTCCCGGCGAATTCTTCGGCCTCCGGCAACATGGGTTGCCGGAATTCAAGCTCGCAGATCTGACGAGCGAATTGGATTTGCTCCAACTGGCCAAGGAAGACGCACAGGCAATTTTTGCCGATGATCCCAGGCTCAATCACCCCGACCATATTCAGCTTCGAACAGCGATATTTTCCAAATTCGGCGAAACACTGGACTTGGCGCAAACAGGATGATGGACACCAGGATCGCCCGACCCGAAAGAAAAATTCTGAAGCGAACTCATCAACTGTCTTATCATCTATATCCTGGCATTTTCTTACGAAAAATGAACCGTCTCCTAAGGTATTGCCAATCATTGGCTTACAATTAAGACGGATTGTCATCCGGTGGTGGGCGCGGTCGGGTCTAAAATGAACTACCGTCAGATAATCCCGTATCAATTCCACGGCGGTATATGGGCGGTGCGGACTTGACAGGTAGCTGTTAGGTTTGCAAACTGCCCCGCCCTTGACCGAGGTTCGGGTGAGGCAATTCGTGAAGAATTGCGGAATATCGGTCGATACGAGCCAACGGATTGTCCGGAACGAGGGTGCGCCGCTGCAAACGTAAAGCCATGGCACGCAAGAGCGGAAAACATCTGGTGATCGTCGAATCGCCAGCGAAGGCCAAGACGATCAATAAGTACCTCGGCGACGGCTACGTCGTTCGGGCCAGCATGGGGCACGTCCGCGATTTGCCGTCCAAAGGGATGGGCGTCGATCTGAAAACGTTCCAGCCGGATTACGAGGTGCTGGAAAGTCGAAGCAAGGTGATCGGGGAGCTCAAGAAGCTGGCGAAGGAAAGCGACAAGGTCTACCTGGCGACGGACTTGGACCGGGAGGGTGAAGCGATCGCCTGGCATCTGAAGGAGGCGCTGGGGATTCCGGACAATCGGGTGTACCGGGTCATTTTCAATGCCATCACCAAGAGCGAGATTCAGAAGGCATTTCAGAAGCCGCACCAGATCGACATTGACCGAGTAAACGCGCAGCAGGCGCGGCGCATCCTGGACCGGATCGTGGGTTACGAGATCAGCCCGCTGCTGTGGCGGAAGGTGGCGCGGGGTTTGTCGGCGGGCCGGGTGCAGTCGGTGGCGGTGCGGCTGGTGGTGGAGCGGGAGCGGGAAATCGACAAATTCATCCCGGACGAGTTCTGGAAAATCGGCGCGATCTTCACGCCGGATTCCATCCGGGCGCGCGGGCTGGCGGAAAAGTGGACCGACTTTCTGCACAACACGGGCAACGGCGAGCGGACCAAGGCCGAGCGGGACAAATGGCTCGGCGAGCAGGCCGCCTTCGCCGCGGAACTGGTGGAGTTGGGCGGCAAGAAATTTGAGGTGAACAACAAGTCGGCGGCGCGCCAGGCGGCGGAGGCGTTGGGGTTTGTCGTCACCGAGGAACAGAACACGACCGATCCGCAGGGGAAAGGCCCGGCGGCGAACTTGACGAAATTCATCGGCCGGATCGAAAAAACGCCGGCCTTCATCGTTCGCTCGATCGAGAAGAAGAGCGTCACCAGCAAACCGTCGGCGCCGTTCATCACCAGCACGCTGCAACAGGCGGCCAGCAGCCGGCTGAGCTTCGGGGCGCAGCGGACGATGCGCATCGCGCAATCGCTGTACGAAGGCGGATACATCACCTACATGCGAACCGACAGCACGAACCTATCGGCTGACGCGGTGGCCATGGCGCGGAGGTATATCGGCCAGACGTTCGGCGACCGATATTTGCCGGAGAAGGCGAATGCCTACGCCTCGAGCAACAAATCGGCGCAGGAAGCGCACGAGGCGATCCGTCCGACGGACCTTTCATTTACGCCGGCGGCGGCACACGCGAAGCTGGGGGCGGACGACTCGCGGCTGTATCAACTGATCTGGAACCGGTTCGTGGCCTGCCAGATGTCGGCGGCCCAGTTCGACGCGACGACGGCGACGATCGCCGCGGGAACCAGCGTAGGCGAGGCGATCTTCCGCGGATCGGGGCGCAAACTGGTGTTCGACGGCTTCATGCGGGTGACGGGGGTCAGCAGCGAAGACCAACTGTTGCCGGAGCTGTCCGAAGGCAAGCCGGTCGTGGCCGTCGAGATCGAACCGACGCAGCATTTCACGCAGCCGCCGCCGCGGTTCAGCGAGGCGTCGCTGGTGAAGGAGCTTGAACGGCTGGGGATCGGCCGGCCGAGCACGTACGCATCGATTATCCAGACGATCCAGGACCGGGAGTACGTGGAGCAGGTCGCCCGCCGGTTCCACGCGACCATGCTGGGCTCGATCGTGACGGACAAGCTGATCCAGGCGTTCCCCGAGATCATGGACGTGCAGTTCACGGCTGGGATGGAGGGCAAGCTGGATCAGATCGAGGAGCAGCACCTGGACTGGATCAAGCTGCTGAAGGATTTTTACGGGCCGTTCCACAAGACGGTGGATGGGGCGTTGGACAAATTGGAACATGCGGGCGGATCGCCTTCGCCGTATACGTGCGAAAAGTGCGGCTCGCCGATGGTGTATCGCATCAGCAAGAACGGGTTCTTCCTCAGTTGCACCCGGTATCCGGAGTGCGACGGGATCAAGTCGGTGGACAAGCAGGGCAAGCCCAAGGTTCAGGAGAAGAGCGAGTTCAAATGCCCCAACTGCGGCCGGGAGATGCGGAAAATGAAGGGCCGGTTCGGGGAATTCCTGGGATGCAGCGGGTACATGCTGAAGAAGCCGGACGGCACGCGCGAATGCGAAACGATCGTCAATCTGGATAAGCAGGGCAATCCGATGCCGCCGAAGGCCAAGGTGCTGACGCCAGTGAAGTGCGAGAAGTGCGGAAGTCCGATGATCCTGCGGAACAGCAAGCGCGGCCCGTTCCTGGGATGCAGCGCATTTCCAAAATGCCGCGCCACCCGGCAGGTCGCCAAGATGACGGGCGAAGATTTGAAAACGGTGGAAGCGCTGATCCCGAAATTGAACGAGGGCGGGGACAAGGCGGCGAAACTGGTGGCGCAGCTTACCGGCAACGCGCCGGTCGCCAACAACGGCAACGGGCCCATCGCCACGGACATCGACTGCGACGAGTGCGGCAAGCCAATGGTGATCCGAAGCGGGCGGAGAGGGAAATTCCTGGGGTGCAGCGGGTATCCGAAGTGCAGGAATACGGCCGAGGTCCCGGCCAAGCTGGTGGAGGAACTGGGGCTGAATGGGAATGGGCACGCGTCGGGGTCGGCAACGATTGTTCCGCCGCCGCTGTTGGAAGAGGATGCGGCATAGCGGTCATGTCAGGCGGGGATTCGCAGAATCGTAAGCCCGGCGAACTTCGGCCGGATCGCCTAATACGCCATGGAAAGAACCATCCATCAGGACGCGCGTCCGGTCAGAAAGCTGTTCGCGGTATCTATCCCCGCGTCCGTAATTGTCGTGACCGTGGCCCTCATGGGTTTTGTATATTGGCAGGGCCAAAAGGACATAGGGCTGCTTTTGCAGGGCGGCGCGGTGCTGGCTTTGACATTGATGATGTTGTTCGGAATGGTCGCCTTTGTGGTGATACGCCCGCGGGCTCAATGGGCGGCTAAGGACGATG